>DDWF01000283.1 GCA_002345845.1 Betaproteobacteria bacterium UBA2293 | reverse complement strand
CCATGTCCTTGAAGGCCAGCGTCGGACCGTTGGACAGTTCCTGGGTATACAGGCCGTCTTCCAGCTTGGTCAGCGGCGTGATCTGCGTCGCGTCGCCACCGTTGCGCGTATGGCAATAGACTTCGGCGGTATAGGTTTTGGCGACCAGCGCCTTCAGGTCGGCCGGCGGGATGTCGGTGATGAACTTGGACAGGATCTCGTAAGCCAGGTCGGCGTAGG
Organism: Betaproteobacteria bacterium UBA2293; assembly: GCA_002345845.1. The sequence continues at coordinate 2,311 of DDWF01000283.1, read as the reverse complement.
ACAACTGGCGCCAGACATCCAGTTCGCTGCGGCTGATCTGCGGATAGCTCTCCGGCAGGTAGAGACCGCCGTCCGGGGCCAGGCCGCCGAGGAGGATGTCGCAAAAAGCCTGGGGTGCGGCATGACCGCGAGTCGAGATGTAGCGCATGGCGAAACCCTGAAAGCGAAAAACCGCGATTTTACCGTGTCGGACGACGGACGCGAACGGCTTGCATCAGCGCCACGGCAAAGAAGAGCAGACCGCCCGCGGCAAAGCCCACGGCGGCGAAGGCAAAGCCGGCCAAGGCATGGGTGGCGGCAAGCAGGAAGAAGACTGCCCGTAAATTACCGCCAGTGGCCAGGCGCCGCCGCATTTCCAGGCGCTCTGGCGACTGCGGTCCCGGCCAACGCCACACCGGCAGCAACTGGCTGAGCGCGCCGCTGACCAGCGGTAGCAGGAAGCCCACCAGCCAGGCGAGCAGGGTCGGTGGCGCCACCGTCAGACCGGCGCCGTGGGCGATGCCGGCCGCCAGGGTCAGCACCAGTCCGCCGGTCGCCGCCAGCAGCGAAGCACCAACACCGTCAGCGGCGATGGCCCTGAAGGTGAAGCAATGGCCCCATTGACCGAGCAAGCCCAGCGTCGCCACCAGCAGCAGCCCTGCGCCGATGGCGGCGAGCACCCAATGGAAGGCGGCGCCGGCAGCGACCAACAGCGCTCCGCCAGCAGCCAGCCAGAGGCGCTGGCGCAGCCAGGAATCGGCATCGGGATCGGCCCGTCCCATGGCAGTCGGCAGCAGTACCGGCAAAGTACCGAGTGCCGCCAGCCCGACCAGACCCAGCGTATTCAGATGCAGATGGAGCTGGCGCCAAGTCCCCCACTGTGATGGCCAGGCGGCCATCGCGAGAATGGCTGTCAGGGCGAGGACCAGGCAAGCCAGCGCCGCCGCATACCAGCGCCAGCCCGGATGCGGCGTCCCCAGCGTAGCGCGCGCCCGGCCGACGATCCAGGCCAGCAGGACCACCGCCAACAGGAGATCGAGCAAGGCTGCCAGATGCAGCAGCCAGTACGGCAGCAGCCCTTGCAGGGCGCCAACGACCAGCAGACCGATGCCTTGAGCGACGGACGGCAGACTGGCCAGCAAACGGCCAGGACTTCCGGTGCGTGTCAGCACCGGCACAAAATGCATCATCGCCGCAAAAATCAGCGGCACGATGCCGACGGTAAAGGCCAGATGCAACACCGCCACCGACGACCCGACCCCGGCCAGCGTCAGGGCGACGCTGGCGAACAGGGCAAGCAGGGTCAGGCTGGCGGTGGCGATCAATCAGCTGACGACGGCGAAGTCGATGACGATGGCGCCCGGTTCGCGCTGGCGGTACTCGATAGCCAGGTGATCGCCGTAGCGCGCCTGCAACTGGGCAAGCAGCGGCAGCGGGTCGTGATCGTTGCAGAAACGCATGGTTTCGCCTGGCTGCAGCGAATCGAGGGCGCCAAAGATGGCGGCGTGACGGAAACGCTTGGCGACGCCACGGGCGTCAAACGGGTAGAGGGCTTCGGGGGTCGTGTGGTTGCAGGCCATGTTTATCTCCTTGAGGGTTGCGCCAGAATCGGGGCGTTCGCGGATTGTGCCGGCGACCTTCCCGGCATTCCTTGATCGGTGTCGTAATCGGCAGCAAAAACGGGGGCCGCAGCCCCCGTCAAAAAATGCCCTGCAAGCTGATAAACCTTACTGCAATTCTTCCAGGCGGATACGCTTGACCTTGCCCTTTTGCGCCGCCAGGCCTTCGATCCTGGCAATCGCCGCATCAGCGGCGCTTTCCTTGCAGACATGGGTCAGGATGATGATGTCGGTCTCGCCCTCGCCTTCTTCCGGCTCGCGCTGCAGCATGGCATCGATGGAGATGCCCTGGTCGGCAAGGATACGGGTGACGTCGGCAAGCACGCCTGCCTTGTCCTCGACGCGCAGGCGCAGGTAGTTGCCAGTTTCGATCTCGCTCATCGGCAGGATCGGCAGGTTGGACATGGCATCCGGCTGGAAAGCCAGGTGCGGCACGCGGTGGGCGGCGTCGGCGGTGGCCAGGCGAGTGACGTCGACCAGGTCGGCGATGACGGCCGAAGCGGTCGGCTCGGCACCGGCACCCTTGCCGTAGTACATCGTCGCACCGACGGCATCACCCTTGACCAGGACGGCGTTCATGGCGCCCTCGACGTTGGCGATCAGACGCTTGGCCGGGATCAACGTCGGATGCACACGCAGTTCGACACCGTTGTCGCGGCGCTTGGCGATGCCGAGCAGCTTGATGCGGTAACCGAGTTGTTCGGCGTACTTGA
>DDWF01000113.1:15258-15476 GCA_002345845.1 Betaproteobacteria bacterium UBA2293 | reverse complement strand
GTGAATTTGATGGCATTGCCGGCCAGGTTGGTGATGATCTGGCGCAGTCGGCCCGGGTCGCCGAGCAGTATGCCGGGCACAGTCGGGGCGACGCGACAGGAAAACTGCAGGTTCTTGTCGCGGGCGCCGATGGCCAGCAGTTCGCAGGTCTGGCCAAGCGTTTCGCGCAGATCGAAGGCGATCCGCTCGACAGCGAGCTTGCCGGCCTCGATCTTGGA
>DDWF01000113.1:0-15155 GCA_002345845.1 Betaproteobacteria bacterium UBA2293 | reverse complement strand
CATGTTGGCCAGAAAATCGCTCTTCGCCCGGCTGGCCGCCTCGGCTCGTCGCGAAGCTTCCTCCTGGGTGTGGATGGCCCGTTCGCTGGCCAGGGCAAGGGTGAACAGGCCGCCGATCTGCTGCAGGGTCTGCAGGCGGACAGAGGAGCGCGAAGGGGTCGGCGAGGTGTAGAGGAAAAGCACACCCAGACATTCGGCGCCGAGCATCAGCGGCACGATGTAGTGGCCGTGCTCGGTCATGTCCGGCCAGCTGTTTTCGTGGCGGTGATCGCTGAAGCAGCTATCGGAAATGATGATTTCGCCGGACTGGGCGGCGCGTCCGCAGAGGCAGCGGCCGAACGGCAGGCGTTGCTCGTCGGCGAGGAACTGGCTGGAGAAATTGCCGCAGGTGGTGTGCAGGTGCAGTTCGCCGGCTTCGGGGGCGCTCAGGAAGACCCCGCCCTTGCGCTCGACGACCAGGTGGCGCATGGCGAAAATGGCCTCGAGCGCCAGGGTGAGGCGTTCGGCGAGTGGTCGGCTGGTGTCCTGGAGGACGCGGGCGATGGTGTATTTGGCTTCTGCCCCCTCGCGGGCATCGGTTTCCGCTTCTTCATGCAGTTTGCGCTGGGTGATGTTGGTGGCGGCGCCGCGATAACCGAGGAAGCTGCCGTCAGTCGCGATCACCGGCACGCCGCTGATGCTGAGCCACTGGGTTTCGCAGCCCGGTACCGCCATCCGGTATTCGAAACTGTGGAAGGGGCGGTGCGCCTCGAGGTCGGCGATATGGCCTTCCATTGCCGCGCGGTCGCGGGCATCGACGACGGCCATGATCTCCCGGCGGGTCCGGCCGAGCGCCCGGGCCAGATCGAAACCGAGCAGTTTGCCGGCATTCTCCGAGAAGAACGAGAAGCGCAGGTTGGCATCCATTTCCCAGAACCACCAGTCCGAACTGGTCGAGAAAATATCGAGAAAGCGCTGTTCGTTGGCGGCCAGGGATGCATGGGCCACCTCCAGTTGCTGTTCGATCGCCGTCAGCCGGCGGGCGAGCGCCAGATACAGCAGCAAGGCGAGCAAGCTGGCAGCGGCGACGAGGAAGGCGAGTTGTCGGAAGGCGGCCTGACGGCTCGCTGCGTTGTCGCGCAGGAGGAGCAGTGAAGCGGCTGGGCGGCCGGCGTGATCATTCAGTCGAAGAAGATTGCCGCTCCACGCTTCGTTACCGGCACTCGCCGTGAAGATGCCGGTTTTGCCGCGCAGGCTGTTCTGCCAGTAGCTGGCCGCGCCGTCCGGCAGGCGGTCACGCGTCTGGGCGAGCAGGGCGAAATTGGCGAAAGCATCCCAGTCGCCGCTCAACTCCAGGGCGCGCTTGCCGGCGATGAAGTTCTGCTCGCTGGTGAATTCCTTGTGCACCGCAATGAAGATTTCCAGGTCCGTCATCTCGCTGATCTGCCGGGCGAAATGTTCGATGTCGGTAGCCATCTCGATGTAACCGATCAGCCGCCCATCGACCGTCCACGGGAGGACGTAGCGCAACGTGAAGGTGGCCAGCGGGCCAAGTTCCAGGCCGCTTGTCGGTTGCCCCGTAGCGACGGCCTCGACAAGGGTCTGGCGGTCTACGAGGTCGCCGCTGCGGTGAGGCTCATGGACGCGTAGCAGGGTGTGCCGGTCGGGCGTGATGAAATACCAGTGACTGATGCCGAATTGCTGGCGCAATACTTTCAGGATCGGCGCCGCCTCGCCGATCAGCGCCGCCCGGTCGCGGCGCTCCATGGCCGCCGACAGGCGGGCATTGGCGGCCGCATCGGCGGCGAACCAGGCCAGGTGCTTGCGGCTGTCAGCGACCAATCCCTGCCAGATGTTGTCTACCTGGCGGGCGCTGCGCTCGGTTTCCTGGTTTTCGCGCTGTTGCAGAAAATTGCTGAATACCAGGGCGCCGAGGACGACGAGCGCCAGCAGGACGATGCCGACGGGAGCAAGGATCCGGCTTTTCAGGCGAAACAGGCGGCGATTGTGCTGCATCTTGCTGAACCGGGAAAAGATGGCCGCTGACCGCGCGGCAGACTATTGGCAGGCGCGGCGGCGCTGCCGGAATACGGCGACTGGGTGGTCGACGGGGCGATCAGCGATAGACCAGTACCGGCACCTTGGAGTGGGTCAATACCTTGTTGGTCTCGCTGCCGAGCAGAAAGCCGCTGATTCCGCGGCGGCCGTGGGAGGCCATGAAGATCAGGTCGCAGCCGGATTTTTCGGCGGCCTCGATGATCGCTTCGTAAGGCACGTCGCTGGTGGCGGTGAAGGTATCGCAGGCAACGCCCGCGGCAGCGCACATCGCCTGCACTTCGCCGAGATACTGGGTGGCCTGGTTGTCAGCCATTTCGGCGAATTTTTCCGGTGTTGTCGGGTCGATCAATGCACCTTCGCCGAAGTAGGCAATCGGGTATTCGGGTTTGGCAAAAAATACCGTGACCCTGGCGCCAGCCTCGCTGGCGAAGGCGACGGCGCGCCGTGCCGTTGCCTGTGACAACTCCGAGCCATCGGTGGGAACAAGGATGTGCTTGAACATGGTCTACCTCCTGAAACGGTCTGCAGGCGTTGCTTTCCGCCTTGTTCAGGGCCATGCTACGCCAACTCGGGAGGATTTCAAACATGCGTCTGGGTTTTCACGGAGCCGCCGGCGAGGTCACCGGTTCCTGCAACTTGGTCGAGGCGGCAGGCTTTCGTTTCCTGGTCGACTGCGGCATGTTTCAGGGAGGTCCTGAGGCGCGCAGCAAGAACCAGCGGGCACTGAATTTCGGCTTCGACGTCCGCAAAATCGACTTCGTCCTGCTCACCCATGCCCATATCGACCATTCCGGATTACTGCCGCGGCTGGCCATGCTTGGCTATCGTGGCCCGATCTACGCTACCCCGGCGACCATCGAACTGCTCGAAGTGCTGCTCCCGGACAGTGCCCATATCCAGGAAAAGGAAGCCGAGTGGCAACTGCGCAACCGGCACCGGCGCGGCAAGGGCGAGCGCGGCATTCCGGCGCCGCTGTATTCGGTGGAGCAGGCGCTGGCGGCCCTGCATCTGCTACGGCCGGTCGCCTACGGTGAGGAGTTGCGGCCGGCGGACGGCGTCAGCGTCCGTTTCCACGATGCCGGGCACATTCTTGGTTCGTCCTGGCTGGAGGTGCTGGTCAACGGCGAGGGCAAGCCCCGGCGCCTGATCTTTTCCGGCGATCTCGGCCAGCCGGAGCGGCCGGTGCTGAAGGATCCGGAACGGCCGGGCGGCACCGCCGATGTGCTGCTGATCGAATCGACCTACGGCGACCGCCGCCATCGTTCGCTGGCGGAAACCGAGGACGAGATCGTCGATGTCGTCGAGCGGACCTGGGCCGCCGGCGGCAATCTGATCATCCCGGCCTTCGCCGTTGGCCGCACGCAGGAGATCATCTACCTGCTGGCCGGCCTGGTGCGCAGCCAGCGCCTGCGGCCGCTGAAGGTTTATGTCGATTCGCCGATGGCCAACACGGCGACGCGCATCACGCTCAATCACAAGGAACTGCTCGACGCTGAAACGCGCGGGCTGATCGCCTGGCAGCAGGCGCATCCGGAGAAGATGAAGCTGGAGTTCGTCGCCGATGTCGAGCGCTCGAAGGCGCTCAACGACATCCGCAGCGGCGCCGTCATCATTTCCGCCAGCGGCATGTGCGAGGCCGGGCGGATCAAGTACCACCTGCGCGAGAATCTGCCGCGTCGCGAGTGCAGCATCCTGATCGCCGGTTTCCAGGCGGCCGGCACGCTTGGTCGGCGGCTGGTGGACGGGGCGCGCCTGGTCCGCATCTTCGGTCAGCAGGTGCCGGTGCGGGCGCGCATCGCCACCGTCGGCGGTCTTTCCGCCCATGCCGACCAGGCGGCGCTGCTCGACTGGCTGGGTGGTTTTCGCCAGGCGCCGCGTCAGGTCTTTGTTGTCCATGGTGAAGCCGCTTCCTCGGCGGCATTCACCGCTGCAATCAAGGAGCGTCATGGCTGGTCGAAGGTGCGTCCGCCGCTCCCCGGCGAGTCCGTCAGCCTGTAAGATAGGCTTAGCTCAATAGCGCTAAGAGGTAAGGCAAATGTCCGGCAACACATCGGCAAGGAACGGCAGCGTCAACATGCATGAACACAGCCCGCTGGAAAGCCTGGGCGATTCGGTGAGCAAGGCCATCGATCCGTACGGCGTGACCACTTCGCTGCTCAATGCGCAGATGGCCTGGCTGCTCCACCCTCAGGAACTGTCGCGGGCGCTCAATTCGCTGTCTGCCGACCTTTTTTCACTCCAGTCGCACGTCATGAGCCGGGCGATCGGTGTCGCTTCACCCGACGTCATCAAGCCGAATGCCGACGATGCCCGTTTCGCCGACCCGATCTGGACCGACTCGGCGACCTGGGACATCATCAAGGAGTGGTACCTGGCCTTTACCCACCATCTCGAGGACATGCTCTTCGAGACCCCGGGGTTGTCGGACAAGGAGCGCCGGCGTTCTGCCTTCTGGCTGCGCAACTGGCTGAACATGGTGGCGCCGACCAATTTCTTCTGGTTCAACCCCGCGGCCATGCGCCGCTTCGTCGAAACCAACGGCGAGAGCCTGAAGCAGGGCTGGGAAAACCTGCAGCGCGACATCAAGGCGAAAAACATCCTGATGGTCGAGCCCGATGCCTTCACCGTCGGCAAGGATCTGGCGACGACGCCGGGCAAGGTGGTGTTCCGCAACCGCCTGCTCGAACTGATCCACTACGCGCCGACCACCGAGCAGGTGCGGGCGATGCCCATCGTCATCACCACGCCGTGGATCAACAAGTTCTACATCCTTGATCTGACGGCGCGGAAAAGTCTGGTCAAGTACCTGACCGACCAGGGTTTTTCGGTATTCATCACCAGCTGGAAGAATCCGGACGAAAGTCTGGCCGACATCCGCTTCGACGACTATCTGGAGGAAGGTGTCGCCGAGGCGGTGCGCGTCGCCTGCGAGTTCTGCAAGGTGCCGCAGGTGCATCTGGTCGGCTACTGCATCGGCGGGACGCTGGTCACCACCTACATGGCCTGGGCCAACAAGCGTTATGGCGCCGACAAGATGCCGGTCGCCCACTGGACGCTGTTCACCACCCTGACCGATTTCGCCCATCCCGGCGATATCGACGTCTTCATCGACGAGTCGTGCATCAATGCCCTGGAAGAGTCGATGGCCAAGAAGGGCTATCTCGATGGCAACGAGATGGCGGCTTCCTTCCGCATGCTGCGCTCGAACAGCCTGATCTGGAACTACTGGGTCACCAGCTACCTGCTCGGCGAGAACCTGCCGGCTTTCGATGTGCTGTTCTGGAACATGGATTCGACGCGCATGCCGCAGGCCATGCATTCCTACTACCTGCGCGAGATGTACCTGCACAACAACCTGATCAAGCGCGACAAGCTGAGCATCGCCGGCGAAGACATCGACCTCGATCGCATCACCCAGCCGCTCTACGCGGTGACCGCCGAGGACGATCACATCGCGCCGTGGAAGCAGTGCTACCGCATCCGCAAGCAGATCAACGTCGCGGCGCCGGTGCGCTTCGTGTTGTCCACCTCCGGCCACATCCTCGGCATCGTCAATCCGCCGGCCAATCCGCCCAAGCGTGCCTACTGGATCGCCGAACCGGAACGCAACGAGCACTGGGAACACTGGTTCGACCGCGCCGACAAGAAACCGGGGACCTGGTGGGAAGACTGGACGCGCTGGTTGGGCGAGCGCAGCGGCCCGCTGGTCGAGGCCTATCCGGCCGCCAATCGCAAATTCCCGGCGCTGGGTGATGCACCCGGCAGCTACGTGCTGGAGAAATGAGTGCAGCCACGGCCCTGACGGTGGGCGCGACCGCGTCCGCCGCCAGCGCCGACCTGTTGCTTATCGTCAGCATCAACGAGCAGATCAAACGCGTCGTTGGTGTTTCCTTCAAGATCAACATCATGGCGCTCAATGCCATCTTCCTGGCCAAGCGGGCGGGCACCGCGGCGCTCGGTTTCGGCGTGCTGTCCAATGAGCTGCGCGTCTTCTCCCAGGAATTGCGCGAATGCATGAGCGGGCTGAACGCCCTGATCCACGACAGCGTCAACGAAGTTTCGATCATTTTGCGCAATGGCCGGCAGGACCGTCTGCTTGGCGAACTCGCCAAAGGCGGCTCGGTATCGCCGTTGGTCAGCGCTGTCCTCGAACGTCGGGCCGGCGAGCGGGCAGCCCATGCCAAGCGGCTGTCCGACTTGCGCCGACAGCTGAAGCGGGCCCTCGAGGATGCCTTCCAACTGGTTGAGCTGGGCGGTGTCCTGGCCAAATCGGCGAAGATCGAAGCGGCCTACGGGCAGAGCTTCGCCGCATCGCTGGCCCAGGTTTCATCCGAATTCGACGGCATCGTCGAGGAGATTCGCGGCGCCCTCGAGTCGCTGCGCCATTCGCCCTTCTTTGCCAGCAAATGATGTACACCGGAGCAGTTCAGTGAAGACGACCAAGACCATATTCCAGGACGGCGACCACCGCTGGCTGGCCATTGTCCGCGACCCCGACAAGCCAAACTACCTGATTGATACCAACGAATACCTGGTCACCCACGGTGATCGCGGACTGCTCGTCGATCCCGGTGGTGCCGAGATCTTCCCGGCGGTGTTTTCGGCGCTGTCGGCGGAGTTCGATCCCTCGGCCCTGAGCGGCATCTTCGCCTCGCATCAGGATCCGGACATCTGCTCGTCGTTATCACTCTGGCTGGAGTTCAATCCGGCGATGAAATGCTACGTCAGCTGGCTTTGGGGCGGTTTCATCCCGCATTTCGGCGGTACCGGCGACACCTTCGTGACCCTGCCCGACGAGGGCTGCGAGGTGCCGGTCGATGGCCTGATGCTGCAGGCGGTGCCGGCGCACTACCTGCATTCCTCGGGAAACTTCCATCTTTACGACAAGCTTGCCCGCCTGCTGTTTTCCGGCGATGTCGGCGCCGCCCTGTTGCCGCCAGGCGTGGATGGCCTGTACGTCGAGAATTTCGATAACCATATCCGCCATGCCGAAGCCTTCCACAAACGCTGGATGGGTTCCAACGAGGCCAAGCGCCGCTGGTGCGAGCGGGTCAGCGGCATGGCCATCGACCTGCTCTGCCCGCAACACGGTGCCATATATACCGGCCCGGATGTTGAACGCTTCATTAACTGGTTCGACGAGTTGCAGGTGGGCGTGGCGGTCTGAACGCCGGGTTTTGACTCCGGTCAAGGAGCTAGCCTGGCGCTGACTCCAGAATGGTCGAACCCCAATACGCCAAGAGCAGCATTAATGACCACAATCCGCACTTTCATGACCGACGATCATCGCCATTGCGACGATCTGCTGGCCGAAGCTGAACAGGCCATGGCCAAAGGCAATCTCGAGGCCGGCAAGGCGGCCTTCGGGCATTTCGCCACGGCCCTGCTGGCGCATTTCGCGGCCGAGGAAAAGACGCTGTTTCCGTCCTTCGAGGTAAAGACTGGCATGACCATGGGGCCGACCCGGGTCATGCGCATGGAGCACGAACAGATGCGCAGTCTGCTCGCCGACACCCAGGCCGCCCTGGCGGCTGGCGACGGCGACGATTACATCGGCTGCGCCGAAACCCTGCTGATCATGATGCAGCAGCACAACCTGAAGGAGGAAAACATGCTCTACCCGATGTGCGACGAGCATCTCGCCGCCGAATGTGGCGAACTGCTGCAACATCTCGAAGCGGAGCTGGCCGAGGCATGAGCCATCCGAAAACCCCGCATGTCGTCGATGCTCGCTACATGGAGCCGCCGGAGCCCTTCGTCCAGACCATGGAAATGCTCGACCGGCTGCAGCCCGGCGAGAAGATGCTGCTCCTGCTGTTCCGCGAGCCGCATCCCCTGTACAAGGTATTGCGCCAGAACGGCCATGCCTACGAGAGCGAGCTGCTGCCCGACGGCACTTTCGAAATACTGATCTCGCGCTGAGCACCGGCGATGCAGGGGGGGCTTTCCTTCGACAATGCGCCGCCGCTGGCAGCGCCCCTGCGCTTTTTCCTGACGGCGCCGCTGTTCCTCGTTCTCGCCGGCCTGCTGCTGGTTTATGCCGGGCCGGATATCTTCGCTTCGCGCTGGCTGCCGGCGACGCTGGCCATGGTGCATCTGATCACCATCGGCTTCATGCTGCAGGTGATGATCGGCGCCTTGCTTCAGGTCCTGCCGGTACTCGCCGGCGCCGATATTGGCAAGCCGCTGCTCGTCGCCCGTCTCGTCCATCCGCCGCTGACACTGGGTACCCTGCTGCTGGCCGCCGGTTTCCTCAGCGCTTCGCCCTGGTTCTTTCGTTTGGCCGCTGTGCTGCTGGCGGCCAGCCTCGCCGTTTTCTTGATTGCCGCCGGGCGCGGACTGGCCGCGCAGCCGTCGACCAGTCCGACGATCCGCGGTCTCAAACTGTCCTTGCTCAGCCTGGCCGTCACCGTCGCTCTCGGCGTCACCCTGGCCCTCGGCCTGGCCCACGGCTGGAGTCTGCCCTACACCGATCTGACTGACCTGCATGCCGGCTGGGGTCTGGGCGCCTGGGGCGGCGTGCTGCTCGCTGCCATGGCCTACGTCGTCGTGCCGATGTTCCAGCTGACACCCGGCTACCCGGCGCGGCCCAGCTGGTGGTTTCCGCCGCTGATCGTCGCCTTGCTGCTGCTGTGGACGGTGGCTGCTGCCGGCGGCTGGCACTGGCTGGTGGCGGCCTGCCAGCTCGGGCTGGCCGCTGTCGGCAGCACCTTTGCCGGACTGACCCTGCGTCTGCAGTTGCAACGCCGGCGGGCCCGTGCCGATGCCACCAGCCGCTACTGGCAGAGCGGCTTGCTCGCCGCCATAGCGGCCCTGCTGATGCTCGCTGCCGCCACCCTGTGGCCGCCGCTCACCGAGTTGCCGGCGTGGACGCCGTTGTTTGCCATCCTGTTGATTGCCGGCGCTTTCGTTTCCTTCATCGCCGGCATGCTCTACAAGATCGTGCCCTTTCTCGCCTGGCTGCACCTGCAGCATGGCATCCAGGTCGGCATGCCGGCACCGAACATGAACCGCCTGCTGGCCGATCCGGCCATGCAGCGGCAGATGCGCGCCCATCAACTGGCGCTGGCGCTGCTGGTCGCTGCAGCCTTCCTGCCCGACTGGCTGGCCCGGCCGGCCGGTGGTGCCTTGGCCGTGGCCGGCGGCTGGTTGTTCTGGAACCTGCTGCAGGCAGCGCTGCGTTACCGCCAGCAGGCCGCCGCCATCGTTGCCCGGCAGGAGGCAGCTTGAGCTATCTCGCCCTGAAGCACCTGCACGTTACTTGCGTCGTGCTCAGCGGCCTCGGTTTCTGCCTGCGTGGTTGGTGGATGGCGACAGCGTCGCCGCGACTGCAGGCACGGCTGACGCGGGTGCTGCCGCATGTGATCGACAGCACGCTGCTCGGCAGTGCCCTGGTCATGGCCTGGATGAGTGGCCAGTATCCCTTCGTGCAGGGCTGGCTGACGGCCAAGGTGCTCGGCCTGCTCGCCTATATCCTGCTTGGTGCCATGGCGCTGAAGCGGGCAAAAACACGTTCCGCCCGCCTGCGCTTCTTTGCGCTGGCGCTACTCGCCTACGCCTATATCGTCGGCGTTGCGCTGACCCGAAATCCCTTCCTGCTATAAGCGGCCGAGCTTGCGGTAAAGGGTGTTGCGGCTGATGCCCAGTTGCCGGGCTGCCGCCGAGACATTGCCGTTGGCTGCTTCCAGCGCTCGTTGCGCCACCTGGCGGCCGATTTCCTCAAGGCTGCCGGCCGGGTTTTCCAGTGGGGCGGCGGCCCACTGTGGGGCATTGCCGATATTCGCCGGCGGCAACGGTGCCTCGAACAGTTCCTCGGGCAGATGAGCTTCGCAGATCAGGCTTTCGCCATCGTCGAGCAAGGCGATGGCGACGCGGATGACGTTGAACAGCTGGCGGATGTTGCCCGGCCAGTCATAACGTTCGATGGCCTGTAGGGCGCCTTCGGAGAAGCGCACCGGGCCGCGTTCGCAGACCTCGCTGGCGGCGATCTTGGCGACCAGCTGGCGGATGTCGCTGCGTTCGCGCAGGGCGGGCAGGGTGACGCTCATGCCGTTCAGCCGGTAATAGAGATCTTCGCGGAAACTGCCGCGGGCGACTTCCTCGCGCAGCTTGCGGTGGGTGGCGCAGACCAGCGAGATGTCGACCTGGATCGCCCGCGTGCTGCCCAGCGGCGTCACGCTGCGTTCCTGCAGCACGCGCAGCAGACGCGCCTGCAGGTTGAGCGGCATGTCGCCGATCTCGTCGAGGAACAGCGTGCCGCCGTGCGCCTGCTGGATCTTGCCCGGGGCGCCTTCCTTGCGCGCGCCAGTGAAGGCGCCGCCCTGGTAACCGAAGAGTTCCGACTCGATCAGGGTTTCCGGGATCGAGGCGCAATTGAGCGCGACGAAGGGGCCGTCATGGCGCGGGCCGCTGTTGTGGAAGCCCTTGGCGAACATTTCCTTGCCGGCACCCGATTCGCCCTGGATCATGATCGGGATGTCGCGCCCGAGAATGCGCCGGGCGCGGTCGATGGCGGCCTGCAGGCGCGGATCGCCGGTGTTCAGGGTGTCGAGGGTCAGCGGCGCGCTGCAGCCACTTTCGCTGCGCCGCAGCGGCCGGGCGACCGGCGGCTCGTCGAAGACGCGACCGGCAGTAGTTGGCAATGGCAGGCGGCCGCGCAACTGCAGGCTGATTGCCCGACCATTGACGTTGATCTCGCTGTGCCCCTGCGGTTGCTGGCGCTGGCGGTCGATCAGCGTTGCCAGGCTGCTCTCGAAGACCATCGAGAAATCGCGACGCACGGCATCGACGCGGCGGATGCCGAGAATTTCCAGGCCATTGATGTTGATCGCCAGTACCTGACCGTCCGGCGACACGGCGGCCATGCCTTCCTTCGGGCTGCCCAGATAATCCGGACGGGCGTGGAAGCAGGCGATGATGTCGTTGGCGTGAGCAGCTTCGAACAGGCGCTTCTCGGCCAGGGCGGTGGATAGTCTGGCCAGGCCAAGGGTGTGCCGCTGCGTCGCGCGATAGTCGCCGGAAATGTCGAGGACGCCGATCAGCACGCCGTCCGGACCGAAGATCGGGCTGGCGCAGCAGGTCAGGAAGCCGTTGTGATCAAGGAAGTGTTCGGCGCCGAGCACTTCCACCGGGCGTTCCTCGGAGAGTGCCGTGCCGATGGCGTTGGTGCCGCGCTGGTTCTCGTCCCACGAGGCGCCGGGGGCGAGGGCGACGCGATCGGCGCGGTCGACGAAATCGGGATCGCCCACCGTTTCCAGCAGCAGACCGTTGGCGTCGGCCAGGATGACCATGCTGCCCGATTCGCGGATCTGCTCGTAGACATGCTCCATGATCGGCCGCACCTGCTGCAGCAGGTAGCGGTTACGCATCTGCTCGGTCTTCAGCGCTACCCGGTCGAGCGATTCGACGCCGGGCAGGGCGTGCCCCTCGGTCAGGCCGAAGCGCCGGCAGCGTTCCCAGGAACGCAGGATCACCGGGTCAACCAGACCCGCCGGCAACTCGCCGCGGTCGAAAAATATCTGCCGTGCCTCCAGCAGACGTGGGGCGTGCAACTCGCCCGTCGTTTCAATTAGTCCCATCTCTCCTCCGGCTACCCAACTTGCATTTTTGTTATTTTTACTGCTTCATAACGTAGCACCTGCCCATTTAATAAGCAATGTGCTGCACAACTCCGTAGCTTCTCTCGCAAATGGCGTGCCAAGCCGTATTGCTTGGACTGCGCCGTCGCTGCCATCGTTCAAGCCATGTTTGTTGCCTTGCTCGCCGAGCAACTGGCACAGGCTTTGCAGACAGGTCTCCCACAAGCTGTCCGTTCGCATTCACCAAAGGAGACCCCGTGAAGCACTCAACCCAAACCCTAGGCGCGCTGCTCGCCGCCCTGTTTCTCGCCGCGCAAGTGCCGGCGGCCCTTGCCCATGGCGACGTGGTGCCGCAGGCAGTCGACACCACCGGCCTGAAGAACCTCGGTGCCGACTGGCAGGCGGCCAATCCCTACCGCGAGGACAAGACGGCGATTCGTATCGGCGATTCCGCCTACAATCAGAACTGCGCCCGCTGCCACGGCCTCAGCGCCATCTCCGGCGGCATCGCCCCGGATCTGCGCTACCTGCCCAAGGGCGACGAGGGCGACGAAGTGTTCATGCAGCGCATCCGCAAGGGCGCCGTGCGCGACGGCCGCGTCTACATGCCGCCGTTCGAGGGCATCCTGTCCCAGGAAGCCATGTGGGCGATCCGCACCTGGCTGGAGACCGTCCATGAAGAATGATCGCCGCCGCTGCCTGAAGGCGCTCGCCGCGCTGCCCCTGTGCCTGGCCCTGCCGGCCGCTGCCGATGCGCTGGAAACCGTGCGCCAGCGCGGCAGCCTGCGCATCGCCGTGTATAACGATTTCCCGCCGTATTCGCTGCGTGGCGGCAAGGGCATCGATGCCGACATCGGCCGCGCCATCGCTGCCCGCATGGGCCTTGCCGCCGAAATCGTCGGTTTCAATGCCGACGAGGACATGAACGACGACCTGCGCAACATGGTCTGGAAAGGCCACTACCTCGGCACCCAGCCGGCCGACGTGATGCTGCACGTGCCGGTGGACGAAGTCCTGGCGCGAGCCAACGACAAGGTCCGCATCTTCGGCGCCTACCATCGCGAAACCCTGGCCGTGGCGCGCAATCCGCAGCGCGTGCCGGCGCTGTCCGGCTCGGCAGCGATGGCCCTGGAAGTGTTCACCCGCGAAAAGATCGGCGTCGAAACCGCCTCGCTGGCCGACTCCTTCCTGCTCAGCGCACTGAACGGCCGGCTGCGCGAGAACGTCGTCCATTTCACCACCGTTGCCGAGGCCGGCCAGGCGCTGGCGGCCGGCAGCATCTCCGCCGTGCTGGCGCCGCGGGCCGAACTGGAGGCGGCGATCAAGGGGCAGGAGCGGGTGGTCCTCGACAGTGCCAAATTCGCCGAACTGAAGGTCGACAGCTGGCCGCTCGGCATGGCCGTCAAGGCCGAGGAGCAGCCGCTGGCCGAGGCGCTGGCCGCCGCCCTCGCCGAACTCAAGCGCGACGGCAGCATCGCCACCATCTTCCGCCAGCACGGCATCACCCATCACGCCGCCTGAGGTTGCCATGCGCCCATTGCTCCCCCTGCTGGCGGCGCTGCTCGCCGGTACCGCCGCCGCCGAACCGCTGGCCTACGTGCCGAACGAGAAGACGGCCAGCATCAGCATCATCGACACTGCGACCGACGAGAAACGCGGCGAATTTGCCATCGGCCAGCGGCCGCGCGGCATCGCCGGCGGTGCCGGGCGGCTCTATCTGACTGACGGCAAGACCGGTAGCCTGCTGATCGTCGACAGCGCCGCCGGCAAGCTCGAACGCAGCGTGCCGGTCGGCGATTCGCCGGAAGGGGTCAGCCTGTCAGCCGACGGCAAGCTGCTGGCAGTGGCCATCGAGGACGACAATAGCGTCGTCCTGCTGAGTGCGCCGGAGGGTCGCGAGCTGGCGCGCATCAAGGTGCGGGGCAAGAACCCGGAACATGCGGTGTTCAGCCCGGACGGCCGCTGGCTCTACGTCAGCGCCGAGGAGGCCGAGCAGGTCGATGTGATCGACGTGGCGGCACAGCGCCAGGTGGCCAGCATCGCTGTCGGCAAGCGGCCGCGCGGCATTGGCTTCCTGCCTGACGGCAGTCTTGCCTATGTCGCCTGCGAGCTGGCCGGCAAGGTCTATGCGATCGATGTCGCCCGCCAGCAGGCGATCGCCGAGATTCCCGCCGGCCAGTATCCGAACGGGATCGCCGTGCATCCGGACGGCAAGCGCGTGTTCGTCTCCAACGGCCGCGATGCCTCGGTGATGGCCATCGACGTCGGCAGCAACACGGTGACGGGCACGGTGGCGGTCGGCAAGCGGCCGTGGAACATGGCGCTGACGCCGGACGGTGGCAAGCTTTACGTCGCCAACGGTCGCTCCGGCAGCGTTTCGGTGATCGATACCGGGCGCTTCGAAAAGCTGCATGACATCGCCGTCGGCGAACTGCCATGGGGCGTCAGCATCCGATGAACGCGCCGCGCTACACCTTGCCGGCCATCGCCCTGCACTGGGCGCAGGCCATCCTGATCATCTGGCTATTGTGGCTGGGCTGGACGATGACCGACCTGCCCAAGGGCGCCGAACGCAGTGCCGCCTACGGCCTGCACAAGTCGCTCGGCCTGCTGGCGCTGTTGCTGGTGCTGATCCGCCTGGCCTGGCGGCAGCGTCACCCGGCGCCGCCGTCGCCGGCCATTGGCTGGGAAGCGGCGCTGGCCAAAGCGACGCACGTCGGGCTCTATCTGTTCCTGCTGGTGGCGCCGCTCGCCGGCTACCTGGCCTCGTCGTTCACGCCCTTCGCCCTGAAGTTTTTCGGTATCGAACTGCCCAAGGCCGGTTGGCCGGACGAGGCGCTGAACGGTCTGTTCAAGCAGATCCACTGGCTGGCGGTGTGGGGCGGGGCGGCATTGATCGCCCTGCATGTGGCCGGCGCCCTGAAGCATGCACTGCTGCGCGACGGCATGTTGAGCCGGATGTTGCCCGGCCGTCTGCTACAAAAATGAACAGGTGCTCCGCCTTGGAGCACCTGTTTTCTTTCAGTGGCGAACGAATTCGCTCCTTCAGGTGGCCTGGCGCTCCAAACTGACCCGCTTGAGCAGTTGGTAAAGTTCGTCCTTGATCGCCAGCTTCTGCTTCTTCATGATTTCGATCTCGTCGTGCGAGCCCGGTTCGAGGCGGGCTTCGATCAGCTTGATACGCTGATCGAGCGCGTTGTGCTGGTCGAAGAGTTTGAGGAAGTAGCGGTTTTCGCTCTTCAGTTCGCTGATCAGTTCGCGGAATTCGGGAAACATCTTCTTCTCCTCAGATGACGCCCTGGGCCTGCATCGCCTCGGCGACCTTGACGAAACCGGCGATGTTGGCGCCATTGACATAGCTGACCTTGCCGTCGGCACCGCGGCCGTAGCGCAGGCAGGCCTCGTGGATGTTGCACATGATCTCGTGCAGGCGGGTATCGACTTCCTCGCGTTGCCAGGAGAGGCGCATGGCGTTCTGGCTCATCTCCAGGCCGGAGGTGGCGACGCCGCCGGCATTGCTCGCCTTGCCCGGGGCGTAGA
>DDWF01000049.1:1490-2939 GCA_002345845.1 Betaproteobacteria bacterium UBA2293 | reverse complement strand
CGCGCCGCCTTCTTCCCGCGCATCACCCTGACCGCCGGCTTGGGTAGCGCTAGCGCGGAACTCGACGGCTTATTTGGCGACGGCAGCCTAATCTGGAGCTACCTGCCTAGCCTGAGCCTGCCAATCTTCGATGCCGGCCGCACCCGAGCCAACCTGGACCTGGCCGAGGCGCGCCGCAACGCGGCGGTGGCCGACTATGAGCAGGTGATTCAGACTGCCTTCCGTGAGGTGGCCGACGCCCTGGCCGACCGGCGCTGGCTGGCCGAGCAGGTCGGCGTGCAGCAGGCCAGCTTGGCCGCGCAGTCGGAACGGGCGCGCTTGGCTGGCCTGCGCTACAGCAACGGCGTCTCCTCATACCTGGAAGTGCTCGATGCCGAGCGCGATCGGTTTGCCGCCGAACAGGCCCTGGTGCAGTCGCGGCGCGCCCTTCTGGCCAGCGGTGTGAACCTGTATGCGGCTCTGGGCGGGGGAGCCGACCGGAGCACCGAGGATGAAAGACGATGAAACCGACGACCAAAAAATGGTTATCCAGAATCGCCGTGCTCGTTGTTCTGACCGGCATCACCGCTTTCGCTTGGCTGAAATTCGCCGGTAACGGCGACGATGTCGGCCTGGCCGGCGGCAACGGCCGGATCGAGGCGGTGGAAATTGACATCGCAGCCAAGGCACCCGGACGCATTATGGACATCTTGGTGCGCGAAGGTGAGTTCGTCACTGCCGGCCAGGTGGTGGCGCATATGGATACTGATGTACTGAACGCGCAACTGCGCCAGGCCGAGGCGCAATTGCAGCAGACTGCCAGCGCGGTCGCCACCGCGCGCAGCCAGTTGGCCCTACGTAAGGCGGAACGGGCCGCCGTACAGGCGGTACTAGCCCAGCGCGAGGCAGAACTGGACATTGCCAAAAAACGCCAAGAGCGCTCCACTCTGCTGGCTGGCGAAGGCGCCAGTTCGCAACAAGAAGCTGACGATGACAGTGCGCGGGTCAAAGGCGCTCAGGCGGCAGTCGGCGCGGTGCAGGCTCAGATCGCGGCGGCCGACGCGGCTGTGGCAGCGGCACGAGCCCAGATCGTCGGCGCCGGATCGGCGGTGGCGGCGGTCCAGGCCAGCATCGAGCGCATCCAGGTCGACATCGACGACACGGCACTGAAGGCGCCACGCGACGGCCGGGTGCAGTACATCGTCGCCCGGCCCGGGGAAGTGGTGGGTGGAGGGGGCCGGGTACTCAACATGGTTGACCTCGCCGACGTCTACCTGACCTTCTTTCTACCCACCGCCGCGGCCGGCAAGCTGGCTCTGGGCCAGGAGGTCCGGCTGGTACTCGACGCGGCGCCGCAATACGTCATCCCGGCCAGTGTGTCCTTCGTCGCCGACGTGGCCCAGTTCACGCCCAAGACTGTGGAAACCGCAGTCGAGCGGGAAAAACTGATGTTCCGGGTCAAGGCGCGGA
>DDWF01000049.1:0-1476 GCA_002345845.1 Betaproteobacteria bacterium UBA2293 | reverse complement strand
GTCAAGACCGGCCTGCCCGGCATGGCCTACGTGCGCATCGACCGCGCCATGCCCTGGCCTGAACGTCTGGCCCTGAGACTACCGCCATGACAGCGACCGAGCCCGTCGTCCGTCTGCGCGGCGTCGGCCTGCGCTACGGCAAGACCAAGGCTTTGGAGGACATCGACCTCGACCTGCCGGCCGGCCGCATGGTCGGCCTGATCGGCCCGGACGGGGTCGGAAAGTCCAGCCTGTTCTCGCTGGTGGCCGGGGCACGGGCCACCCAGGCCGGAGACATCGAAGTGCTGGGCGGCGACATGACCGACGCCCGGCACCGGCGCGCGGTTTGTCCGCGCATCGCCTACATGCCGCAGGGACTGGGCAAGAACCTCTACCCGACCTTATCGGTGTTCGAAAACGTCGAGTTCTTCGCTCGTCTGTTCGGTCAGGCAAAGGAAGAGCGTGAGCGGCGCATCGCCGATCTGCTCCAGTCCACCGGGCTCGCGCCCTTCGCCAATCGCCCTGCGGGCAAGCTGTCCGGTGGCATGAAGCAGAAGCTGGGCCTGTGCTGCGCGCTGATTCACGACCCGGACCTGCTGGTTCTCGATGAACCCACCACCGGCGTTGATCCGCTCTCCCGACGACAGTTCTGGGGGCTGATCGAGCGCATTCGCGCACGCCGCCCGGGCATGAGTGTGCTGGTCGCCACGGCCTATATGGAAGAAGCGTCACGCTTCGACTGGCTGGTGGCGATGAACGATGGCAGCGTGCTGGCGACCGGTGCCCCCCGTGAATTACTGACCAATACGCACACGAAGACATTGGAAGAAGCGTTCATTGCCTTGCTGCCGGAAGAGCAGCGGGCCGGTTACCAGCCGGTGAACATCACCCCTCGCGAGAGCGTCAACGATGGAAAGGCGGCCATCGAGGCGCGCGACTTGACCATGCGCTTTGGCGATTTCGTGGCGGTCGATCACGTCAGCTTCCGCATCGATCGCGGCGAAATCTTCGGCTTCCTGGGCTCCAACGGCTGCGGCAAAACCACCACCATGAAGATGCTGACTGGGCTGTTGGCCGCCAGCGAGGGCGAAGCCTGGCTGTTCGGCAAGAAGGTCGATGCAAAGGATATCGAGACCCGGCGCCGGGTCGGCTACATGAGCCAGTCATTCTCGTTGTATGGCGATCTGACCGTGCGCCAGAACCTAGAGTTGCATGCACGCCTGTTCAGCATGCCGGAGGCGCAGGTCGCGCCGCGCGCGGCGGAGATGGCGCAAAAGTTCGATCTGGCTGAGGCCATGAACGTCCTGCCCGACGCCCTGCCGCTGGGCGTGCGTCAGCGCCTTTCGCTGGCAGTGGCGATGATCCACGGACCGGAGATGCTCATCCTCGACGAACCGACCTCAGGCGTCGACCCGGTCGCGCGCGATGCCTTCTGGCGCATCCTCATCGAGCTGTCGCGCAATGACAAAGTCACCATCTTCATCTCCACCCACTTCA
>DDWF01000291.1 GCA_002345845.1 Betaproteobacteria bacterium UBA2293 | reverse complement strand
TGGCCTTCCTCGACATCCTCAAGGAGCAGGCCGAATCAGCCGACAACGCCGAAGAGCAGTTCGATGCCGATTTTGCCCTGATGGCCGGCGAACTGGCCCATCTGCTCGACGACCTGCTGATCGCGCTGGGCGGCGAGATGAAAGTCGAATAGCCAACATCCCCGTGTTGGCGGCGTTCCGGCTNNTCTCGCCAGCGCCGACTTTTGCTTCAGCTCAGTTGCACAATCTGGTTCAGCACGCCGCACACCTCGGCAAAACATGCGTCCGGCAGTCGCTTCATGGGATGTGCGGTAGCGGAGCGCACACGCCAGTCAAAGGATTTCGGCTGATGGCATAGAACGTAACTGCTCTTGCCTGTTTTTTTGCCTCCAGCCGGGCCGGCGGCAACGGCGAACGGGTTGTCGGCGTTGTATTCCGCCATGGTCATGGGCAGGCCAATCACCAGCGAGGTGCGCTCGTTGAATCCGCGCGGCGACAGCACCAGAAAAGGGTGGCGGTCACGCATTTCCCGCCCCGCCTGCGAGTTGCAATCGATCCAGATAATGTCCTGCCGCTCGGGTACCCAGCCCTTGCCGGATTTTGCCGCTACCACCGTTCGGCTCCGACGGCCTCGGCCGCCATCACTTCGCCACCGTGGCGCAAGGGATCGAAGCGGGCCAACCGTTGCGCGAGCGTCAGTGGCACGTCCTGCAGCGGCGTAATCACCACACGCCCCTGCTCCACCGCTACCCGTACACGCTGGTCGGCATGCAGGTGCGCTTCACGCGCCACGGCAGCCGGTAGCCGCACGCCCAGATTGTTGCCCCAATGCTTGATGTCGAGAATGGCTTCCGCCATAATTGTACCCCTCAATGTTTATACAATGTATAAACCATACCGACATCTCCAGGAATAGTCAATCCATAGTCTTGAGGTGAGGATGCCTTCGTTTGGCCGGCGTCCGGCGGAATTCAATGCGCCCCGCGAAAGTCGGCGCTCGGAGGACGGTACGGAAAAAGCGAGCGGCTCGTGTCACACCGCTCGCTAAATCATTTTTGCTTGCTGAGCCACTGATCGAGCTGGGCAATCTCTTTCTTCTGCGCGGAAATGATCTTGCGTGCCATCGCCTTCATGGCTGGCGACTTGCCATAATCGAGTTCCACCTGCGCCATGTCCAGGGCTTGCTGATGATGCACCTTCATCATCATCGCGAAGTCCTTGTCGGTTTCGCCGGACATGGGCATGGATTGCATGCTGTCCATTCCCGTCATCATTGAGTTCTTCATCGCGTCCGACCCGGTCGCGCCGGGCTGCATCCCGCCGCGTCCGGTCGAACCCTGCATCTTCATGCCGCCCACGCCGCCCATGCCACGCATGCCACGCATGCCGCGCATGGTCATCATGTTGTCCTGCATGGTCTGCATGTGCTGCTGCATCAGCCTCTCGCGTTCCGCCGGATCGTCTGTGACCCGAAGTTGATCCATCTGTTGCTGCATTTTTTTCATGTTCTCCTGCATCTGCGGCATTTTCTTGTCCATGTCCATGCTCATCGCCGGCTTGGCGGGCAAGTCTGTTTCCTGAGCCGAGAGGACGGGCAGCGACAATGTGCAGCCAAGCATTGCTGCAACGAGTAGTGAGGTTTTCATTATGGTTTTTCCTTTAGGGTTCAATTCATCAATAATTTCGTAAATGGCAATTGCGGCAATCCAGATGGCTTTCGGGCACGGTTACTTGCCGCTTCGCCGAACGATCCACACAACGAGGGCGACAACTACAATGAGCAAAATCGGTCCGCCAATTCCGTATCCGCCGTAGCCATTCATCCAGCCGGCGCCAGACGAGCCTCCGCTCATCATGTTTCCGTTCTGCGCCAAAGCAACATCGGTGGCCAACAGCGTCACCGTACCGACAGCCATACCAAGCAAAGTTTTCATGAGTGCTCCTGAGCGAAACTGATCTAATCGGACGAAGTTGCTTATGCCATCCGATTGATCCGGGCTACACAAGCCAAGCTCCACAGGTTCCTTCACCACTGCAACTGCCTGCAGCGCAGGACTGCAAATGCGGCAGAATCCGTAGAGTCACAACCAAGCTACGCCGACGTATTGTCGGCATCTGTGCGTTGGCATACCGTTCAGGCTTAAACGTTGAAGTCCGGCAACCGAATCACTAGCGCGAATGCAGGCTATCGAGATGCTCTCAACTGAGCGCCCGTTGCCCATGTCCCCCGGCGTCGCCACAAGTGGCGGTGGCTGACAGGCTGAGTTCCTTGAATGCCCCACTTCGAATTCGGCCGCGCTGATTACAAAAATGTCAGCGCGTCAGCTTCCCGTGGGGTTCCCTTTCGCAAAATTCGTGACACGTCAAATAATGGGTAGCTTTCATGGCAACAGGACATCGCCGGCTTATCGGCAGGGCGCTGTCGGGGCCGTGGCGCTGCTGAAACGCGCGAAACTGACGCAGGGGTCGGCATGATGAACAGGTGCAGGAATAGCCGGGCCGCTGGCGATGCCTAATGGTGCATTGTTATGATCGTTTTTCAGGCGGATGCAAGTGAAGCTGGCATCCGCCGCCGTCCCGCCAGCGCCG
>DDWF01000193.1:2301-3042 GCA_002345845.1 Betaproteobacteria bacterium UBA2293 | reverse complement strand
ACAGCGCCGATGTCGAGATCATCCTCGACGCCCGCGACAAGGTGCTGCGCATCCCTACCGCCGCCATCCAGGAAGGCGGCCGCGTGCTGCTCTTCGATGCCGAGAATGGCCAGCTGGTCGAGCGCACGATCAAGACCGGCCTCAGCAACTGGGAATACAGCGAAGTACTGGAAGGCCTGGCCGCCGGCGACCGCATCGTCACCTCGCTGGAGAAGGATGGTATCAAGGCGGGCGCCAAGGTCACGCCGGACGAAAAAGGAAAATGATGTCGCGGATCACGGCGAGCGGCTCATGGCGCTGATCGAACTCGCCGGTATCGAGCGCGTCTTCCAGCTTGGCGACTCGACCGTGCACGCGCTGGCCGGACTTGACCTGAGCATTGACGCCGGCGAGTACGTCGCCGTGATGGGCCCGTCCGGCTCCGGCAAATCGACGCTGCTTAACCTGCTCGGCCTGCTCGACCGACCCAACGCCGGCAGCTACAAGCTGGAGAATATCGACGTCACCACCCTTTCCGCCGACCAGCTGGCGCGCGTGCGCAGCGAGCGCATCGGCTTCGTCTTCCAGAGTTTCCATCTGGTGCCGCGCCTGACCGCCGCCGAGAACATCGCCCTGCCGATGACTCTGGCCGGCATTCCGCTCAAGGAACGCAACGCCCGGGTGGCCAAGGCGCTGGTCGATTTCGGCCTGGACCAGCGCGCCGACCACCGCCCCGACCAACTCTCCGGCGGTCAGCGCCAG
>DDWF01000193.1:0-2289 GCA_002345845.1 Betaproteobacteria bacterium UBA2293 | reverse complement strand
AGCCGACCGGCAACCTCGACCGCCATACCGGCGAAGAAGTGGTCAACCTGCTCGAAGCCCTGAACGCCAGCGGCGTCACGCTGATTGTCGTCACCCACGACCCGACCATGGGCGCCCGCGCCCGTCGCCAGCTGGTGATGGAGGATGGGCGGCTGCAGAGCGATTCGGCCCGGCCATGAAGCCCGTCTAGCGATGCGCTTCGCCGACACCCTGCGCTTCGCCCGCGACGCCGCCACCGGCTATCCGTTGCGCACGGCGCTGTCGGTTCTGGCCATGTCGATCGGCGTCGCCGCGGTGGTCATCCTCACCGCCCTCGGCGACGGCGCCCGGCGCTATGTGGTCGGCCAGTTTTCCTCGATCGGCACCAACCTGGTCATCGTCCTGCCCGGCCGTTCCGGCACCGGCGGTTTCAATCCGGCCAACGCCATCACCTCGACGCCGCGCGACCTGACCATCGACGATGCTGGCGCCCTGCGCCGGGCTTCCGCGGTCAGCCGCGTCGCCCCGCTCACGGTAGGCACCTCGGAAATCAGCTACGGCGGCCGCCTGCGCGAGATCATGGTGGCCGGCTCGACCGCCGAATTCATCCCCATCCGCAATTTCGAACTCGCCCAGGGCCGCGGTCTGCCAGAGGGCGACTGGAACCGCGGCGACTCGGTCGCCATCATCGGCGCCACCGTGCGTGACGAACTGTTCGGCAACGAGCCGGCGGTCGGCAAGTTGATCCGCGTCGGCGACCGCCGGCTGCGCGTCATCGGCGTGCTCAAGTCGGTCGGCCAGGGGCTGGGGATGAACACCGACGAACTGGTGATCGTGCCGGTGGCACTGGCCCAGGCCATGTTCAATTCCCACACCCTGTTCCGCATCCTCGTTGAGGCGCGCAGCCGCGAGGCCATTCCGCTGGCCCGCGAGCAGGCCACCGAGATCATCAAGCAGCGCCACCACGGCGAGGAAGACGTCACGGTGATCACCCAGGATGCCATCCTGGCCACCTTCGACAAGCTGCTCGGCACGCTGACCCTGGGCGTCGCCGGCATCGCTGCCATCAGCCTGGCGGTGGCCGGGATACTGGTGATGAACGTGATGCTGGTCGCCGTCACCCAGCGCACCGGCGAGATCGGCCTGCTCAAGGCGCTCGGCGCCCCGGCACGGACCATCCGCCTGGCCTTCCTGGCCGAGGCAGCGATGCTCTCCAGCGTCGGCGCCCTGCTCGGCTACCTGCTCGGCCAGCTCGGCGCCTTCGCCCTGCGTCAGGCTTTCCCGGTGTTTCCCGCCTACCCGCCGGACTGGGCAGTGATCGCCGGCCTGACGACGGCGCTGGGCACCGGCCTGCTGTTCGGCGTCATGCCGGCCCGCCGCGCCGCCCGCATGGACCCTGTGCAGGCCCTGATGAAACACTGACCATGCTCGTCGCCGACTCCCTCCAGCTCGCCGTCCGCGCCATCACCGCCCAGCGCCTGCGCAGCTTCCTGACGCTGCTCGGCATCGCCGTCGGCATCGCCGCGGTGATCCTGCTCACCTCCATTGGCGAAGGCATCCACCGCTTCGTGCTCGGCGAGTTCTCCCAGTTCGGTACCAATAACGTCAGTGTCATTCCCGGCAAGACGAAGACCGGCGGCTCGCCCTCCGGCCTGCCGTCAAGCGCCCGGCCGCTGTCGCTGGAGGATGCGCAGGCCCTCGAACGCCTGCCTCATGTCATCGCCGTCACCCCCAATGTCCGCGGCAATGCCGAGCTAGCCGCCAACGGCCGCACGCGGCGGACACTGATCTATGGCGTCAATTCCAGCCTGCCTGTGGTCTTCAAGTCGACGCTGCAGAGCGGCCAGTTCCTGCCCGATGAGGACGAGGGCAGCGCCCGCGCCTTCGTCGTTCTCGGCGCCAAGGTCAAGGAAGAAATGTTCGGTGCCGACAATCCGCTCGGCCAGCGCCTGCGCATCGGTGGCCTGCAGTTCCGCATCATCGGCGTCCTCGCCCCCAAGGGCCAGTTCCTCGGCATCGATCTCGACGACACCGTTTTCGTCCCGGCCGTCCGCGCCCAGGAACTGTTCAACCGAGAAGGCCTCGACGAAATCAATGTCGCTGCTGCCGAAGGCGTGTCCTCGGCCCTCGTCGCCGCCGCCATCAAGGAGCGGATGATCGCCCGCCACGGCCGCGAGGACTTCACCATCATTACCCAGGAAGAGATGCTGAAGACCCTGTCCAACATCCTCAATGTGCTGACCATGGCCGTCGGCGCGCTTGGCGGCATCTCGCTGCTGGTTGGTGGCGTCGGCATCGTCACCATCATGA
>DDWF01000272.1 GCA_002345845.1 Betaproteobacteria bacterium UBA2293 | reverse complement strand
TCGCCCGCGAACTCAACCTGCTGGCCCGCGGCCTGATGCAGGCGCGCGCCCTCGGCGTTGCCGTCGACCGCCTGCGCTACGCCGTCTACCTGCTGGCCTCGCTGGCCACCGCCGCTTCGGTGACGACGGCCGGCTCGATCGGTTTCGTCGGCCTGGTCGTGCCACATCTGGTGCGGCTGGCGACCGGCAACGACCAGCGCCTGCTGCTGCCGGCCTCGGTACTGGCCGGCGGCTCGCTGCTGGTACTGGCCGACACCGCAGCGCGCACCATCATTGCCCCGCAGCAACTGCCGGTCGGCGTGCTGACGGCCTTGATCGGCGTGCCGGTGTTCCTGTTCCTGCTGTCGAGGCAGCCGCGATGACCGCGCCGCTGCTCGAAGCCCGCCAACTGGCCGTCGACGTCGGCGGCCGCCGCGTCGTCGACCGGCTCGACCTGGCCCTCGCCGGCGGCGAGCGGCTGGCCATCCTCGGCCGCAATGGCGCCGGCAAGTCGACGCTGCTGTCGACGCTGGCCGGCCTGCGCCCACCGTCTGCCGGGGCCGTACTGCTCGAAGGCGAAGACTGCAGCCTGCTGCCAGCCCGCGAGGCGGCATTGCGCCGCGCCTGGCTCGGCCAGTTCCAGAACGATCCCTTCGGCTCGACGGTACTGGAAACCGCGCTCACTGGCCGTCATCCGCATCTCGGCCGCTGGGCCTGGGAATCGCCGCGCGACGCCGAACTGGCCCGCGGGGCGCTGGCCGCCGTCAGCCTGCAGGGCATGGAAAGCCGGCAGATCCATACGCTCTCTGGCGGCGAGCGCCAGCGCCTGGCCATCGCCACGCTGCTGACCCAGGCGGCGCCGCTGTATCTGCTCGATGAACCGCTATCGCATCTCGACCTCAATCATCAGATGGCGGTGCTCGAGCTGTTCACCGGCACCGCCCGCGACTGCGGCGCCGGCGTCGTCATGGTCCTGCACGACCCGGCACTGGCCCACCGTTTCTGCGACCGCGCCCTGCTCATGCACGGCGACGGGCGCACCGAGATGGGGCCGGTCGACAGCATCCTGACGGCGGCGACGCTGTCCCAACTTTACGGCTATGGCCTGCGGCAGATCGACGACCGCGGCCATCGCTGCTTCATCCCGGAGTAATCATGATTTCCCACGAACAACGCATGCAGAAAAAGAAGGCGGTGATCGACAGCCACATCGCCGCCGCCCAGGAAGAACGTGGCGTGCTGGTGGTCAATACCGGCACCGGCAAGGGCAAGTCCTCGGCCGCCTTCGGCGTCGTCGCCCGGGCGCTTGGCCACGGCCTCCATGTCGGCGTCGTGCAGTTCGTCAAGGGCCGCTCGGATACCGGCGAGGAAGCCTTCTTCCGCCGCCAGCCGGGGGTTTTCTGGCATGTCGGCGGCGAGGGCTTCACCTGGGAAACTCAGGACAAGGAACGCGACGCCCAGGCCGCGCAGGCCGCCTGGGAGGTCGCCTGTCGCCACCTGAGCGACCCGGCCATCGGCCTGCTCGTCCTCGACGAAATGACCTACGCCTTCAAATACGGCTGGCTCGACCTCGACATGGTCATCGCCAAGCTGCTGTCACGCCCACCGCTGCAGCACGTCATCATCACCGGCCGCGCCGCACCGCAGGCCTTGCGCGATGTCGCCGACACGGTCAGCGACATCGGCATGGAAAAGCATGCCTTCCAGGCCGGCATCAAAGCCATGCCGGGCCTCGAATACTGATGCCCGCCTGTCCCGCCCTGCTCATCGCCGCCCCCGCCTCCGGCCAGGGCAAGACCACCGTCACCGCCGCACTGGCCCGGCTGCACGCCCGCCAGGGCCGGCGCGTCACCGTGTTTAAATGCGGCCCCGACTTTCTCGATCCGCAGATTCATGCCGTCGCCAGCGGCCAGCCGTGCCAGAACCTCGACCTCGGCATGTGCGGCGAGGCCGATGCGCGCTGGCGCCTGGCCCGCGCTGCAGAAGACTCCGACCTGATACTGGTCGAGGGCGTCATGGGTCTGTTCGACGGCACCCCGTCGGCGGCCGATATTGCCGAGCGCTTTGCCATCCCGGTCATGGCCCTGATCGACGCCGGCGCCATGGCTCAGACCTTCGGCGCCGTCGCCCACGGCCTGGCCAGCTACCGCCCCGGCCTGCCGTTTGCCGGCGTGCTCGCCAACCGCGTCGGCAGCCCGCGCCATACCGAGATGCTGCGCGCCAGCCTAGCGCCCGGCATGGGCTGGTTCGGCGCCTTGCCGAAAAGTGCCGACAGCCTGCCGGAGCGCCATCTCGGCCTGCTTCAGGCAGCCGAGATCAACGACCTGGAAGCCCGCCTGGACAAACTGGCCGACGCCCTGGCGGCCACCGCCAGCGTCGACTTGCCGGCGCCGGTCAACTTCGCCGCAGCCGCACCACCAGCCGTACCGCTGCTGCTCGCCGGCCAGCGCCTCGCCATCGCCCGCGACGCCGCCTACGGTTTCATTTATCCGGCCAACCTCCAGACGCTGGCGGCGCTGGGTGCCGAACTGCGCTTCTTCTCGCCGGTCGCCGGCGAGCCGTTGCCCGAGTGCGATGCCGTCTGGCTGCCCGGCGGCTATCCGGAACTGCATGCCGAGGCGCTGAGCGCCAATTGCGGCCTGTGGGCCGCCCTCGCCGCCCATGTCGCCGCCGGCAAACCGTTGCTCGCCGAATGCGGCGGCATGATGAGTCTGTTCGAGGAAATCGTGGACAAGGCCGGCACCAGCCACCGCTTCGCCGGCCTGCTGCCCGGTCGCGCGGTCATGCAGCCGCGGCTGACGGCGCTCGGTACACAGTTCGTCGATCTGCCGGAAGGCACCGTCGCCGGTCATACCTTCCACTATTCAAAAAGTGACTCGCCGCTCGTACCGCTGTGCCGCGCCCGCACCGCCGACGGACGGGCGGGCGAAGCGGTCTATCGCCGCCAGCGCCTGACCGCCTCCTACGTGCATCTCTACTTCCCGTCGGCGCCGCAAGCCACCGCCGCCTTGTTCAGCATCTGAGAACTTTACGGTTTTCTCGAAGTCAGACGCAGCAACACATTTGTTTTTCCGTGCGTCGTCACCTGCGTACAATGCGCGCACAACTTTCTCTTAAGGAGACATCCATGAACAAATTCCTCGCGATGGCAGCTGCCGTGATCATCGGCTTCACGCTGAACATCAATGACGCCGAAGCCAAGCGCCTCGGCGGCGGCGGTT
>DDWF01000194.1 GCA_002345845.1 Betaproteobacteria bacterium UBA2293 | reverse complement strand
GTTTCAATCCTCGCCCAGCCCTTGCGGGCCGGGCGTCACCATCGAAGCCGACGTCTACGCGCTGCTGGCTCTGTTTCAATCCTCGCCCAGCCCTTGCGGGCCGGGCGTCTCCGGTGGAATGAATAGTTAGGCAACTTTTACGGAGTTTCAATCCTCGCCCAGCCCTTGCGGGCCGGGCGTCGTTTTACGACCTGCTGCGCGGGATTTACGGCGAAAGCGTTTCAATCCTCGCCCAGCCCTTGCGGGCCGGGCGTCCCACATTGGCCGACACCAGCCTGGACGATCTGGCGTTTCAATCCTCGCCCAGCCCTTGCGGGCCGGGCGTCTGTGCTTCCCGGACTTCGCCAGCCAGCCCTATGTCGTTTCAATCCTCGCCCAGCCCTTGCGGGCCGGGCGTCGCCGTTCTGGTCGGCATCGCAGGCGGTGGATATGGTTTCAATCCTCGCCCAGCCCTTGCGGGCCGGGCGTCCGAGAGGACGTCGAGTGCTCTCGATACCTCAGCCGGTTTCAATCCTCGCCCAGCCCTTGCGGGCCGGGCGTCGGCATTCCTCGACGGCAACAGCGAGCCCTATCTGGTTTCAATCCTCGCCCAGCCCTTGCGGGCCGGGCGTCACCGCGATCACCTCGCTGCGCACCTTTCTTTTCGAGTTTCAATCCTCGCCCAGCCCTTGCGGGCCGGGCGTCCATTACACATTTCTTTCTCCGATCAATCAGCCGTCGTTTCAATCCTCGCCCAGCCCTTGCGGGCCGGGCGTCCGGCGGCTACCGCCAGCTCCCAAAGCTCACGCGCGTTTCAATCCTCGCCCAGCCCTTGCGGGCCGGGCGTCCAACGACTGGGTACACGTAAAAATCAAACCAATCTGTTTCAATCCTCGCCCAGCCCTTGCGGGCCGGGCGTCTGTTCGCGCATAACTTGATGAATAACCTCAGGTTTTTCCCCATTTTGCGCGAACCTGTTGCCACGTTCAATTCCGGCAACTCGTGCATTCTGCTCTGAATACATTTCATCCGCACATTCAGTGTGTTAGCTCCTGCGCGGACATCCCGGTACGGCTGCGGCACTTCACTTCCGCGTGTCATAAAACCAAGGGGCCATCGAAATCCACCGCTTTAAATTTGCCATGCTCGCGTACATGAAGTTCCACTGGCTCGGTCAGCCGATAAAAGCGCAGGCTGTCTTCATCGTGCTTTATTTCGGCGAGAAGTCGACGCTCCAGCGCCTCGAACTGTGCGATGTCCACCTTGCACTCAAAGACTGACTTTTGCACGCGCTGTCCAGTGCTTTCGCATACTCGCGCCACGCGCCGCAGACGCTTGCGGCCAGCGGCGGTTTCTGTCGAGACATCGTAGCTGACGATGACGAGCATGGTTATTTTGGACAGAAAGGCAGGTAGCTTTCGGCATCACCACGCACATTGCGTGCGAGCAGGCGCGCCTGCACAAACGGCGCAAGTCCCAAGGCAATGCTCGCTTCGAGCAACGGATGTACGAGAACCTCCTGCTTGCGCTCTTGATAAGCGGTGACGGCGAGTTTGCGCGCATCATCCTTGAGAAAAACCGCGCCACCGGGTCGATCGACAAAATCGCCGGCATTGATCTGTCGGCGGTTGATCAGCGTAAGCGCCAGGCGATCCGCCAGAAGTGGTCGGAACTCTTCCATCAGGTCGAGCGCCAGCGCGGCACGTCCTGGACGCACGGCGTGCAGAAAACCGATTTGCGGATCGAGGCCGGTGCTTTCCACCGCCGAGCGCACGTCGTTCATCAACATGGCGTAAAAGAAGGAAAGCAGGGCATTCATCCGATCCAGCGGCGGACGCCGGGTGCGCCCGCTCATGGTGAAAGCTTCGCGGGCGTCGGGTCGCACGATCAAGTGCAGCACCGAAAAGTAGCGCTTGGCGGCATCCCCTTCCACGCCGCGCACGGCGTCAAGGTTGGCCGCGTGCTCCAGTCGCGCCAGGGCGCGCGCCAGTTCATCGGCCGTTGCAGAAAGTTCGGCGTTGTCGGCGGCGCGCCCATTTTCACGCGCACCGCGCAACAACACCTGTCGGCAGTTCTTCAATTTGCCGGCAACGAAGGATTTCGCTGCCGCCAGGCAAAAGTCGGCGCCCGCCGCAGTATCCGATAAGCGACGATGCTGGGCCTGGCGCAGCAGCACGTTGCCGGAAACCGGGCCTTCCAGGCGCGCCTTGAAGCGGCCGCGACCGTCGAGCAGGACCAGGCTTTTGCCTGCGTCGGCTAGCCGGTGCATCAGCCCCGGCGAGACCATGACATGGCCGAAGCAGACCACCGCCGACAGATGATGCAGAGGGACGCGCAACCGCGTTTCGCGCTCTATTTCAACGCGCAGGGTGTCGTTGTCGAGATGCAGATAGCTGTCTGGCTGGGTTACGTAGAGGGTGTTGAGCAGTTGCATGGCGTCAAGCCTCGCTGTCGAACAGTCCCGCGACGACGGGTCGGGCGGCGGGCAAACAGATATCGGCGAGCGAGCATTTGTCGCAGCGCTTGTCGAAAGTCGGCGCTGGCAGGACGGCGGCATCGACCATGGCGCGCACTGCAGCAGCGGCAGCTACCACTCGCTGGCGCAGATCGGCATCGATGCGTACCTCGCGGCGGCGCTTTGAAGTCGCGTAATACAAGGCCCCCATCGGCACGGACTTGCCGGTCATTTCCTCCAGGCACATGGCCTGCGCCGCCAGTTGCAGATCGTCGCAGGCGGCGATCCAGGCGGCCTTGTTACGGCTGCCGTGCTTGTATTCGACCGGATAGGGTGTGCCGTCGGACTCGAATTCGACGATGTCGGCCTTGCCGATGAGTCCGAGAAGGTCGCTCCACACCGGCAGGGCGCGCTCGACGCGCAGGCCGGCGCGCGTCTCGACGCCGGGCTGGTCCACCTGCTGATGCACCGCTTGGCCGCGCAGGGTGTGGAGGTTGTCGGCAAACACCTGCTCGACGTGAATCAGCGCGCACTGGCGCGGACAGTAGCACCAATGCTGGAGAGCGGCGAGGGGAACGGGGTCGGGGGCTTCAGTCACACCAGGCTCTTCAGCCCAGCAACCGGTTCAGCAGTTCTTCCCGACTGATTCCATGGTGGGACGCAACCACCGCAAGAATCGATGCCAGCGTGCCGATGCGCAGCGGATCATGATTGGGAATGGTGACGTGATGTTCGCCATTGACCTGTGTCGTCAGCCGGACGTGACTGCCAGCCTGTCGCGTAGCGGCATAGCCCAGTTTCGCCAACAGCCGGATCAGGTCCGGTCCGGACAGATCGCGCGGCAGCTTCATGCCGCCAGCGCCTCTTCCCGCGTGATGTGCAACCGGATCACGCTCGGTTTCTTGTTGTCATCGAAATGGCAGCGCACGGCATCGCGCAGCTGCGCATGCAGGCCGGGCAGATCATCTGCTTCGGTAAAGATGTCCTCCCCGACGGCGCGGGCCGTAAAACCGCCTTCGGGCGCTTCTTCGACGATGAAGTGAATTTCGGTCATGTTCAACACCTCCGTATCAGTGTGACGCCCTTGCCGGCAGCCAACTCTTGGCCAACCGCCACATCATGGCCGTCGAAACGCACCGAGTATGCACCGAAGTCGCGGGCGACGTCATCACCCTGCCGCTCGATGGTCAGTCTGTCGAACAGCGCGTGAGCCGGTGCATTGCCGAGTTCCGAATCGTGCCTGAATAGATACAACCCGCGAGTCGACATCTCGCCGCGCGCGGCGGAACGGTCGTGTTCGAACATCTGTTCCAGTGCCTTGAGGAAGAGTTCAAGGTCGGCCTCATCGAAGCCAGTCTGGCGAGCGAGATGGGCGGAAATAAAGCCGTGGGAACGATAAAGGCCATAGGGGACGGTAAATTTTCGGCCCATGGTGCGCTCTTTCTCCAGGTCTTTCTCATTGGTCACCGCCATGCGCGTAATGGAGTGCTCGGAACTGACCACAGGATCGATAGAGCGCGCGAAGGTCATCTGCACCGGGCCGCGTACCTGGCCGCAGTTGATCTCTGTGCTCATCACCGCGCCGAAGGACCTAATGTCAAAGAAGTTGGCGCACATCCAGCCGATGACTTCGCGCGCCTTTTGCATGTCTTTCGGCAACTTCTTTTCTTCGGGCGTTAGTTCGTGGGCAGCGTAGGCGCGCTTGTGCTGGTTGTTGAGAACAGCTTTTTCCCGCACGTAGATTTCGTGACGCTTCTTGTCGCCGAGCTTTTCCTTGAAGGATTCATCCTGTTCGCCGTCGTGCACCATAGCGACAAAGTTGCGAACCTTGCGCTTGAGACAGACATCAGTGACCAGTCCTTTGCCCGTTTCAGCATCCAGTCGCGGCAGGTTGCCCGCATCAGGGTCGCCATTGGGATTGCCATCCTTGACATCAAACAGCAGAACAAAATCGTAGCGGTGTTTGAGGCTCATGATCATTCCTTTGCGGTGAGTGGTTGTTCGGTGGCGACCGATTCGTATTTGGTAAAAAAGTCCTGGCGCTGGTGGTAGTAACCGATAGCGAACCGGCCTTGGTCAGCCAGCGACAGATGTGCCGGCAAGGTCGGCGTCAGGCCGTCGACGATTTCACCGACCAGCTTTTCAAGATTGACGCGCCGGCCCGGGTTGTCGAGCTTTGCCAGATGATGGTTTTTCATCCGCATCAGTGTGGCGAACACCGTGGCGGGCGTGGCCGAAAAAGCGCCGTAGTAGCGGTCGCGGATGGTGGCGTTAATCTTTCCGGGGCCTCCTGCCGCCTCCTCCTGGATGCGTTCCAGCACAGCGAACAGTCGGCCAAGACGGTAGCCAGGGTTGGCATTTCCCTTGTCGAGCGACACGGTGATCTCCTTTTCAAATGAGTTGCCGGTTTGGCGGATGCGGCGATTGAGGCAAGCTTTAAGAATAGCGGCGCGGGCATACGTCACGTTCATCACCAGTTTGCCGGTGTTTTTGTCCTTCTTCGACTGTTCCGCACGGATGCGGCGAACGGCGCCACTGAACAGTGTCTCGGGATACGGCAAGCCTTCGAGAATCGCACGCAGCACATCGCCGCCCAGATTCGGCGGAATGTTGTCGGCGTCGCCCTGTGCCGCGACGGCTATGAGCAATTGCCTGATCGGAAGAAAAGGTTTGGCCGCCGGATGGCGATCGATTTCCAGATCGGTGAAATGGCGCACGATCCGCGTCGCCATCTCGGCTACCGTGCCCACCTGCCAGAAGCGGATGACGATACGTGCGGCGTTGGGCGCCAGGCCGAGGACGAAAAAGCGGGTCTTGTCGTCCAGCACCGGGCCAACACCCTGGCGAGCGGCGTCGAGCAGAGCCGCGACCGCACGGGTGCCACGATCCGGATCAGCATCGTCCTTGCGCGGTTCGTCGAACATGACGGCGAAATCGTTTTCCAGTTCGCAATCATGGTCGGCCCAGAACACCGTGGTGGCATCGCCGACTTGCAGTTTCTGCGGGCTGTCGCGGCGCAGCAGATGTTTCAGCGCCGTGGTGTAGGCGAACACGGCGCGCTTGCCTACCGGTGCATTGCGGCCCTGATCCTTGCCATATGAGCAGAACGCAGCGAGATTGAATGAAACCAGCGAGGCCCCGCTGCTTTGCGCATCCCGCACCCCGGTGATGGAGGGGTGCAGTCTCTCGATTTCGTCTTGTTCGCCACTCACGAGGCATTGCACTGCACTCGGTGATATCGCGTCGCGCTGCATGACAGCGATGCTGACAGCCGGGCGCTGGCACACCAGATCGACCTCGCCGCGCAGGCGAAAGCTCAGATTTGGGTTACTCCCGGCGATTTCGGGGCCAATTTCACCTAGACGCGCGACCAGATCATCAGGTGCATGGCCCATGAAGGCCATCACGGCCCGGATTCCTTCGTCTTGTTGAGTATCCAACGGCAAGCGGCGAAGCTCAGCAACAAAGGCAGAACGCATTTCTACCAACCGGGCGTGATATTCCGCCTCCCTGCCGCTGGCCTGTCGCTCGGCAAGTTTCTTGACATCGGGGAGCCCCAGCACATATTCGGCATTCCCCCAAAGCAGATTGGCCGCCACGTTGACCGATTTCTTCACGCTTTGCGGCACAAGAAATGCTCGTGCCTGCTTCCGCTTACCCTGCACCTCGCGGGTGTCGAGTACCTGAACCAGAGTGCCATCAGGATCGATTTCGATGATGAAGGGAATTTCCTTCAATTCATAGCCATCACGAGGCAGTTCGGGCTTTCTCGCGTAGTAGTCGCACAGTGCCGGGAGAATCATCCCCGCACCTCCGCTTGTGTCAGGTCGATCACACCCGCCCGGATTTCGGCGCGGAAGAATTTCGGTTGGGGGTCGGCAAGGTTGGTAAAGTCCATGTCGTAAAGCATCCAGCCCAGATCGCGGCTTTCCGCTATCGGGGCCGGGCCGGTCGCCGGGTCATCCACCAACTGGAAGTCGCAGGCGAATTCACGACAGCCGAGATAGGGCTGGTTGATGCACTGGCCCTTGGCCGCGCGACGCAGGAACATTTCATGAAACTTGGCTGGCGTATTGCCATCTTCGCCGCCGAATTTCGATAGATGCGGAAACTGGCCGTGATGCCGGGCCGGGTCGCGATCCATCTCGAAACCGGCATGCAGTCGATAGGCAACATCGCGCAGGAACAGCCCTGCACGCTGCTGGCGTTCGTCCTCGATCACGATGCCATCCTTGCCGGGCGAAGCGATGCTGCCGACCTCGTTGCGCCGCAGGTTGATCCAGCGGATCGGGTTCAGCACCTCGATCTTCGTAACCCTCCAGGTAATCGCCGGTTTCCACAGGATTGCCTCGAATACCGCACGCGCGGCCGAAGGCGTGATGACGTCGTAGGAGACACGCTCGACCTTCATTTCGGGCCGGGTGAAGCAGGCGAAGTCACCGCGAACTTCCAGGCAATAGGTGGTTCTCAAGAGCAAGCCTCCTTCAGATGACCAAGGGTTCATTGTTGTCGATGACAACGCCAAGATGCGCATGGTATAGCGTATCGACGTTCTGCGCGAAAATTCCCGGCCAGACTTCGCGAACCACATCGGCTAGTTGCAGCCGTTCGACGACGCGGCGCGGCAGATTAACGGCGTAGCGCTGCAGTTTGCGCATCAGCCAGCGCTCGGGTCCGTCCTTTCCTAGCTTGCCGATCAGGCTACGGCTGTCATTCCACCAGACGAGGATGGGCTGGCTGTCGGCATCATCAACATAGCGGAATTTCTCGGCGGCGCTGCGGAACTGGATTTCCATGCGGCCAGCGTCCTGCACCAGAAGGCCTTGCATGTCGTGCTTGTCCCAGTCCGCCTCGGAAAGGTAGAAATGACGAAAGTAACGTTCGAAAGTGGCCGGTGCCAAAGGATCAAGCGCCGTACCAGCCATCAGGCTGATCGTGGTTTGCTCGGCACGGCGTAACAGGCCGGACGGCGCTGCCTTGGGCGGGACGAAAACCACGACGCGCCCGGTCTCGCGACGGCCTTCGCGGTTGCAGCGGCCGGCGGCCTGGGCAATGGAATCGAGTCCGGCGAGTGCCCGATGGACGACCGGGAAGTCGACATCGACACCGGCTTCGATCAATTGTGTGGAAACCACACGAACCGGTTCGCCATTCTTGAGCCGCTGGCGAATATCCGCGATACACCGAGCCCGGTGTGCGCCGCACATCGAGGCCGAGAGGTGGACTGCGCCGCCTTCCATCCGGTTCAGGCGTTGCCACAGTTCGCGGCAGTCGTTACGCGTATTGACAATGGCCAGCGCCGCCGTCCCGCCAGCGCCGACTTTTGCGGCGATGGCATCCCAGTCCTCGCGCACATTGAAGTCAATTGGCATTTCGACGCTAACGCGCTGTAAGGCATCGAACAGCGCTTGCGGTTCATCGATGATTTCACGCACGGTTTCCAGTCCGCGCAATTCACGACCAAAGCTGGCTACATTGGTTAGCGCCGGCTGGGTGGCGGTGCACAGCACCACTGTCACCCCGTAGTGCTTCGTCAACAAATTGAGCACGTCTAGGCAGGGTTGCAGCAATTCGGGCGGCAGGGTTTGCGCCTCGTCGAGCACGATGACGCTGTTCACCAGATTGTGCAGCTTGCGACAGCGCGAAGTCTTGGCGGCGAACAACGATTCAAACAACTGCACGTTCGTGGTGACGATGACCGGCGCATCCCAGTTTTCAGCCGCCAGGCGGCTCTTTGCCGTTTCGCGGTCGGGATCGAGGCTGCTGTGGTGCTCGATCACGACATCACCGAATACCTCGCGATAGATGTTTGCGGTCTGCTCGATGATGCTGGTGTAGGGAATGGCATAGATCACCCGCCGCTTGGCATGCGCGCTGGCGTGGTTGAGCGCGAAGGCCATGCTCGCCAGCGTCTTGCCGCCGCCGGTAGGCACAGTGAGAGTGAACAGCCCCGGCGGTAGTGCAGCTTTGTCGCGACATTGGCACAGCACGTCGGCACGAACACGATTCACAGGTGACCGGGGTGCATCGGCATAGCTCGCCATGTGTGCGTCGAGACGATCCAGCAACTGCGCAACCGACACATCCTGTTGGCGGGTTTCGGCTTTGTCCGGCGCCATGAAGGCTTCGGTATCGAGAAAATCGGCATCGACGAGGCAGGAAAACAGCATGCGCAACCATAGATGCGCGCCCTCGCGGCTGCCCGGAATTTTTGGAATCGCGGGGGCCGGGGGCGCGAGGATGTCAGCGGGAATCTCGGCCAGGGGCAACGCACCAAGATGTTCGTTCTGCGTCAAACGCACGGACAGCGCCGCCCCCGCATTCTGGTCGCCGTGCCAATCCGGCAGTCCGGCATGGTGGCCGGCAATCAGGTAGGCAAGAATTCGGCCCGGTATGCCGAGTTTCTGAACTGCATACAGGGCACCGGCGGTTGAATGGTTGCGCGGGCCGCTTTCGATGTGCGCTTCTGGGTTGTAGCCCGTTTCACGCTGAATCATCGACTGAAAGGCAGGAGCGTATTTGCCAAAGTCGTGCCACAACCCGGCGACGGTGGCCCAATCGCTGGCGTGAAGTTGAGCGGCGCACAGCCCTGCCCGGCGCGCTACTTCGCGCAGGTGTTCATCCAGCGGATGAATTACCCAGCCGTCCCCATCTTTGCGTACATGTGCGATGTAACCCATCATCCCCCCGCTGCGATAAGCGCCATGCTACATGACGGATGGCTTGCCGGATGAGGCTCTTTCTGCGAGAAAAGCCATCACCGCCGTCCCGCCAGCGCCGACTTTTACCGCAGTTCGCGCCAGCCGCAGCCGGTGGCCTGGTCGGCCACGCCGATCCATTCGGTACTGCAGCCCAGCGCAGTGGCGAAGGCGGTTCGCGCCAGGTCAGGCGTATTGTTTTCCGCGGAAAGATGGGCGGCCACCACATGCTGCAGCCGCCCGCCACCCAGCGTGCGCAACAGGCCGGCCGCGGCGGCATTATCGAGATGGCCGAAGCCGCCGGCGATGCGCCGCTTCAGTGGCGGCGGATAACGGCCATTGGCGAGCATTGCGGCGTCATGGTTGGCTTCGAGCACCAGCGCCGCACACTTGGCCAGCATGGCGACGATATGGGGGGTGATCATGCCGGCGTCGGTGAGCAGACCGAGACGTGCTGCTCCGTCGGAAAATACAAACTGCGTCGGCTCGCGCGCGTCGTGCGGCACGGGATAGG
>DDWF01000084.1:202-4419 GCA_002345845.1 Betaproteobacteria bacterium UBA2293 | reverse complement strand
TGCCGATGCGGCCGGCCAGCCGGCAGGCGGGGCGGCACGCATCCTGCGTGTCGGCCCGCAACAGGCATTGCGCAACATTGCGGCAGCAGCGACTCAGGCACGGGATGGTGACACCGTGGAGATCGAGGCGGGCGACTACCTCGCCGATGTGGCGGTCTGGAAACAGCACAAGCTGACCATCCGCGGTGTCGGCGGTTACGCCCGGCTGGTTGCAGCCGGGGTCAGCGCCGAGAAGAAGGCCATCTGGGTCATCCGCGGTGGCGACATCACCATAGAGAACGTCGAGTTTACCGGCGCCCGCGTGCCCGATAAAAATGGCGCGGGCATCCGTTTGGAAAAGGGTCGCCTGATTGTTCGTAACTGCCGCTTTCTAGGCAACGAAAATGGCATTCTTACAGGCGGGGGCGATGGCGAACTCGATATCGAGAACAGCGAATTCGGCCACAACGGCGCCGGCGACGGCTACAGCCACAACCTCTATGTCGGAGCAATCAAGAAGCTGCGCGTCACCGGCAGTTACTTCCACCACGCCAGAGTCGGGCATCTGCTCAAGAGCCGCGCCGCGGAAAACCATATCCTCTATAACCGCCTCACCGACGAAAGCGGTGGCCGTGCCAGCTACGAGCTGGAGTTTTCCAATGGCGGCATTGCCTATGTGATTGGCAACATCATCCAGCAAAGCGCCACCAGCGAAAACTCCAACATCATCTCTTTCGGTGCGGAAGGTTATAAGTGGCCGAAGAACGAGATTTATCTGATCAACAACACGCTCATCAATGATCGGCCGGAAGGCGGCAGTTTCCTCGCCGTCAGGCCTGGCGCCCAGACCGTCAAAGCCTATAACAATCTGTTGCTGGGCAGACGACAGCTCAATACCGGCATCGACGGGGAGTTCATCAACAACCCGAATGTCGATGCCACGAGCTTTATCCTGGCCGACCGGCATGATTACCGGGTCAGGCGGGAGAGTCCGCTGCACCGAAGCTACCGGTCGCCCGGCATCGCCAGCAACGGGATGGAACTCGCCCCGACGCATGAATACGTGCACCCGGCAACGACCCGGTCATTGAGCACCGCTCCCACGCTGCCAGGTGCGCGCCAGACCCTTCAGCCTGACAAAGCGCCGTGAAGCTGAATCAGGTGCGGCGGGTCAGCAAGACGAGGAGACAGAAACAGCCGAAAATCATCGCTGCCGTGCCGGCCTGCAGCATGGTGCCGGCCTGAAACCCGCCAACCCAGTATTCGCCGCGCAGACGAAACACTACGCTGACCATGCAGAGTAGGGCGCCTGCGCCGCCGGCAATTCGTCCCAGCCAAAGCAAGATACTCATCAAACCTCCCGTCGGTTGCGGTTTTCCGGACAGCGCCAGGCTTGCAACATCGATGCGCACGGCTTGCCGGCTGAACATCGGGCATGCGAGCTGGTCGCACACAGACAAGCTTACAACTACAGCTATCATGGACCATTATGTCCCTTACCGCAAAAGTCGGCGCTGGCCGGACGGCGACCATCCGCTCCACCTCTCCGTTCAGGCGTTATTCAAAGAGACTGGCCATGGTGTCCGTCATGCTCCTGGTGGCAGGCGGTGTGAGTCTGTGGGCAGCCTATCGACATGTCGGCCATACGCCCGGCGAACTGATGGATTATCTCGAAAGACGCCTGGCCGGTCACCCGCGCGGCATGGCCGTGGCCTTGCCGGTCATTACCGAAATACGGAAATGGCTTGACGAACCCGCGCCAAGGGACAGGCGCGGGCAGAACTTCAGCGTGCCGCCACCGCCGCTGCTGCACCTTGCCCCCCCGGGAGCACAAGCGAACCCGGCAGCCGAGACCACAGCAGGCCGAATTCTGCGCGTCGGACCGCAGGAGTCGATTCGCAGTATCGCAGAGGCCGCAAGGCAGGCCCGCGATGGTGACACCGTCGAAATCGCCGCCGGGGAGTATCGCGCCGATGTGGCAACCTGGCCCCAGACAAAATTGACGATCCGCGCCGTCGGCGGAAATGCCCGCCTGTTCGGGGATGGCAAGAGTGCCGAAAACAAGGCGATATGGGTCATCAGAAATGGCGATTTCGATATCTCGAACATCGACTTCATCGGGGCGCGCGTAGCCGACCGCAACGGCGCCGGCATCCGTTTCGAAAAAGGCCATTTACGCATCAGGAACTGCCTGTTCTGGGGCAACGAGAACGGAATCCTCACTGCTGGCGGCAAGGGGCGCCAGGAAGCGGTGCTCGAAATCGAAAATAGCGAATTTGCGTACAACGGCGTGGGCGATGGCATGAGCCACCATCTTTATGTCGGCGCGATTGCCGTTCTCAAAGTCAGCGGGAGCTATTTTCATCATGCCAATGTGGGCCATCTCCTCAAAAGCCGGGCCGCTTACAACGAGATTGCCTTCAACCGGCTCACCGACGAAGGCGGCGGTCGCGCCAGCTATGAACTGGAGTTCCCGAATGGCGGTATTGCCCATGTCATCGGCAACATCATCCAGCAGAACCGCAGAACCGAAAATTCAACGCTCATTTCCTACGGCGCGGAAAAGTACATCTGGCCAGAAAACCGCCTGTATCTGGCCAGTAACACACTCGTCAATGACCATCCTTATGGCGGGGCGTTCCTGCGCGTCGCACCCGGTGCGGACGGCGTCGTGTCGTCGAACAATCTGCTGGTCGGCAAAGGCCGGTATCACGTCCCGAACGGCCTGGAGTCGAACAACGACATTCATGCCGGATGGGACATCTTCAACCAGGCAGCGCGTTTCGATTATCGCCTCAACGAAGCGGGGCGCCAGCTTGCCTATCAAGCCTTGCCTGCCGGCGCTACCGGCCGGGCGATGTTCACGCCCCGGAAAGAATACGTGCATGCCAGACAAACCAGGGCGCTGGCAGGCCACCCCGCATATCCGGGCGCGCTCCAGGCAATCAGCCCTTAGGCGCCAGCCGCCCTAAACAAGCACTTCCACCACCGGTGGATGGCCAAGAAAGTTCTGCGGGCTGGCGCTGGCGCCATAGGCGCCGGACTGAAAAATCACCACGAGATCACCGGGTTCGGCGCGCGCCAGTTCCATGCG
Organism: Betaproteobacteria bacterium UBA2293; assembly: GCA_002345845.1. Next base: position 1,346 of record DDWF01000084.1, on the reverse strand, counting down.
GTCGGCCAGCAAGTCGAGCGGGGTGCACAAGGGGCCGACCACCGAGGCGGTTTCCTTTTCCGTTGCGCCCATGCGATTGCCGATGGCGACGGGATAATTCTTGCGGATCACCTGGCGAAGTTGCCGGAGGCGGAGAGATGGTGGTGCAGACCGCCATCCACCACCAGGAACACCTGACCGCGCGAAACCTTGCGGTCGATCACACGAGTAACGTAAATCCCGGCTTCACCCACCAGATAACGACCCAACTCGATGACCAGTTCGGCAGCGGGCATATCGGTGCTCGCCCGCCGCGCCAGCGCCGCGAGGTTGGCGCCGATGGCTGCGATGTCGAGCCGCTGCTCACCCGGAAAATACGGAATGCCGAAGCCGCCGCCCAGATTCAAAAACCGTACCGGCGCGGGCGCGTGCCCGGCCAGGCGCAGCGCCAGTTCGTAAGATTTGTTCTGTGCCTCGACAATCGCCTCGGCCTTGAGGTTCTGCGAACCGGCGAAGAGATGAAAACCTTCGAAAGACAGGCCATGGCGAGCTATCTCGCCAAGCAGCGCCGGTACCTGTTCGGCATCCACGCCGAACTGTTTTGGTCCGCCGCCCATCTTCATGCCAGATGATTTGAGTTCGAAATCCGGATTGACGCGCACGGCGACGCGCGCCGGCAAGCCGAGTTCCCGCGTGATGGCGGCCAATGCGTCGATCTCGCGGAACGCTTCGAGATTCACCATGATTCCCGCCGCGACGGCCTGGCGCAGTTCCCCGTCGCGCTTGCCCGGCCCGGCAAAGCTGATTTCATGCGGAGCGACGCCGGCATCGAGTGCCACTTTCAATTCGCCCCCCGAGGCCACGTCGATGCCATCGACCAGCCCGGCCATATGGCAGACCAGCGCCGGCAGCGGATTCGCCTTCATGGCGTAATGCAGCTTGACGGCAGGCGGCAGAGCGGCGCGCAGCGCGGCCACCCGCTGCGTCAGCAGGCCGCGATCGTAGGCATAGAACGGCGTGGCGCCGACCCGCGCCGCCAGTTGCGTCAGCGGCATGCCGCCGACGATCAATTGGCCTTGCGCGGCCGGAAACTGCTGCCTCGGGGCATGCAGCGGGGGCGTCTTTTCAGCGGTCATTTCTCTCAATCCACTCGGTGCTCAAGGTT
>DDWF01000084.1:0-178 GCA_002345845.1 Betaproteobacteria bacterium UBA2293 | reverse complement strand
CCGGCACCATGTAGGCCGGCATCCGCTTCCGGCATTCGGCCAGCAGGGTCTCGACATCGAGCATCCCGCCTGCCGGCGCAGTGGCGATGACCTGAATGGCCTGGCCGAGCGTTTGATGATCGACACCAAAGGCAACACATTCGCCGACCAGCCTGGTCTCGTAGAGAATCTCCTCGAC
>DDWF01000035.1 GCA_002345845.1 Betaproteobacteria bacterium UBA2293 | reverse complement strand
CCGAGAAGGTTTCGTTGAGCGCATTCTGTATCGCCGCGCGCTGCGACTCGGGCAGCTCGAATGTGCTGCGCACGATGGCCGGTTCCGCCGCGGTCTTCAGAGCCGTGGCGAGGCCTTCCTTCGTCTGCGCGTCCATCTCCCGCAGGCGGCGCGTGAACACCTCGCCCATGCGCGCTTCCAGACCGGTTTCGGCAAGATCGCCCAGCGTCTTGCGCGCGATGGAAAAAACCTCCTTGCGCGTCAGCCGCGTGATTTCGTCGCTCAGCGCCTGTTGTTCGCGTTCCAGGGCGTCCTGTCGTTTGACGCGCAGGTCGTCGGCCGCCTGTCGCGCTTCGTCCATCAGCCGCTGATGTTCGGCCTTGACCTCCTCCTTTGCCTGACTCAAGCGTTCAGCGTGCTGCCGGTCGAATTCCTCGTTCCTGTGGGCAAACGCATCACGCTCTGATTTCGCCTCGGCCTTTTTTGCCTCGGCATCCGCGAGTTCAGCCGCAATCCGGGCCTCCCGCGCGTCGATGGCATCGAGGATGGGCTGGTAGAGAAAACGCTTCAGCAACCACACCAGGATGAGAAAGTTGAGCAACTGCGCGCCGACAGTGAACCAGTCGATGAGCATGGCTTATTTCCCGGCGACCTGCGCGATGGCGCTGTTCCAGAACGGGTTGGCGAAGATGNNTCGATCATCGCCAGACCGACGAACAGGGTACGGGTGATGGTGGCGGAGGCGTCGGGCTGCTGCGCCAGCGAGGTCAGCGCCGTCGCAACGGCGCGACCTTCGCCCAGCGCCGGGGCCATGGTGCCGAAAGCCGTGGTGATGCCGGCGGTGACAATCGAGGCCACCGCGATAAGGGTCAAGCTGTCCATGACTGTGTCCTTTGGTTGGTGAGTGGATCGTTTCAAACATCGGGCGCCAGCCCGGATTCCGTTTCAGGCTTGGGCTGGTGCGTCCGCGTGGCGGCCGCGATGTAAACCGCGGCCAGAATACTGAAGATGTAGGCCTGCACCATGCCGGTGAGCAGACCAAGCAGGGTCATGACGATGGGAAATATGAAGGGCGTGATGACCAGCAGGATGGCGATGATCATCGACCCGCTCATCATGTTGCCGAACAGGCGAACCGCCAGCGCCAGTGTGCGGGAGACTTCGCTGATGAGGTTGAACGGCAGCATGATGACCGTCGGACTCACATAGGACTTGAGGTAGCCGCCCAGGCCCTGCCCGGCGATGCCGAACAGCGGCACCGCCACCAGGACGCATAGCGCCAGCGCCACCGTGGTCGACAGCGAAGCCGTGGGCGCCTGGAAGCCGGGGATGATGGTGCACAGGGCCGCCGCAGCGATGAACAGGAAGATCGAGCCGATAAAGGCGAGATATTTCCGTGGCTGGCTGAGGCCGACTTCCTCGATCTGCTTCTCGATGGCGGTGACGACGATTTCCAGCAGATTCTGCCAGCGGGAGCGCTGCAGATCCCTGGAAAGTCTGCGCGTGACGAGTTTTGAACCCACCGCCAGTACGAACATCAAGCCCCAGGTGAACACGATGGTGGCGTTGAGCTTCACAAAGTCGTATTGCCAGAAGATCATCTCGTCTGGGCTAAGGCGCATGGCGGGCCTCCGCTGTTCGTGCGTTGGGGACGGCGATCGGTGGCGGGGTGAGCCAGGTGACGATGAAACGCGCGACGGCAAATCCGAAGAGACATGTCAGCAGCCGCTGCCAATGGCCGTCCGAGACAACATAAAACCCGACGACGACGACACCTGTGCGCAGCAGCAAGCTGCCCAGAAACCAAAGCGCCGGCCGTTTGGACGAAACGCCCTTGCGCACCGTCCACCACAGGCCGCCGAAGAAAATCGCGCCCATGATCAGGCCTGCCACCCCCGCCAGACCCAGCATCAAAGCTTCACTCATCATTTGCCTCCTGTTCCTCGCGCATGGCCTGGTCTTCCCGGGTGATCCAATGCCAGGCATTGAAACAGCCGATCGCCAGCCCGGCCACCAGCAGCGCCAGCGTCCAGGAGCGGCCGCCCGGATAGCGCTGGTCCAGCCACAGCCCGAGCGCCGCACCGAGCAACGTCGGGATCGCCACCGACCAGCCGATCAGGCCCATCATGCCGAGACCGAACCAGATGCCCGCGGTAGTGTGCCGCCGCGCCCTCAGCTTGCGCGCCGCCTTGGCGCCGACCTGCCCGGCCAGGTCCGGTTGCTGGTTCAAAGGGGACTTCGGCGCGTCATTCATGCCTAAAGGCCTCGAAGCGACGCAGAAATCCCGATTCCAGTTTAGCCATGACCGCGCGCACCTTTTGCTCATGCTGGTTCAGGGCCAGATACTCCTGCGCCACCGCATCGCGCAGTTGGCCAAGGTCGGCGCCGCCCAGCGCCCGACGCACGGACACCAGCACGTCCGGGCCGGTCTTGACCAGCACGCCTTCATCCACGGCCACGAAAACTTCCCCGTCGGATTCGGTTTCGTAGATCAGGATGCCTGGCACCAGCGCCGCCACGCAATCGAGCCGGCGCGGCAGCAGGCCGAACGCGCCCTCGCGCGTCTCCGCGACGATGCGCGACACGCCGGTTTTCTCGGCGAAGACCTCGAAAGGCAAAAGCACCTTAAGATTCATGCGTGTCTGCGGCATGCTCGTCCTTCGCTTCGGGCTTCGATTTTTGCTTCACCTCGCCGATCGCCCCGATCATGTAGAGCGCGCTCTCCGGGGTGTCCTTGAATTCATCGCGCAGGATGCGCTCGCAGCCGTCGAGCGAGTCTTCCAGGCTGACCAGCTTGCCTGTGAGTCCGGTGAACTGCTCGGTGGTGAAGAAAGGCTGGGTGAGAAAACGCTCCAGACGGCGGGCGCGGGCGACCACCTTGCGGTCCTCCTGCGAAAGCTGCTCCAGGCCGAGCATGGCGATGATGTCCTTGAGTTCCGCATATTGCGCCAGAGTGCGGCGGATTTCCTGAGCCAAAGCGTAATGGCGGGTGCCGACGACGCCGGGCGTGGCCATCTTGGAACTG
>DDWF01000071.1 GCA_002345845.1 Betaproteobacteria bacterium UBA2293 | reverse complement strand
AGGGGGCGAGGCGTTTGGGGGGCAGCAGGGGGGCGAAGAATTCGGTGGTGTAGCGCAGTTTCTTGAAGGCGATGCGCATCCGGTGGCGATCGTCCGGCGTCAGCGTGGCGTGTTTCTCCGCCAGTTTGCTGGCGCGGCGGGTGTGATAGGCCAGGCGCTCGCTGGCGAATTTTTTCAGAGACAGGTCCTGGGTGTCGCCGAGGGCGTAGATGGCGGCGGTGAATTCGACGATCAGGCGCGGATATTCGCGCACGGCGATCAGGCGGACGATGGAGCGGCGGGCGCGTTTGGCGCGCTGGCGGGCTTCGTTGCGCAAGCGCTTGAGGTCGCGGTCGGCGGGGAACAATGCCTGGATCGGCGGCAGGGTTTCTTCGAGAAAAACGTCCCAGTTGCGGGCGTCGCCGAGGGCGCCGGCCAGGGTCTGCCAAGTCTGGCCGTAGGCTTTGACGAAGTCCGCCGGCAGGACCGGGGCGAAGAGCTTGATGGCTGAGCGCAGGCGGCGCAGGGCGACGCGGGCCTGGTGGATGAATTCGGCTTCGCCGCCGTCGCGCAGGCCCTGTTCGTTGCGCTGAAAGTGTTCCAGGCAGCCGAGGGCGATGCTGCGGAAGGCTTCGACCGGGGTCAGGCTGTCGTCGAGCGATGCCGGCCGGGCCTTGAACGGGCGTGGCGTTTCGTTGAGAAAGACCTTGTAGCCGCGTTCGGCCTTGCTGGCGATGGCCGGGTGCAAATGCAGGTGCTTCTGCAGGTTGCGGGTCAGGCCGAAGATGTCCTCGATGCGGCCGCTGAGCAGTTCGAGTTCGACTTCGCAGATGGGTTCGCGGCGATTGCCGCTGGCGATGTGGCCGCGATCCAGCGCCAGTTCGATCAGTGATTCGCCGAACGGTACTTGCCAGGTCTGGCGGCGAAAATCGGTGGTGAATATGGGTTCCAGGTGTGCCGTTGCCGCGTCGAGGAATTCCTTAAGATCGGGGGCGTCGACGTGGCTGAAATCGAAATGGCCGGGTGTGGCTGGCACTTCCCATTCGTTGCGCACGGCCAGTCCGCCGCTGGCCGGTTCGGCCGATTTAACGGTAAGCAGCCATTCCCAGCCCTTCTGGCGGAAGCGCAGGGCGATGCGGCGGCCGCGCAGGGCGAGTTCCGGCGTGTCGTAGTAGGTGTTGAGCAGACGTTGGCGTTGTGGCGGAATGCCGGCCAGCAGCGGCAGCGTCGCCAGCTTGCGGGCGTTCTTCGCGTCCAGTTGCAGCTTCAGTTCGATTTCCTTGCTCATTGCTTCTCCCTCGGTACGGCGGGGCCGGTTGCCCCGTCGAAGCCCAGATCGGGCAGGGCCGCCAGTTCAGCGGCAGTCTGCACACCCTCGGCGATGACCGTCAGGCCAATATTATGAGCGATGCTGCACAATCCTTTGAGGAAAGCCTGATTGCCCGGCTGACTGTCGATGGCGCGGATGAAGCTGCCATCCACCTTGATGTAGTCGAGACCGATGTCGTGCAGGTGACCGATTTCGCTGAACTGGCGGCCAAAATGCTCGATGCCGAGGCGACAGCCGAGCGGTCGCAAGAGGTTGCAGAACGTCTGGAATTCGCGGAAATGCTGGAAGGCGCCGACTTCCGCAACCTCCAGCCAGAGCCGCGGGGCGAGGTCCTTGCGGGCGGCGATCTGGGCGTGCAGGCGGCGGCGGAAGTGCTCGTCGAGGATCGATTCGCCGGAGAGATTGACGGCAACCGCTGCCGCGCCGGCGGCAATGCGCTCCATGGCCAGGCGGGCGGCGGCGAGGTCGAGTTCGGTGGTCATCGACAGGCGCGAGGCGATCGGCATGAAACTGCCGGCGGCCAGCCACTCGCCGCCCTCGGCCGCCTGCAGGCGGAGTGGGCATTCAAGGTGGAGCAACTGACCACGGCTGTTGGCCACCGGGAATTCGATCAGGCGCAGGCGCTGGGTCTGGATGGCGCCGTCGAGCAGCTTGCGCCAGTCGGCGTTGGTCGTCGCATGCGCCGGGCCGGCGCTTTCGGCCGCGCAGGCGGCGATGGCTCCCTGGCCTTCGGCGCGGGCGAGGGCGCCATCGAGCTGGGCCAGCAGGGGGCCGATGCCTTGTCCATGCAGATAGGTGCTGCTGCCGATGTGGCCGATGCGGTCACCATCGATCAGTCCGGCGGAAACGAGATCACTGAGGCCGGACAGCAACTTGTCGACAACCGGAGCCGGATCCTGGATGCCGGGCAGAAGCAAGGCGAAGTCGGCGCCATTGAGTCGGGCGGCGGCCGCCTGCGGATGATCGACGAGCTGCCCCTGGAGCAGGGCGGCCAGGCGGCGCAGCAATTCGTCCGCCATCTCGCGGCCGAGACGACGATTGGTGCCGGCCAGGTCGGCCAGACGCACGAGCAGCAGGCTGCCGCTCGGCTGGGCATCTTCGTCGCTCAGTGCGGCGTCGAGCTGATTGAGGAAGAAGGCGCGATTGGCCAGTCCGGTGAGCGGATCAAGCGTTGCCTCGCGGCGCACGGCCTCCAGGCGGGTCGCCTCTTCGGCGAACATTGCCTTCAGCCGGTCGACCATGGCGTTCATGGCGCTGGCGACGCTTTTCAGTTCCTGCGGAGCCGGTTCGTCGATGCGCGTGAAGCGGCGTTCGCTGATCGCCTTGGCCTGAGCGACCACGGCGTCGAGCGGCCGCTTGAGGCGCTGCAGGAAATGCATGCCGAGCAGTCCCATCAGGGCGCCGCCGACAGCGAACCAGAGCAGCAGACGCAGGCCGCCATCCCATAGCTCGCGATAGGCGAAATGGCTGTGGCTGATCAATTCCACCGTGCCGAACTGGCTCCAGCCGCTGGACACCTGGGCGCGGCCCGGCGCGGAGGCGATCGGGAAGAGGCGGATGAACCATTCCGGCACATCGCCGGCCAGCGGCGGCGAGGATTTCTCGATCATCACCTGCCCTTCCGGATCGATCACCCGCACTGCCACGTACTGTCCGCTGTCGAATACCGCCGCCACCTGCAGTTCGACGGTGACCGGATCCTTGTCCAGTTGCGACATCGAGAGGGCCAGCGACGCGGCGTTGTCGTTGTTCTTGATGGTGAGCTGCTGGCCCAGGTAATGACGGGCGGTCAGCATGCTGGCGACAAAACTGCCGGCAAAGGCAATCAGTGCGCTGGCGATTACGGCGAACCAGATCTGGCGAAACAGGGACATGACGATTACCTCACTCGAAACCTTCGGCGCGCGCACGCGACAGCAAGTCCTGCCAGCGCGAGAGATTGCTCTTGCTGGACTGGTTGCCGGTGCCCTGCCAGAGGCCCGCACTGTTGAAACTGAAAATCGGTGTCAGGTCCGTCCGCCGCGAAGCCGGCAGGATTTCGGGCCTGAGATTGTCGAGGACCAGCGGCTCGGCGCCGGGGGTCGCGTAATAGGCCAGCACCATGTGCGCCTGGACGTAGGGACCGGCCGGCCCCTCGAGGCGGGCGCGGACGTAGACCAGACGCAGTTTGCCGTTGGGAATGCCGATGGCCAGCAGCGAGTAATACTTGGCGATGGAGAAGTCCTCGCAGTCGCCGCGGCCACTGCCCAGCGTCTCCAGCGGTGTCGCCCAATAGTCGGCTTGCTGCCAGATGCTGATGTCGTCGTCGAAGGCGATGCGCCGATTGAAAAACTCATTCACCGCCCGCAGCTTTTCCCTTTCGCCGAGCGCCTGAGCATCATTCAGCGACTGCCGCCAGTCAGCAAAAATGGTCAGTGCGGCGCTGCCGAAGCGGCTGCTCAGCGCCTGCTGCAGGCGTCCAAAATCCAGCCCGGGCGCCGAGGGCAGCGCGAGCGCCAGGCCGAGTCCGAAGAGGAGCGCGGCGAGCGTCAGGCGGGAAAACGGAGAGCGTATCGACAATGTGAAATGTTCAAGTATTGATGAATTCGCGCGTAACTGCGCAATATTACACATTTGCATGGGCTGGAAACCCCTAGAATCCAGCAGCAGTCAATATACCTCCCGTCCGGACGATCACTGATGAATAAAGCCAAGCTTCTTCCCTTCATGCTTCTTGCCGCCTTGCCCGCGGTCGCCAATGCCGCGGAAAGCGCCATGAGTCTGCGCGAGGCTGCCCAGCAGGCCGTGCTGCAAAGTCCGGAAGTGACCGCGAAGTGGCATGCCTTCAAGGCGGCGGACGAAGAAATCGGCGTCGCCCGTGGTGGCTACCTGCCGCAGGTCGACCTGACCGCCGGGCGTGGCAAGGAAAGCCTGAAGCCAGGGCAGGGACAACGTGACGACTACACCCGCACGGGGGCTGTGCTCAGCCTCAACCAGATGCTTTTCGACGGCTTCGCCACGCGCAATGAAGTGCAGCGCTTGAGCAAGGCCCGCCTGGTCCGCTATTACGAACTGCTCGAAGCATCCGAGAATACGGCCCTCGAAGCCGGTCGTGCCTACCTCGATGTCCTGCGTTATCGCGAGTTGGTGCGCCTGGCCGAGGACAACTATGTACAGCACAAGGCCACCCATGAGCAGGTGCAGGAGCGCGTCCAGTCCGGTGTCGGGCGGCGCGTCGATCTGGAACAGGCGGGCAGCCGTCTGGCCCTGGCCGAAGTCAATCTGACCACCGAGGTTGCCAACCTGCATGACGTTTCGGCGCGCTATCAGCGGCTGGTCGGTGTCTTGCCGCCGGCGCGCTTCGCTGCTCCCGAAGACCTCGCCGGTGCTCTGCCGGCCAGCAGCAATGCGGCGCTGGGCGAACTCTACAAGCGCAATCCGACGCTGCTCGCCGCCATCGAAAACACCGAGGCCGCCCGCTACGACGTTGCCACCCGGCGCGCGGCCTACTCACCCCGCGTTGACCTGCGAGCCAGTACCGACAATACGCGCAACTACCTGGGGGCCGACGGCCGGCGTGAACACAACGTCGCCGAGGTCGTATTCACCTGGAACCTGTTCCGCGGCGGTTCCGACCGCGCTCGCGAGCGCCAGTACATGGAGCGCCGCAACGAGTCCCTGGACCTGCGCGAGAAGGCCTGTCGCGACACCCGCCAGAACCTGCTGATCGCCTACAACGATGTGCAGCGCCTGCGCGATCAGAAGGGCTACCTGGCGACCCAGGTCAAGCTGCTGGAGCGGACGCTGGCGGCCTATCGCGACCAGTTCAACATTGGCCAGCGCACGTTGCTCGACCTCCTTGATACGGAAAACGAACTACTCAGCGCGCGCCGCAACGCCATTGGCGCGGAAGCCGATTATCAGCTCGGCATGCTGCGCACCCAGGCTGGCATGGGCTCGCTGTTGCAGGCGCTGGGTCTGCAGAAAGTTGAAGTCGACGAGCCCGCCGCCGGGGAACTGGCAACGGTCGACGCCGCCCAGTTATGTCCGCCCGATGCCGTTTCGCTGCCGGTGACCGAGCGGGCGGTACTCGACGCCAGGGCCAAGGCCATGCTGAATACCAAGCAGATGGTTCCGCCGGCTGCCGAATAGGTCGCTCGCCAGCCATTGCTGCCGCTGAGCCGGGGGCTTACTCCGGGGCGACGGGAACGATGAAAACGTAACCGACGCTGCGCAGGGTGCGGATATAGGCCTTGCCTTCCGCCGTCCGGCCAAGCTTGCGCCGGATCTGGCTGACCAGCACGTCGATCAGGCGGTCGTAAGCGTTGTACTCGCGGCCCAGCGCTGTCGACAATTGTTCGCGTGACAGAGGCGTGAACGGGTGGGCGGCCAAAACCTCGAGCAAAGTCATCGCCGTCGTGCCCAGGGCGGCCGTCCGCCCATCCCGATGCTGCAAGGCATGGCGGGCCGGGTCGAGCCGCCAGTCGCCAAAACGTAGAGGGCGTTCTGGATGGCCTTGGGCAGAGGATGAAGCAGGGTGGGACATCGGGACTGAGGGCTTGGCCGCGGGAGCCCGGATTCTAATCCCGAAAGAATAAAAAATGCCATGCGGAAATTTGCCATTGTCAGTATTCGTGCAGCATGGCGATTTCAGTATCGGCATGGCGCAGGCGTAGCGCCAGCGAACGGGAAATGGCCGTGAGCAGGGTGATGACCAGGCGTTTGTGCTCCTCCGACAGGACCTCGAGTTGCTCCCGCGACAGCACGAAAAATTCCGTTTCACTGGCGGTGATCGCATCGTTGCCGCGTGGCCGGCCATCGAGGAAGGCCAGCCCGCCGAAGAAGTCGCCACGGCCGAAGGTGGCGATGTGGCGGGTGCGGCCGGCACCCAGCGGGGCGAAGATCTTGACTGAGCCACGGCGGATCAGATAGATCGAGTTGCCCTGCTCGCCGCGCGAGTAAACAGTGGCGCCGGCCGGGTAGGTGACTTTGTCGAGGCGTGCCTCGAGGTCGGCCAGGGTTTCATCCTTGCGTACCTTGAAAAGCTCCATCTCGGCCAGTTCGAGCGGCGTTTCCTGCAGCGGTGAGGCCTGCTCGGCCTCGCCGAGCAGGCGGTCTTCGACCCATTCGATGGCGCTGTCCAGTTCGTCGAACAGGCGTACGGTGTCGCTGTTTTCGGTGACGCCAGTCTGTTCGAGGAATTCGCGCAGGTTGCGGCCGTTCGGCAGGTTCTCGCGAACGTTGGAAAGGAGCAGCATGGCCGAGCGCTCGGCCAGCACGTCGCGCACCTGCCTGAGCATGTGGGCGGCCGTGACATCCACCGATTGCACCCGTTTGAGATCGAGGATGATGAATTGCCGGGTCTTGATCTCTGTGTCGAGCTGTCCGTACAACTGCTGGGTGGTGCCGAAGAACAGACTGCCCTGCAGTTCGAAGATCACCGCCTGGTCGCCCTTCTGCTCAAGGATGCGGGTTTCCGCCTCGGGCCGGTGCCAGTTGGACGACATCTGATTGACGTACAACTTGTGGCGGACCACCGTGCCGCCGATCTGCTCGCGCAGGAAAAGCAGGATGGACAGCCCGACGCCGACGGCAGAGGCGGCAATCAGGCCGATGGTCAGGGCGACGACGATGACGGCGACGACAACGGCGAAATCGAAGACGGTGGCCGGCGACTGAATGAAACGCAGCGGTTCGCGGTCGATCATGCGGATACCGACGGCGATCAGGATGCCGGCCAGCGCGGCGACCGGGATCCAGGCGATGAAATTGCCCAGCAGCAAGGCGAAGATCAGCGCCGTGATGCCTTCGACAAAGCCGGAGACGCGCGTCGTGGCGCCGCTCGACAGATTGACCAGGGTGGCGCCCATGGTGCCGGCGCCGGGAATGCCGCCAACCGAGGAGGCGGCGACGTTGGCAATGCCCTGGGCGACCAGTTCGCGGTTGGAGTTGTGCTGCGAGCGCGTCATCTGGTCGAGGACGACGCAGGTCTTCAGGGTGTCGATGGAGAGCAGTACGGCCAGTGTCAGGGCGCTGCCGAGGAGGGCGGCAATCTGGGCCAGGCGCAGTTCGCCGATCTCGTGCCAGCGGGCGCTGATGCTGGCGAAATAGCCATCGCCGCTGGCGCCGAGCGGGCCGATGACCAGCGGGTTGTCGATGGTGCGCAGCAGGCTTTCGTCCTGCGTCGCCAGCAGGAAATAGACGATGGTGCCGGCGGTGATGCCGAGGATGGTGCCGGGAACCTTGCGCGTCAGACGCGGCGCCACCAGCATCGTGATGATGGTCGCGGCGCCGATGGCGACGGCTTGCCAGTCCCACAACCAGGGAGAAATCAGCGCCTCATGCCAGCGCGTGCCGGCGGGAGTGCCGAGCAGCTTGTCGATCTGACTGCCAACGATGATCAGGCCGACGCCGGTCAGGTAGCCGCTGACCACTGGGTAGGGAATGTAGCGGATCAGCCGGCCGATGCCGATGACGCCGAGCAGGATCTGGAAGAGCCCGGCGAGGATGCCGAGCATGAGCAGCAGCAGGACGATGTTGCCGGCCGGCACGCCGTCGCTGGCCAGGCCGATGGCAAAGGCGGAGAGGACGGCGGCGGCCGGGGCGCAGGGAGCGCTGATCAGACGGTCGGTGCCGCCGAGCAGCGAGGCGACGAGGCCGATGACGGTGGCGCCAATGATGCCGGCAAGGGCGCCGAGGGCCGCGTAACTGGGCGCGATGGCGGCATAGATGCTGACGCCGAAGGCGATGGCGGCGGGCAAGGCGACCAGCATCGCCGCCAACCCCCCCCAGAAGTCGCCGGTTAAAAATGTTCTGCCCATCACTGTCCGCATGATTCCCCTCCGTCCATGCGCCTTGTCTGTTGCCGATGTTACGCCTCCAACGCTGTCGTGGCAGGCATTCTTGCCGGCGCCCCGATTTGGGGCGCGGGCGTCTACGGCAGGCCGGCTTCAGGTTAGACTTCGTCCATCGGTCGGCAGGGGAGTCGGCCAATTACCCAAGGAGAATCGGATGAAACTGACACTTGCATTGATCGGCACCTCATTGCTGTTTTCCGGCGCGGCCATGGCCAGCGCCGAACTGGCCAAGGCCAAGAACTGCCTGACCTGCCACACGCCGGACAAGAAGATCGTCGGTCCGAGCTACAAGGACATCACCGCCAAGCGCGCCGGCGAAAAGGGGGCCGAGGCAGCACTGGCAGCCAAGATCAAGAACGGCAGCAAGGACGAGTGGGGACAGGTGCCGATGCCGCCGAACAACGTTACCGAGGCGGAAGCGGCGACCCTGGCCAAGTGGGTTCTGACCCACAAATAAGCGCCCGACCATGACGTTTTATTTCCCGGCGCCGCGGGGCGCCGCATGAAATTGCTCGACCTGACACCTGAACAGGCGCGCCGGCGCTGGCTGGCGCTCGGCGTGGTGGCGCTGGCCTATGTCCTGTCCTTCTTTCAGCGTTTCGCGCCGGCCGGCATCGCCCAGGATCTGGCTTCGGCCTTCCAGACTTCGGCGGTCTCGCTGGGGGCTTTGGCGGCAACCTATTTCTATGTCTACACCATCATGCAGGTGCCGACCGGGGTGCTGGTCGATACCCTGGGGCCGCGCCGTATCCTGGTTCTCGGCGGCGTGGTGGCCGGCCTCGGCAGCTTCCTGTTTGGCATGGCGCCGACGCTGGAACTGGCGCTGATCGGGCGAACGCTGATCGGCCTCGGCGTTTCCGTCACCTTCATCGCCATGCTCAAGCTGATTGCCGTCTGGTTCGAGGAGGAGCGCTTCGCGACACTGGTCGGCGTCAGCATGCTGATCGGCAATCTCGGCTCGGTGCTGGCCGGTGCGCCACTTTCCGCTGTTGCCCAGGCGACCGGCTGGCGCGGCGTGTTCATTGGCGTCGGCGTACTGTCACTGATCCTTGCCGCTCTCTGCTGGCTGCTGGTACGCGACCGGCCGCTGGCTGCCGGCGCAGTTCATGCACCGGTCAAGTTCGATCGCACGGCGCTGCTCGCCAGCCTGCTGTCGGTGGTCCGCAACCGCTCGACCTGGCCGGCCATCCTGGTCAATACCGGAACCTGTGGCGCCTTCTTCACTTTCGCCGGTCTGTGGACCGTGCCCTACCTAGTGCAGGTGCATGGCATGGAGCGCTCCGTCGCCGCCTCGCACCTGTCGTTGTGGTTCGGCGGCTTTGCCATCGGCTGCTTCTTCATCGGTACGCTGTCCGACCGCCTCGGTCGGCGCAAGCCGGTAATCATCGGAGCCACCCATGTTTATGCGCTGATCTGGCTGGTGCTGTGGTCGGGCGTCAGCATGCCGATCACTGCTTCCTACGTTCTCTTTGGCTTGCTCGGCATTGCCACGGCCGGCTTCACGCTGACCTGGGCCTGCGCCAAGGAGGTCAATCCGCCGATGCTTTCCGGCATGTCCACCAGCGTCACCAACATGGGCAGCTTCGCCGCCGCCGCGGTCCTGCAGCCGGTCGTTGGCTGGGTCATGGACCTGGCCTGGCGGGGCGAGATGGTTGCCGGGGCGCGCGTGTACGACCTCGCCGCCTGGCGTGGCGGTCTTGGCGTCGCCACTGTTTGCGCCCTGCTAGGCGCGGCTGCCAGCTGGTGGATTATCGAGACGCGCTGTCGCAATATCTGGAAGCCGGCCTGAGCCAGCCGGGTGCCGGCCTTGCCGGGTCGTTGTTTATCAGAGTATTCTTATATACATGAAGATAAATACATTGCGCTTGCTGGCCCTGGCTTTTTTTCTGCTGCCGATCAGCGTCCCCGCCGCCGATCCCTTGCCGGTTGTCACCGTCCGCTTGCAGGCGGTTGATCTGACGTTCCCGGCCGAGGCCGTGGTCGAAGCCGTGCAACAGGCGACGGTTGGCGCCCAGGTTGCCGGTCGTGTCCTGGAAGTGCTGGTCGATGCCGGACAAACGGTGGCCCGCGGCGAAGTACTGATGCGCATCGATGCGCGTGAGGCCGGCGAGGCGGCGCGTGCCGCCGAGGCGCAGTACAACGTGGCCAGGCTCAACTACGAGCGGCACAAGCAGTTGAAGGAACAGAAATTCGTCAGCCAGGCCGCGCTCGACAAGGTCCGGGCCGATTTTGACGCCGCCGCCGCCAATCGCAATGCTGCCGGCGCCAGCCAGAGCCACGCGACCATCGTCGCGCCGATGGCCGGTATCGTCGCCCGCCGTCACGCCGAGGCCGGCGACATGGCGATGCCGGGCACGCCCCTGTTCACCATCTATCAGCCGGGTAGCCTGCGCGTCACCGCCAGCGTGCCACAGCATCGCCTGTTGGCGATGCGTGGCGTGGCGCTGGCCAAAGTCGAATTTCCCGAACTCGGTAAATGGGTAGAGGCGACGGCCGTTCAGGTGCTGCCGACGGCCGATGCGGCGACCCACGTTTCCCAGGTGCGGGTAACCCTGCCGGTGCTGGCGGATGTCGTGCCGGGCATGTTTGCCCGCGTCCATTTCGTCACCGGCCGCGCCGACAAGTTGACCGTACCGACAAGTGCCGTGCTGCGCCGCGGTGAAGTCGCCGCCGTCTATGTGCAGACCGCCGACGATCGCCTCAGCCTGCGCCAGTTGCGCCTGGGCGAGGTCGTCGGCAATGGTGAGATTGAAGTGCTGGCCGGACTGAGAGCCGGCGACAAGGTCGTCACCGATCCGGTCAAGGCGGCCATCCAGATCCAGTCGGGCAAGTAGGCCATGGCTGCCGAAAAGACCTCGCTCGGTATTTCCGGGCGCATTGCCGCCGCCTTCCAGGATTCGCGGATCACGCCGCTGCTGGCGCTGGTTGCCTTTCTGCTCGGCGTTTTCGCGACGCTGGTGACACCGCGCGAGGAAGAGCCGCAGATCGACGTGACCATGGCCGACGTGCTGGTCGCCTGGCCGGGCGCTTCGGCCAAGGATGTCGAGAATCTGGTGGCGACGCCGGGCGAACAGGTGCTGTCGCGCATGCATGGCGTCGAGCACGTCTATTCGATGTCGCGCCCGGGCATGGCGGTGATCACCGTGCAGTTCGAGGTCGGCGTCAAATACAACGACGCGGTGCTGCGTCTGCACGATACGGTGATGGCGCATCGCGACTGGCTGCCGGCCAATCTCGGCGTTTATGAGCCGGTGATCAAGCCGCGCGGCATCGACGACGTGCCGATCGTCGCACTGACCTTCCACACCGCCGATCCGGCGCGTTCGGCCTACGAACTGCAGCAGGTGGCGCGCGCCGTCGAGATCGAACTCAAGCGGATCAAGGGCACGCGCGACATCTCGACGCTCGGCGGGCCGGACCACGCCGTGCGGGTGCTGCTCGACGCCGAACGGATGAACGCTTTCGGCGTCACGCCGCAGGACATTGCCGGCGCGCTGACCGTGTCGAACGCGCTGCAGACTTCCGGCAGCCTGGTTTCCGGCAATCGCGAAATTCTCGTGCAGACCGGTACCTACCTCGAGTCGGCAGCGGATGTGCAGCGCCTGGTCGTGGCCGTCCGTGGTGACGCAAGTTCACGCAAGCCGATCTACCTGAGCGACGTCGCCACGGTCGAGGACGGCCCCGACCAACCGCAGCGTTACGCCTGGTTCGGCACCAAAGCGGGTGAATTCCCGGCAGTCACCATCCAGATTTCCAAGCAGCCCGGCGTCAATGCCGCCGACGTCGCCAATGCTGTGGTCGAGCGCATCGACAGCCTGAAAAACGTCGTCATTCCCGATGGCGTCGAGGTCACGGTGACGCGTGACTACGGGGCGACGGCGACCGAGAAGGCACAGAAACTGATCGGCAAGCTGGCCTTCGCCACGGCTTTTGTCGTGCTGCTGGTCTTCTTCGCCCTTGGCCGGCGCGAAGCGGTGATTGTCGGCGTTGCCGTGACGCTGACCCTGGCGGCAACGCTGTTCGCCTCCTGGGCCTGGGGTT
>DDWF01000171.1 GCA_002345845.1 Betaproteobacteria bacterium UBA2293 | reverse complement strand
TCGGGGTCGGTGGTTGCCGCGCGCCAGATCGGCACCAGCACCGCCGCCGTATAGGGGACGACCGTGAAAAAGAACAGCGTCGCCACGGCCAGGCCGTCGATCTCGGGGGCAAGCTGAAAACGCGGGTAGAGCACGGCCCAACCCTTGAGTACCGGTTCGAACAGCACGGCGCCGCCGCGAAACACATGCAGATAGGCGGCGACATAGCCAACGAGGAAGGCGGTCAGCGAGATCAGCACGCCCTCCCAGATCTTCATGCGGATGACGTCGCCGGTCTCCCAGCCGATCGCCTTGAGGATGCCGATCTCGCGTTTCTCCTCGGCGGAAAGACCCGCCGCCTTGTCCCAGGCAAGGATGGCGAAGGCGAGGATTGCGCCGGAAAGTATCGCCAGGACGATGCCCTCACGCCAGGCGAAGATCGATGCATAGGTGCGCAGCATTTCCTCGCGCAGGATGGGCCGGGAGTCGGGCAGCGCGGCCGCCAGCTTGGCGGCGATGTTGCGCACCTCCTGTGGGTTGGCCACCGCGAGCGCGATATCGGTGTAGTGCCCGGCCGGGAAATCGAAGAAAGCCCGGAAGTCATCCTCGTGCATCAACACCAGGTCGGCGCTGACCAGCTCGGAGTCGTGGGGCAGGATGTCGGCGACGACAAAGGAATACAGCTTGCCCGAATAGGCGCGGAAGGAGATGCCGGTTTCAAGCGCCAGACCGCGCACGCGCTCGAGCGCGGCGCCGATCACGATGGTGCCGCGCTCGACGCCGCCGGTGCTGGGCACCATGAAGGTATAGTTGGCCTTGATGACGGGATCGTAGTAGTAACCCCAGAGCCGCCCTTCCATCTTCTGCACGCCCCGGATATTGCCGATCTTTTCCAGGTATCCCGGTGGAATCAGGTCATGGCGCCCCGCCACCATGCGCTGCAGGACGATCTCCGGCGCATCGGCGAGTACCCGCGTCGCCTCGTGGCGCAGCGCATGGGAAAACAGCGCCACCGAGGCGAGCACGAACACCAGCAGCGTGTAGACGGCCAGCAGGCCGAGGTTGCGTGCCTTGCGCCGCGCCAGCGAGGCCAGCGTGAAATCAATCAGCGCGCGCTGTTGTTCTATCCAGATATTCATGGCGGGGCGGGGCGATCAGGCTGCCGGTGGGGAAATGTTCCAGCGCCAGGGGGTGATCCTGAAAGGGGGCATGCAGGTCGGCCTGGGACGGGTGGCGTGTATAGCGCGCCTCGGTGAACAGCGCGATGTCGGTCAGCTCCAGACGCTTTGCCAGCGCGTGGCTGGCTTCGATCCGCACGGCGTGACGTTCGCGCAGCAGCGCCGCATCGACGAAGCTCATGGCAAAACCGGCCAGCGCCACGGCCAGCAGGGGCAAGACCAAACGTGCCGGGCGGTGGTTCATCTCAGAGCAGCTTGCGGACAGCCGCCGCCAGCTTTTCGGGGGACGTGGCAAAGGCTTGCGTGCCGCTTAACTGGCCGTCGGGTGCGACCAGGTAGGTATCGGCGCTGTGATCGACGGCGTAACCACCGTCGGGGCGGGGCGGCTGGAGCGCATAGCTGACGCCGAAGGTCTTGGCAGCCGCCGCGATTTCCGCTGCCGTGCCGGTCGCGCCGATCATGGCCGGATGAAAATAGGCGGCATATTCCTTCAGCCGTTCCAGCGTGTCGCGCCCGGGATCGACCGAGACGATGATCAGGCGGGTGCGCGCACGCTCTTCCGGCTTCAGGAGATGCATTGTCTGGGCGGCCGTCGCCAGCGTGCTTGGCCAGATGTCCGGGCAGTTCGTGTAGCCGAAATAAACCAGCAGCACGTTGCCGCGCAAGGACTGGCTATCGAGCGGGCCGTGCGCCGTGCGGAGCACAAAATCAACCGGCGGCGCGCTGGCCGAACCTGCCGGTTCGGCACCACCGTCGGAGCAGGCCGAGAAAAGGAGGATGCTGATGAATAGGGCGAGAAAGCGAAGGTACATTGCAGGAGTGAGCCGGTCACCGAGACTGGTGAGAGACTCAAGTGTAGCGGAGACGCCGCCTCCCTGTTGGCGGCGCGCCGGCTAGCGCCGTCTCGCCAGCGCCGACTTTCACGGATAATCCGCACGTCTTTCACCACGGGGCTTTCGATCATGCGCCAGTTTCTCCTGCAGTTGTTCGCCGCCACCCTTGCCGGAACAGCCGGCGCTGGCGCGGGGCGCGGCCTTCTTCGCCTGGCTGACGCTGCGGCTGTTCCTCGACCTGTTCCGCCGCGGCGATCTGCCGTGAGGCATTGGACCGCCGCATTGCTGGCTTGCATCAGCCTGTCCGCCGCCGCTGCCGGGAACCTGTCGAGCGCGCCATTGTTCGCCGCGACACTGTTCGATCTTGACAATAAACCGGTGGCTTTTGCCGCCTATAAAGGCCGGCCCCTGATTGTGAATTTCTGGGCGCGCTGGTGCGCACCCTGCCGTGTCGAGATTCCGGAACTGGTGGACATCCAGGCACGCTACAAGGCGCGTGGCATCGAGGTCGTCGGCTTGAATATCGAAAGCGCCGTAGCGCC
>DDWF01000311.1 GCA_002345845.1 Betaproteobacteria bacterium UBA2293 | reverse complement strand
TGCAGGAAGGCATCGGCGACACCATTCGCATCTCGCTGACGCCGGAACCCGGCGGTTCGCGCGCCCAGGAAGTCATCGTTGCCCAGGAAATCCTGCAGACCATGGGCCTGCGCGCCTTCACGCCGATGGTTGCGGCCTGTCCCGGCTGCGGCCGGACAACCAGCACTTTCTTCCAGGAACTGGCCGGCGAGGTGCAGGATTTCGTCCGCGCCCGCATGCCGGAATGGAAGCTGCACTACGACGGCGCCGAGAACATGACGCTGGCCGTCATGGGCTGCATCGTCAATGGCCCGGGCGAGTCGAAGCACGCCAACATCGGCATTTCGCTGCCGGGAACCGGTGAGGCGCCGTCGGCGCCCGTTTTCGAGGATGGTCAGAAGACCGTCACCTTGAAGGGCGATAACATCGCCAACGAATTCAAGGACATCATCGAGCGCTACGTCCAGCGCACCTACAAGAAAAAGATCCAAGCATGAGTCAAGCATTGCAGGCCGTGCGCGGGATGAACGACATCCTGCCCGACGAGGCCTCCTTCTGGGAACTGTTCGAAGACACCATCCGGGCCTGGCTGAAAGGCTACGGCTACCGGCCGATCCGCATGCCCATCGTCGAGCCGACGCCGCTGTTCAAGCGCGCCATCGGCGAAGTCACCGACATCGTCGAGAAGGAAATGTATTCCTTTATCGATGGTCTCAACGGCGAGGCGCTGACGCTGCGGCCGGAAGGTACAGCCGGCTGCGTGCGCGCTGTCATCGAGCACAACCTGGCGGCGCGCCAGACGCAGCGCCTCTACTACATCGGCCAGATGTTCCGCCACGAGCGGCCGCAGAAGGGGCGTTACCGCCAATTCCACCAGGTCGGTGTCGAATCTTTCGGCATTGCCGGGCCGGACATTGATGCCGAAATGATCCTGATGGGCGCCCGTCTGTGGGCCGACCTTGGCCTCGACGGCATCGAGTTGCAGCTCAACAGCCTCGGCCAGGCCGAGGAGCGGGCTCAGCATCGGGCAGCCTTGATCGCCTATTTCGAGCAACACGCCGAACTTCTTGATGAAGATGCCAAGCGCCGCCTGCACACCAATCCGCTGCGCATTCTCGATACCAAGAACCCGGCGATGCAGGATCTGTGCGCCGCCGCGCCGAAGCTGATCGACTACCTCGGGGCCGACTCGCTGGCCCATTTTGAGGGCGTCCAGCGCGTGCTGCGCGACGCCGGCGTGCCGTTTACCATCAACCCGCGCCTGGTGCGCGGCCTCGATTACTACAACCTTACCGTCTTCGAGTGGGTTACCGACAAGCTCGGGGCCCAGGGCACGGTCTGCGCCGGCGGCCGTTACGACGGTCTGGTCGAGCAGCTCGGTGGCAAGCCGACAGCGGCCTGCGGCTTCGCCATGGGCATCGAACGCCTGATCGCACTGATCAAGGACTCCGGCGGTGAGCCGGCGGCGCCGGCGCCGGACGTCTATGTTGTGCATCAGGGCGACGATGCCGCCCGTCTGGCTTTCCGTGTTGCCGAAGGCTTGCGTGACCAGGGCATCGATGTACTGCTGCATTGCGGTGGCGGTTCCTTCAAGTCACAGATGAAGAAGGCAGACGGCAGCGCTGCCGCCTTTGCCGTGATCATCGGCGACGATGAGGCGGCAACCGGCGAGGCACAATTGAAATACCTGCGCGCCGAAGGCGTCGCCCAGAAAAAACTGAAAGTCGATGATCTGGCCGAGGCCATCATTGACCAATTGATCGATTCGGACGAAGAGGAATAAGCAGATGGCCCATTACGACCTCGAAGAACAGGAACAGATAGATACCCTGAAAACCTGGTGGAAGATGTATGGCAACCTGGTCACCGGTGTGATCACGGCGGTCTGCATCGCCGTCGTCGGCTGGCAGGGCTGGGGCTGGTACAAGAACAACCAGGCGGCGCAGGCCTCGGCGGTCTTTGCCGTTCTCGAACAGGCAGTGGCTGCTGGTGATGCCCAGAAGATCAAGGCGACGGCTGGCGAACTGGTGGCCAAGCATGGCAGCACCAGCTATGCAGCGCTCGGTGCGCTGCTCGCCGCCCGTCATTCGTTCGAGGGCGGTGACCTGAAGACGGCCAAATCGCAACTCGCCTGGGCCGCAGAAAACGCCCGCGACGAAATTCGTGACCTGGCGCGTCTGCGCCTGGCGGCCGTGCAACTCGACGAACAGCAGTACGACGAAGCGCTGAAGCAGCTTGAGGCGGCGCCAGCACCGTCGTTTGCCGCCCGTTATCAGGAATTGCGCGGCGACATTCTGCTGGCCCAAGGCAAGCAGCCGGAAGCCCGTGCCGCCTACCAGGCTGCCATTGACAAGATCGGCGATGCCGGCGGCGCCGGTCGCGAACTGCTACAGCAAAAACTCGACAGCCTGGGCGGGGCCGCCTGATGCAGCCGCGCCTGCTTCTGCTGATCGCCACCGCCGGCTTGCTGACTGCCGGCTGTGCGGCGATTGATGCCATCAATCCTTTTGCCAAGGCAAGCACGGTCAAACCCCTGACTGCCTTCACGCCGACGGTATCCACCCGTAGCCTGTGGACGGCGAGCGCCGGCAAGGCCGGAGATTACGCTTTCGTTCCGGCGGTTGTCGGTGATGCCGTTTTCGTCGCTGGCCAGGACGGTACGATCCGGCGAATTGAAGGCGGCAAGGCCGTCTGGAAGATTTCCACCGGCCATTCCCTGTCCGCCGGAGTCGCCGCCAACGATCGCCTGGTCGTCGTCGGCACCCCCAAGGGTGATGTCATGGCTTATGCCGCTGCCGATGGCAAAGCGCTCTGGCAGGGCAAGGTGACCAGCGAAGTACTCGCTGCGCCGGTCATCGGCGATGACGGTATCGCCGTGCGCAGCGGTGATAACCGGGTCTTCCTGCTCGATGCCAATGATGGCGGTCGCAAGTGGGTGTACCAGCGGGCGATGCCGACGCTATCCATCCGCGGCGCTGGCTCGCCGGTGTTTGCCGATCGTTTCTTGTTTGTCGGATTCCCGGGCGGTCGTCTGGTTGCCCTCTCGCTGCAGAACGGGGCGCCGGTCTGGGAAGGCCCGGTGGCGCAACCCAAAGGCGCCACCGAACTCGACCGGGTGGCAGATGTTGTCGCCCAACCGGCGGTGGATGGAACGCAGATCTGCGCCGTGGCTTTCCAGGGGCGCGTTGCCTGTTTCGACATGGGGCAGGGCGGTGCCTTGGTCTGGTCACGGGAAATGTCGTCGACCAGTGGCCTCGTTCTTGATGGCCGCTATCTCTTCGTCACCGACGATAAGGGCGCTGTGCACGCGCTCGACCGCCTGACCGGCAGCAGCCTGTGGAAGCAGGACAAGCTGCTCAACCGCCGGGTTTCCGGCCCGGCCGTCCGCCGCGGTCTGGTGGCCGTTGCCGACGGCGAAGGCTATGTCCATTTCCTGTCGCGTGAAGATGGCAGCTTTGTCGGCCGTCACAAGACCGACGGTACGCCGGTACGCAGCCCTGTGCGATTGCTGGGCTCCAACTTTCTGGTGCAAACCGCTGGCGGCGACGTCAGCGTAATCGAGGCGCAATGAAACCTACGCTCGTCCTGGTCGGCCGACCCAATGTCGGCAAATCCACGCTGTTCAACCGCCTGACGCGCTCGCGCGACGCCATCGTCGCCGACATGCCGGGCTTGACCCGCGATCGTCACTACGGCCATGGCAAGCTGGGCAAAAAACCCTATCTGGTCGTCGATACTGGCGGTTTCGAGCCGCTGATCAAGGAAGGTATCCTGCATGAAATGGCGCGCCAGACAGAGCAGGCCATTGCCGAAGCCGATGCGGTCGTTTTCGTCGTCGACGGCCGTACTGGCCTGACGCCGCACGACAAGGAAATCGCCAACAAGCTGCGGCGCATCGACCGGCCGGTCATCGTCGCAGTCAATAAGGCCGAGGGCATGAACCACGGCATGGTCGAAGCCGAATTTCACGAACTCGGGCTCGGCGAACCGTATGCCATTTCTGCCGCCCATGGCGAAGGCGTGCGCGGCCTGGTCGACCTGGCCCTAGAATCTTTTCCGGAACCGGAGGAGGAAGAGTCGCCGTCCGAAGCGATCCGCGTTGCCATCGTCGGTCGGCCGAATGTTGGCAAGTCGACGCTGATCAACACCCTGCTCGGTGAAGAGCGGGTAATCGCCTTCGATGCGCCGGGAACCACGCGTGACTCCATCGAGATCGACTTCGAGCGCGGCGGTCGTCAGTACGTGCTCATCGACACAGCCGGCATGCGCAAGCGCGGCAAGGTCTTCGAGTCGATCGAGAAGTTCTCGGTGGTCAAGACACTGCAGGCGATCGAGGATGCCAACGTCGTCATCCTGATGGTCGATGCCCAGGCCGATGTTTCCGAGCAGGATGCCCACATCGCCGATTTCATCGTCCAGTCAGGGCGGGCCTTGGTCGTCGCGGTCAATAAGTGGGACGGCCTTGACTCCTATGTTCGCGAGCAGACCCGGCTGATCCTGCAGCGCAAGCTGAAATTTCTCGATTTCGCCAAGTTCCATTTCATTTCGGCACGCGACAACATCGGTCTGTCCACCTTGTTCCGCTCGGTCGATACTGCCTACGCCGCCGCCATGACCAAGATGTCCACACCGCGTCTGGCCCGCGTGCTGGCCGATGCCGTGGCCAAACAGGCGCCGCCAAAGCATGGCGTGTTCCGGCCGAAGCCGCGCTACGCGCACCAAGGGGGGTCCAATCCACCGATCATCGTCGTTCATGGCAACGCGGTGGACCAGATCGGCGACAGTTATCGCCGTTATCTCGAACACACCTTCCGTGAAGCCTTCAAATTGCAGGGGACGCCGCTGCGCATCCAGTTCGTTACCAGCAAGAATCCGTTCGCCGACAAGGAACGGAAGTAGTGCCCGCCAAATACTTTGGCACCCCCGGTTAATTTTCTGTACATTAGCCAACTCATAACAACACACATGGAGTCCACACCATGAGCAATAAAGGGCAACTCTTACAAGACCCCTTTCTCAACGCTCTCCGCCGCGAGCATGTTCCCGTTTCAATTTACCTGGTGAACGGGATCAAACTGCAGGGCCAGGTTGAATCCTTCGATCAGTACGTCGTACTGCTGAAGAACACGGTAACGCAGATGGTCTACAAGCATGCCATCTCGACGGTTGTGCCAGCTCGTCCGGTCAACCTGCAGCAAGATCAGGCGGCGGAACAATAATCCCCGGCCCGAAGGCCCGCCGAAGCGGCGGGCCGTTGCTTCTCCCCTCAGGATTTGCCGATGATTGAACGGCCTGCCGCCGGCGAGCGAGCGGTGATCGTTCAGCTCGATTTTGGCCAGCCGGATCTGGCCGATCAACTGGAAGAACTTCGCCTGCTGACCGAATCAGCCGGCGGTCTGGTCGTCGCCGAGGTTTTTGGCGCTCGCGCCAGCCCGGATCCGAAAACCTTTGCCGGCAAGGGCAAGGTGCAGGAAATTGCCGCCATGCTGGCGGCTGGTGAAGCTGATCTGGTGATTTTCAACCACGAATTGTCGCCTGCCCAGGAACGCAATCTGGAACGCGAACTCAAATGTCGCGTGATTGATCGAACCAGCCTGATTCTCGATATCTTCGCCCTGCGGGCGGCAAGCGCCGAGGGCAAGCTGCAGGTTGAACTGGCGCAGCTCGAACATCTGTCCACCCGCCTGGTGCGTGGCTGGACTCACCTCGAGCGGCAGCGCGGCGGCATTGGCCTGCGCGGCCCGGGCGAAACCCAGTTGGAAACCGACCGCCGTCTACTCGGCAAGCGCGTCAAGCTGCTCAAGGAACGGCTGACCAGGCTTTCCCGTCAGCGCAGCGTGCAGCGCCGGTCGCGCATGCGCGGCGATGTGCTCAATGTCTCCATTGTCGGTTATACCAACGCCGGCAAATCCACCCTGTTCAATGCGCTGACTCACGCCGGTGTCTATGCGGCTGATCAGTTGTTTGCGACGCTGGACACGACTTCGCGCAAGCTGTGGGTCGGTGGCGGCGGCAATATCGTCATTTCCGATACCGTCGGTTTTATCCGTGAGCTGCCGCACTCGCTGGTGGACGCCTTTCACGCCACCCTGGAGGCGGCGATTGATGCCGACATCCTGCTGCACGTGGTCGATAGCGCCAACCATGCCCGCGAAGAGCAGTTGTTCGAGGTTAACAAAGTGCTCGCCGAGATCGGTGCGGATCACCTCAGGCAGTTGATTGTCTGGAACAAGATCGACCTCACCGAGGCGGCGCCGGGAGTCGAGCGTGACGAGTATGGTAATATCGCGCGCGTTCGCCTCAGTGCGCGCTCGGGAGAAGGCCTCGATTTGCTGCGCGAGTCGCTGGCCGAGTATGCTCTGGTCAAGTCCGAGGCACGCCGCAAGGCAAGGGCCGAGGCGGCGCGCGAAGCACAACACGATTTCATCCAATAGAAGAATTCCGAAACCATGATTCCTACGCTCGGTATTTTCATGTCGCTTAACGATAACCAATGGGGTAATCGTGGTGGCGACGACGGCGACAAGCCCGGTGGCGGCCCGCGTCGGCCCAATGACGGTCCTCCCGATCTGGAGGAGTTGTGGCGCGATTTCAACCGCAAGCTCTCCGGCATGCTCGGCAAGAAGGGCGGCGGTGGTGGCAATGGTGGCGGTGACGGACCACGCATGCCAAATATCGAATTCAACCCGAAATTCCTCGGTGGCGGCCTCGGCTTGCTGGCTGGCCTGGTCGTCGTCATCTGGCTGGCCTCCGGTTTCTATATTGTTGATGCTTCCCAGCGGGGTATCGTGCTGCAGTTCGGCAGTTACAAGGAATCGACGGAGCCTGGCCTGCGCTGGCGCTTCCCGTTCCCCTTCCAGACGCATGAACTGGTCAATTTGTCGGGTGTGCGCACTCTGGAAATCGGTTACCGCGGCAGCGAACGCAACAAGGTGCTCAAGGAAGCACTGATGCTGACCGATGACGAAAACATCGTGAACATCCAGTTTGCTGTCCAGTACATCCTTAAGGATCCGGTTGAGTACTCATTCAATAACCGTCATCCCGATGAGGCTGTCATGGGGGCTGCCGAGTCGGCGGTGCGCGAAATCGTCGGCAAGAGCCAGATGAATTTCGTACTCTACGAGGGACGCGAGCAGATCGCCACCAACGCTGCCCAGTTGATGCAGGACATTCTTGATCGCTACAAGAGTGGCATCCTGATTTCCAAGGTCACCATGCAGAATGCCCAGCCACCGGAGCAGGTGCAGGCAGCCTTCGACGACGCCGTCAAGGCCGGTCAGGACCGCGAGCGCCAGAAGAACGAAGGTCAGGCCTATGCCAACGACGTCATTCCGCGCGCCAAGGGTACGGCGGCCCGCCTGCTGGAAGAGGCCAACGGTTACCGGCAACGGGTGATCGCTACGGCCGAGGGTGATTCCTCGCGCTTCCGCCAGATCCAGACCGAGTATGCGAAGGCGCCGGAAGTTACGCGTCAGCGTCTCTATCTGGAAACCATGCAGCAGATTTACGCCAACACCACAAAGGTGCTGATCGATTCGAAGGGCCAGGGCAATCTGCTCTATCTGCCCCTCGATAAGTTGATGCAGACTGCGGCCGGGGTCCCGGCCATGCAGGCGGCCGGCGAGGCGGCGCTGATGCCGAGTGGCGGCCGGACAGCCCCCTTGTCATCAGAGGCGCCGCCGCAGGTGGAGCGGCCGCTGGTAAACAACACGTCGTCGGGCTCGCTACGCTCGCGTGATCGGGAGAGTCGTTGATGAGTTCGCGTCTGAATGTGCTCGGCTTTGTCGTTGCCACCGTGCTGGTGGTGCTGGCGATGTCCATGTTTACGGTTGATCAGCGACAGTACGCCCTGGTCTTCCAGCTGGGTGAGGTCAAGCGGGTGCTCAATGAACCCGGCCTCAATTTCAAGGTGCCGATGATCCAGAACGTGCGCTATTTCGAGAAGCGCATCATTACGCTGGACAACAACGAGCCGGAACGCTTCATCACTTCCGAGAAGAAGAATGTGCTCGTTGACTCTTACATCAAGTGGCGCATTGTCGATCCCAGCCTTTACTACATCTCGGTCGGTGGCGATGAGACGCGTGCCCGCACCCGTTTGAACCAGACGGTCAATGCCGGCCTGCGCGAGGAGTTCGGCAAGCGCACGGTGCATGATGTGATTTCCGGCGAACGCGACAAGATCATGGAGCAGATGCGCGCCAAGGCCGATATCGATGCCCGCCGCATTGGCGTCGAGATTGTTGACGTGCGCCTGAAGCGGGTCGAATTGCCGACCGAGGTCAGCGATGCCGTCTATCGCCGCATGGAGGCCGAGCGCAAGCGCGTGGCCAACGAGCTACGTTCGGAAGGTGCGGCTGAGGCGGAAAAGATTCGTGCCGACGCCGATCGCCAGCGTGAGGTGATCGTTGCCGACGCCTATCGCGATGCCCAGAAGATCAAGGGCGAGGGCGACGGCAAAGCTTCGGCGATTTATGCCGGCGCTTTCAACCAGAGCCCGGAGTTCTATGCCTTCTATCGCAGCCTCGAAGCTTATCGTGGCAGCTTTACCAATAAGAGCGATATGCTGGTCGTCGACCCCAGTTCCGATTTCTTCAAGTACATGAAGAGCACCGGGCGGGGTGGCGACAAGGCTAAATGACCACCACGCTGCTGCTGGCCTTTGCCCTGATGCTGGTGCTTGAAGGGGCTATGCCCTTCATCGCACCGGCAGCATGGCGCGAGACCTTTCGCCGCCTCATTCAATTTTCGGACGGGCAGATCCGCTTTGTCGGGCTGACCTCAATGCTGATCGGCCTCGTCCTCATCCTGATCTTTTCATGAACTGGCTGTTACCCGAACACATTGCCGATGCGCTACCGGCCGAGGCTGCGCGCATCGAGAAACTGCGTCGAGACTTTCTCGACCATTTCCGCTTGCGCGGCTACGAATACGTCATGCCGCCGATGCTCGAGTATCTCGAGTCGCTGCTGACCGGCGCTGGCCAGGATCTCAACCTGCGCACCTTCAAACTGGTCGACCAGCTTTCCGGGCGGACCATGGGTGTGCGCGCCGACATCACGCCGCAGGCGGCGCGCATCGACGCCCACCTGCTCAACCATCAGGGGGTGACCCGGTTGTGCTATTGCGGCAGTGTGCTGCATACGCTGCCGGCAACCGTTTCCGCTGGCCGCGAGCCGGTGCAGATCGGCGCTGAACTGTACGGTTATGCCGGCATCGAGGCCGATCTCGACATCATTCGCCTGCTCGCCGGTGCTTTCACCGCGATCAAGGTGCCGCTGGCCCGTATCGATCTTGGCCATGTCGGCATTTTCCGGGCTTTGGCCGAGGCGGCTGGTTTGCCGAAGGAGGCTGAGGACAACCTGCTCAGCCTGCTGCAGGCCAAGGACGTGCCGGGACTGGAAGAGGCCTGCGCCGCTGTCGCCACGCCGTGGCGCGAGGCCTTGCTTGCCCTGCCGCAACTATACGGTGGCCCGGAGATTGTCGACCAGGCCAGCCGTCTGCTGCCCGATCTGCCGGCCGTGGTTGCCGCCCTCGACAGCCTGCGGCACATTTTTGCCGAAGCGTCCGATTTGCCGCTGTCAGTTGATCTTTCCGATCTGCGCGGCTACCACTATCACAACGGAGTCGTTTTCGCCGCCTACTGCCCGGGCTATCCCGCGGCAATCGCTCTTGGCGGGCGCTATGACGGCGCTGGCCGGACCTTCGGCCGGGCGCGCCCGGCCACTGGCTTCTCGATGGATCTGCGTGAAATCGCCCGCCTGCTGCCGCCGGCGCGTGTGGCTGCTGCGGTCTTGGCGCCACATGCCGGGGCCGATCGGGAACTGGCGGCGCATATCGCTGCGCTGCGCGCACAGGGTGAAGTTGTCGTCGAACTGCTGCCGGGCGAAGCTGCCTGCGAAGGGCCGTTCTGCGACCGCAAGCTGGCACGGGTCGGCGAACACTGGATTATTGAAGCAATACAAGAGGATTAACAAATGGCCAAGAATGTCATCGTCGTCGGCACCCAGTGGGGCGACGAAGGAAAAGGCAAGATCGTCGACTGGCTGACCGATCACGCCAAGGGGGTCGTCCGTTTTCAGGGCGGGCATAACGCCGGCCACACGCTGGTCGTCGGCGAGAACGTCTACAAGCTCAACCTGGTGCCTTCGGGCATCGTCCGTGACGGCGTCGACTGCTACATCGGCAATGGTGTCGTCCTCGACATCCATCATCTGATCTCGGAAATCGCTGAACTGGAAAAGGGCGGTATCGATGTCCGTTCACGCCTCAAGATCAGCCCGGGCTGTCCGCTGATCCTGCCTTACCACTCGGCCATCGACCAGGCCCGCGAGGCGGCCAAGGCAGGTGACAAGAAAATCGGCACGACCGGCAAAGGCATCGGCCCGACCTACGAGGACAAGGTGTCGCGGCGCGGCCTGCGCGTGTACGACCTGTTCCATCCCGAGCGCTTCGCCGAGAAGCTGAAGGAAGTCCTCGAATATCACAACTTCGTGCTGACCCAGTACTTCAAGGCCGACCCGGTCGATTTTCAGATGGTCTACGACCAGGCCATGGCTGATGCCGAGCAGATCAAGCCGCTCGTCGTCGATGTTTCGGCGGCGCTGTACGATGCCAACAAGGCCGGTCACAACATGCTGTTCGAAGGCGCCCAGGGCACGCTGCTCGATATCGACCACGGCACCTATCCCTTCGTTACCTCGTCCAATTGCGTCTCCGGCCAGGCGGCGGCGGGCGCCGGTATCGGCCCGGGCATGCTGCATTACGTCCTGGGCATCACCAAGGCCTATTGCACGCGCGTCGGCGGAGGTCCCTTCCCCAGCGAACTGGATATCGATACCGAAGGTACGCCGGGCCACCAGATGTTCTCGGTGGGCAAGGAATTCGGTACGGTAACCGGGCGCAAGCGCCGTTGCGGCTGGTTCGATGCCGCCCTGCTGCGTCGTTCGGCACGCATCAACGGCCTTACCGGGTTGTGCATCACCAAGCTCGATGTCCTCGATGGCCTCAAGGAAATCAAGATCTGCACTGGCTACCGGCTGGGTGATAAGGTCATCGACCTGTTGCCTATTGGCGCCGATGACGTGGCCCGCTGCGAGCCGATCTACGAAACGATGCCGGGCTGGGAAGGAACGACTTTCCGCGTCAAGCGCTGGGAAGACCTGCCGGTCAATGCCCAGGTTTACCTGAATCGCCTCGAGGAGCTTTGCGAGGTGCCGATCGCCATCGTGTCGACGGGGCCGGAACGCGACGAGACGATCCTGAAGGACCATCCCTTCAACTGAGCGTCAGCGTAGTTCGCCAACAAACGGGCCCTTTGCGGGCCCGTTGTCGTTTCAGCGCGGTGCGACGGCCTGCCAGCCTTCCGGGCAGGCGTTGGTGTACGGGTAATACTGGCCGGAGGAGCCGCAGTAATACCAGTTGCCCGAGGCGGGCGGCGGGGGCGCATAGGTATAGGTAACCCGCGGGGCTGGTGGCAGATAGCTGACGGCGGCGCCAATGGCGACACCGGTCAGGGCGATCATGGCGGCCGGTCCGACCCAGTCACGGTGGTGGCGGTGGATGACGCGCGGAGCGTGATGTCGATGATGGTTGAATTTCTGGTAATGCGGCGGACGATGGTCATAGCCATGGCGCCGATCGTCTCGGTCTCTGGCCTGGGCATTGCCGACCAGGGCGATGCCCAGAGTGGCGGCGACGAGAAGGCTGGTGGTCTTGTTCATGATAGGCCTCGCTGTTGGGGTACGAGGCCAGAATAACCAGTCGCTGTCGGCGCTGCTGCAAGCAAGTGTTAACAAATGTTAAGACCGCGGCGAGGCTGACTGTGAGACAATGCGGCCCTTCGATTTGGCTCGCCGGAAATGAAAAAAGGCCTTGTCTAGACAAGGCCTTCATTCAAAATCGCTGGTGCCCAGGAAGGGACTCGAACCCCCACGNNNCTACCAATTCCGCCACCTGGGCACAGGTGCGAAGAGCCGCCATTATAGAGAAAGAAAAAGAGATGTCAATAAAAAAGCTGTCAAAAGTTCGTCGTGCCGATCCCTTCTTCGAGCGCGAGTCCGTTCGTTACGATGCACCGCTGCCTTCACGTGAATACGTTTCCCAGATTCTGGCCGATGAGGGGCGGCCACTCGGCTTCGTCGAACTGAGCGCCCTGCTCGATATTGCCGAGAGCGAGCGCGACATGTTTCAGCGCCGTCTGGGCGCCATGGAACGAGAAGGTCAGTTGCTGCGTAACCGCAAGGGTGCCTACATCCTGCCCGAACGGGCCAGTCTGACGGCCGGGAAGATTCAGGGCCATCCTGACGGTTATGGTTTTCTGGTGCCGGACGATGGCAGTGCCGACATCTTTCTCGACCAGCACCAGATGGGCAAGGTGCTGCACGGCGACCGGGCGCTGGTCCGGGTCATGGGCATCGATCGCAAGGGGCGGCCGGAAGGTAGCATCGTCGAGGTTACCGAACGGGTTAACACGCGGGTTGTCGGCCGCGTTTTCGTCGAGCATGGCGTGGTCTTCGTCGTTCCGGAAAATCGTCGTATTGCCCAGGACATCCTGGTGCCGCCGGAAAAGAAGGCCAAGCTGAAGATCGAGTCCGGTCAGGTAGTGATGGTCGAGATCATCGAGCAGCCGAGCAAGTTTTCCCAGCCGATCGGCCGTGTCGTCGAGGTGCTCGGCAATTACGCCGATCCCGGTATGGAGATCGAGATTGCCCTGCGCAAGCATGACCTGCCTTTCGAGTTTTCACGGAAGGCGCTGGAGGAAAACAAGGATTTGCCGGAGAAGGTCAAGAAGTCCGATCTGGCCGGCCGCGAGGATCTGCGCGAGTTACCGCTGGTGACCATCGATGGCGAAACGGCGCGCGATTTCGACGATGCCGTCTATTGCGAGAAGAAGGGTCGCGGCTGGCGCCTGATCGTGGCCATTGCCGACGTTTCGCATTATGTGCGGCCGGGCATGGCGCTCGACAAGGAAGCGCTGGAACGCGGCAATTCCGTTTATTTTCCGCGCCGGGTCATTCCCATGCTGCCGGAGAAGCTGTCCAACGGCATTTGCTCGCTGAACCCCGAGGTCGAGCGCCTGGCCATGGTCTGCGACATGGATATCAGTGCCGCCGGCAAGATCGGCGCCTACCGCTTCTATCCGGCAGTCTTCCGCTCGCATGCCCGGCTGACCTACAACCTGGTGTGGTCCTGGCTGTCTGCCGAGGCCAAGCCGGAGAGCGATGCCCACAAGGCCGTGCTGCCGCACGTCAAGAATCTTTACAAGCTGTTCCAGGCGCTGCACAAGCAGCGCTCGGCGCGCGGGGCGATCGATTTCGAAACGACCGAGACGCAGATGCTGTTCAATGCCGACGGCAAGATTCAGAACATCGTGCCGGTGGTGCGCAACGATGCACACCGGCTGATCGAGGAATGCATGCTGGCGGCCAACGTCTGCGCTTCGGATTTCCTCGCCGCGCACAAGCAGACCTGCCTGTACCGCGTGCATGCGGCGCCATCGGATGAAAAGCTGAAGAATCTGCGTGCCTTCCTCGGCGAGTTCGGACTCGCTCTGGGCGGTGGTGATGATCCACGGGCCAAGGATTACGCGATCCTGCTTGAGCAGGTCAAGCAGCGTCCGGATTTCCAGTTGCTGCAGACGGTGATGCTGCGTTCGCTGAAGCAGGCGATGTACAGCCCCGACAATGTCGGTCACTTCGGCCTGGCCTACGAGCACTACACGCACTTCACCTCGCCCATACGCCGCTATCCCGATCTGCTCGTGCATCGTGCGATCAAGGCGGTGCTGGCTGGTGAAACCTACACTCCGGCCAGTGATTGGGATGATATCGGTTTGCAGTGTTCTTCCACCGAGCGCCGGGCCGACGAGGCAACACGCGACGTCGAGAACTGGCTGAAGTGCTTCTTCATGAAGGAACGCATCGGCGAGGAGTTCGATGGCACCATTTCAGCGGTAACCGGTTTCGGCATCTTCGTTGCCCTGGATACGATCTACATCGAAGGCCTGGTGCACGTCTCGGAACTGGGCGAGGACTATTTCCAGTTCGACAACGTCAAGCATCAGATGCTCGGCGAGCGTAGCGGCAAGCGCTATCGCCTCGGCGACCGGGTGCGGGTCCGCTTGGTCAGGGCCGATCTGGAAAGCAACAAGATCGATTTTGTCCTCGTTCATGACGACAAGGGAGGCAGCGCCCGGCGTCCCGCTGGACGGACTGGCGAGGCGCCACGCCGGAGCGCTGGCGGGGCTGTTGTTGCGAAAAAAAATGTGACCGCGCGGCAGCCGGCCAAGGAGAGCTCGGGAAAGTCTGCCAAGTCGGCGTCAAAAAAATCACCGCGCCGCAGATGATCCGTTGCGCTGCCCGGACCGGCATCGTTCTGGCCGGGCAGCGCTGCAGGCCTTGCGGAAGGGGGGATTCTGTAAATCGTCAAATCGAACATTTTCACGCAGTATAATTCCGGGTTGATATGACATGCGTGGAGTTGTAATGGCGGATCAGGAGGACCAGGCGATACCAATCGCTGATTGCATTGCTGGCGCTTCGTTGCCTGAACTGCCGCCGGAGTTGCTGACCGGTCACCCAAGCCTTGACGTCGAGCACAGCCTGTTGCTCAGCAGTATTGCCAGCCTGCGCCGTGTCTGCATCGATCAGCTGCGTTTCCAGCACTGTGGTCATTGCGATCAGGATCGCCGCCGGGATTGCGAGGGCAACCTGGTGTCCATGCTGGGTGATTTGCTGGCATTCATCCTCGAGCATTTCCGGACGGAAGAGGAAATCATGCGTGATTCGCTGATGCTGATGGTTGATCGCGAGGTTTGCCAGGCGCACATGGAGGATCATGCGGCCATTTCCGGTAAGGTTCAGGAGATCGTCGCCGCCCTCGATCGCATGACCACGGTTGTGCTGATTCGCGAACTGGATGCCCTGCTGATGCGCTGGGTCAGCAATCACATCGCCCTGCACGATGTTCTGCTGGCGCACTGGCTCGAACGCGACGGTTCATCGCTGCGTCAAGCGACCCTGGCCTGCGACTAAGGCATGTCTGGCCGGGCTGGCGAGCCACCGCCTGGCGGCTGCGTTAAAATTCGCCCCTCGTTTTCGCGAAAGCTGCCATGTCTTCCCGCCTGATCTACGGCTTCCATGCCGTCACCGCCAAGCTGCGTCACGACCCGGCGGCGCTCAAGGAAATCTATGTCGATGCGACGCGCCAGGACGCGCGCGCCCGCGACTTGCTTGCTCATGCCGAATTGCAGGGGGTGCGCATCATTGCCACCGAAGGCAAGCGACTCGACGGCATGGCGCCGGATGCCCGCCACCAGGGCGTCATCGCCCGTGTCGAAGGTGGGCGCAAGCTGGCTCATCTCGACGACGTGCTCGATACGCTGGAGGAACCGGCTTTCCTGCTGGTGCTTGATGGCATCACCGATCCGCGCAATCTTGGTGCCTGCCTGCGCGTCGCCGATGCCGCTGGCGTCCATGCGGTGATCGCGCCGAAGGACCGGGCCGTCGGGCTCACCGATGTGGCCGCCAAGACCGCCAGCGGCGCGGCCGAGACGGTGCCCTACGTGATGGTGACCAATCTGGCGCGGACGCTGCGTGAATTGCAGGAGCGCGAAATCTGGGTCGTCGGTACTGCTGGTGAGGCCGACAAGGATCTCTATGCCGCCGACTGGCCGCAGGCCACGGCCTGGGTATTGGGCGCCGAAGGCGAGGGCATGCGCCGCCTGACGCGGGAGACCTGCGACCAACTGGTCAGCATTCCGATGCACGGCAGCGTGGAAAGCCTCAACGTTTCCGTGGCTGCCGGCGTCTGCCTGTACGAAGCCCGTCGCCGCCGTAACTGAGCGGCCGATGACGCACCGCCGCGCCGTGGCGCTGATGGTCCTGGTGACGCTGCTGTGGAGCATGGCCGGCGTCGTCACCCGCCATCTCGACGCCGCGCGCAGCTTCGAAGTGACTTTCTGGCGCAGTGCCTTCAACGCCCTGGCGCTGATCGTCGCGCTGACCTGGTGGCGCGGCTTCGGGCTGTGGCGTGGTTTGTTGACGGCGGGCCCGGCGGTGTGGATCTCCGGTATCTGCTGGGCGGTCATGTACACCGCCTTCATGGTCGCCCTGACGCTGACTTCGGTAGCCAATGTGCTGGTGACGATGGCCATCGCGCCGCTGCTGACGGCGCTGCTGTCGCGCTTCCTGCTCGGTCATCGGCTGCCGCTGCGGACCTGGCTGGCGATCCTTGTCGCTGGCGCCGGTATCGGCTGGATGTTCGGCACTCAGGCTGGCGATGGCTCCCTGCTCGGTTCGCTGGTCGCCTGCGCCGTGCCGCTGGCCGGGGCGGTCAATCTGACGGTGCTGCAGAAGGTCGGCAAGGATGCGACGGTGGCTGTCGACATGCTGCCGGCGGTGCTGATCGGTGCCGTGCTCTCGGCGGCCGTCACTCTGCCGCTGGCCTGGCCGCTGCAGGCCTCGGGTCATGACCTGAGCCTGCTGGCGCTGCTCGGCATCGTCCAACTGGCCGTGCCCTGCCTGTTGATGGTACGCCTGACGCGCGAACTGCCGGCGCCGGAAATTGCGCTGCTGGCCTTGCTCGAAGTCATTTTCGGCGTCGCCTGGGCCTGGCTGGGCGCCGGCGAGGCGCCAACCGTCAGCGTCCTGCTGGGCGGCGGCCTGGTGCTCGCCGCCCTGGTCGGCAATGAACTGCTCGCCCTGCGCCGGCCGCGGTTGCAGCCGGAGCAGGCTGCTGGCTAGGAGGCGCCGTTGGCGGCCGCGGGTGCCGTTGCTGTGCCAGCTTCCGCAAATTCCTCGCGCCAGCCGCCGCCGAGCGCCTTGAACAGGTCTACCGCCGCAGCCAGCCGCGCCTGGCGGCTGATGATCATCGCCTGCTGTGCATCGTTGCTGGTGCGCTGGGCCACCAGTACCTCCAGATAGCCCGAGTAGCCGGCCTCGTAGCGCCGGTTGGCGATCTCGAGCGCCTGCTGGGCGTTCTCGAAACGCAGCTTCTGCGCGGTCTCGGCCTCGCCATCCTCGCGCAGTCGGACCAGGGCGTCGCGGACTTCCTTGTAGGCGGTCTGCAGCGCGTTCTGCCAGGCGATCAGCGACTGCTCGTTGATTGCCTTGGCCTGATCGACGCGGGCCGTTGTACGGCCATAATCGAGGATGGGCATGAGCATGCCGAGGCCCAGCGACCAGGTACTGGCACCGGCGCCGAACAGGTCGGACAGGGTCTTACTCTCGCTGCCCAGGCTGCCAGTCAGGGAGAACTTCGGGTAATAACCGGCCTTGGCGACGCCGATGTTGGCGTTGGCGGCGATCAGTTGCTGTTCGGCCTGGCGGATGTCCGGCCGGCTGTCGACCAGATCGGCCGGCAGGCCGTTGGGCGGCAGTGGCGGCAGGGGCAGCTGGCGGATGTCGCCTGCCGTGATCGCTAGCTGCGGATTGCCGGTCAGCAGCGCCAGCTGGTGTTCGGCCAGCGCCCGGTCGCGGCGAAGTTCGGCCAGTTGCGCTTGCAGTGCGGCCAGGGCGGCATCCGCCTGGAACTGGTCGAGCGGCGAAACCTGGCCGGCATCGACCTGGGCCTTGACCAGGCGGGAGCTGTCCTCGAGACTGCGCAGCGATTCGCCGGTGAGGGTGAGGCGGGCATCGAGGGCGCGCAGGTTCAGATAGGTGCTGGTGACCAGACCGGCCACCGAAAGGCGGATCGCATCACGGCCGTAGCGGCTGGCCAGCAGGTTGGCGCGGGCGGCTTCGTTGCTGCGCCGGATGCGGCCCCAGACGTCGATTTCATACGAGGTGGTCAGCGCCGCGCTGCGCGTGCGCAGGATGTCCGGGGCGTTGGCCGTCCAGGTGGCGGTCTTGGTGCTCAGCTTGCTGTTGCTGCCGCCAGCCTGGCCGTCGATCGTCGGGAAGAAGGCAGCGCCGGCCTCGCGGGCGGCGGCATCGGCCTGCTCGACGCGGGCGATGGCCGTGCGCAGGTCGGCATTGCTGCGCAGCGCGTGGTCGATCAGGTCGTTCAGCGTGGTGTCGGAA
Source organism: Betaproteobacteria bacterium UBA2293 (assembly GCA_002345845.1). The sequence continues at coordinate 16,736 of DDWF01000311.1, read as the reverse complement.
AACAGCGTCCACCAGCGGGCTTCGACGGCCGGATTGAGCGTCTCCGGGGCCGGAGCGGCGCTACTGAAGGCGGTCGGCAGCCAGTTACTGGGCCGCAGGTAGTCGGGGCCGACGCTGCAGCCGGTGAGCAGCAGCGCCAGGGCGAGCGGGGTGAGGCGGGTCATCATGCCTTTTCCTCCTCGGCGTCGAGGTGCGAAGGGTCGATCTGTTTGCCGCGTTCCAGCCATTTGAAGAACAGCGGTATGAAAATGGTGGCGATGAAGGTGGCGGCGATCATCCCGCCGAAGACGCCGGTGCCCATCGACTGGCGGGCGGCGGCGCCCGCGCCGGTGGCCTTGACCAGCGGGAAGACACCGAGCACGAAGGCCAGCGAGGTCATGATGATCGGCCGCAGACGCAGGCGGGCGGCGGCCAGCGCCGCTTCCGTCGCACTCATGCCCTCGGCGTACTTCTGGGCGGCGAACTCGACGATCAGGATGGCATTCTTCGAGGCCAGGCCGATCAGCACCACCAAGCCGATCTGGAAGTAGATGTCGTTCGGCATGCCGCGCAGCCAAATCGCCGTCAGCGCGCCCATCAGCGCGAAGGGCACGGCCATGACCACGGCCAGCGGCAGCGACCACTTCTCGTACTGGGCGGCGAGAATCAGGAAGACCATGATGATGGCGAAGGCGAAGGCCTGCAGCGAGGAGCCGGCCGAGCCCTTTTCCTGGTAGGCCTGGCCGGTCCAGGCAATCTCGTAACCGGACGGCAGCGTCGCCGCAGCGACTTCCTCGACGATGCGGATGGCGTCGCCGGAGCTGATGCCGGGCTTCGAGTCGCCCATCAGCTTGGCGGCGACGAAGCCGTTGAAGCGCTCGACCTGTTCCGGGCCGACGACGTTCTTGATGGTGCTGATCGCCGACAGCGGGATCATCGCGCCGCTGGTCGCGCTGCGCACATAGACCTTGCCGATGTCCTCGGGACGCATCCGGTAATTGGCCTCGGCCTGCAATTGCACGCGATAGACCCGGCCGGACTTGTTGAAGTCATTGACGTACAGGGCGCCCATGGTGCTCTGCAGCGTCGAATAGACCTCGGCCAGCGGAATGCCCAGCGACATCGCCTTCGGCTCGTCGACTTCGACGAACAATTGCGGCACGGTCGGCCGGAAGAAGGTCGAGACGCGGGTGAATTCCGGGTGTTTCTGCAACTCGGCGATGAAGGTCTGAACGACTTCGTTCAGCTTGCGCGTGTCGCCGTCCACGCGGTTCTGCACATAGACCTCGAAGCCGCCGGCGGAGCCGAGGCCCATGATCGGCGGCGGGTTGAAGACCAGTCCCATGCCGTCCGGCTGCATCATGCCGATGCCCATGAACTTGCCGGCCAGGTCCTGCGCCTTGGCTTCGCGCTCGCTCCAGTCCTTGAGCGGGATGAAGATGGTACCGGCGTTTGGCTTGTTGCCGCCGCCGATCAGGTCGAAACCGGAGACGACGAAGGTGTGCTTGACCGCCGGGTCGGCGGCGACCATCTGGCGCATGCCTTCGCCGGTGGCGGCGGTGCGCTTCAAGGTGGCGCCGTCCGGCAGCATCAGCGCTGAAATCAGGTAGCCCTGGTCCTCGGCCGGCACGAAGCTGCCGGGAATGACGCGGAAGAACAGCGCGCTGACGCCGATCACGGCGACGAAAATCAAGGCGCCAACGATGCCGTGCTTGAGCGTGAAGCTGACGGTACGCACATAGTTGTTGGTCAGCCGTTCGAACATCCGGTTGAACGGCGCGAACAGCTTGTGCTCGGTGTGCTGGGCCTTGAGCAACAGGGCGCACAGCGCCGGCGTCAGGGTCAGTGCGACGACGCCGGAGAGCACCACGGCGACGGCGACCGTGACGGCGAACTGCTTGTACAGCTGGCCGGCGATGCCGCCGAGGAAGGCGACCGGGATGAACACCGCACAGAGCACCAGGACGATGGCCACCAGCGCCGTCTGCACCTGGCTCATGGCCTTGATCGCCGCCTGTTTGGGGGGCAGCTTTTCCTCGGCCATCAGGCGCTCGACGTTCTCCAGCACGACGATGGCGTCGTCGACGACGATGCCGATAGCCAGCACCATGGCGAACAGCGTCAGGGTGTTGATCGAGAAACCGAACAGCCACAGGCCGGCGAAGGTGCCGATCAGCGAGATCGGCACGGCGACCATCGGGATCAGCGTGGCGCGCCAGCTCTGCAGGAAGATATAGACCACGGCGACGACCAGCAGCGCCGCTTCGATCAGCGTCCACACGACTTCGTTGATCGAGGCCGAGACGAAGCGCGTGGTGTCGAAGGGGATGACGTAGTCCATGCCCTCGGGGAACTTCTTCTTCAGTTCGTTGAGGCGGACGGTGGTTGCGGCTGAGACTTCCAGCGCGTTGGCGCCGGTCTGCAGAAAGACGCCCATACCGATGGTCGGCTGGCCGTCCAGCGACACCGTCTGGTCGTAGCTGTAGGCGCCGAGTTCGATGCGGGCGACGTCCTTGAGGCGCAGTACGCCGTTCGGGCCACCGGCACGGATGACGATGTTGCCGAATTCCTCCGGCGTCAGCAGGCGGCCCTTGGCAGTCACCGTGAAAGCCAGCATCTGGTCGTTCGGTGCCGGTTCCTGGCCGATCTTGCCGGCTGCGTTCTGGGCGTTCTGGGCGCGCACGGCGGTGGCGATGTCGCTCGGCGTCAGGGCGAGCTGGGCCATCCGATCCGGCTTCAGCCAGATGCGCATCGAGTAGTCCTGGGCGCCGAAAATGATGACGTCGCCGACGCCCTTGACCCGCTTCAGCTCATCGACGATGTTGAGACTGGCGTAGTTGGACAGAAATAGCGTGCTGTAACGGCCCTGGTCGGATTTCAGCGCCACCACCTGCAGGATGTCGTTCGAGCGCTTCTGGACGATCACGCCGTTGCGCCGCACTTCCTCCGGCAGACGCGGCTCGGCGGCCTTGACCCGGTTATTGACGTTGACCGTGGCGGCATCGACATCGGTGCCGACATCGAAGGTGGCGGTAATCGTCACCGAACCGTTGGCCGAAGCCGAGGAGCTGAAATAGGCCAGATTCTCGACCCCGTTCAGCTGTTCCTCGATCGGTGCGGCGACGGTACGGGCCAGCGTTTCGGCCGAGGCGCCCGGATAGCTGGCGGTGATCAGCACCGTCGGCGGCGCAATCTGCGGATACTGCGCGATCGGCAGCACCTGCGCGGCGACCAGACCGGCGATGACGATGATGATGGAGATGACCGAAGCGAAGATCGGCCGATTGATGAAAAATTTCGACATGGTCAGGCCTCAGGACTTGCCGGCCGCGGCGGCCGGGGTCGCCGGCGCGCCGGGAACGGCCGGGGCCTTCGGCGCCACCGGGACGCCGGGGCGCAGTTTCATCAGATTGTCAATGATGATGCGGTCGCCGGCGTGCAGCCCGCCGGTGACCACCCAATTGCGGCCGAGCCACTCGGCGACCTGGATCGGGCGCGGGGCGACCTTGTTCTCGGCGTCGGCGAGCATGACCAGCGGACCCTGTTCGGTCTGCATGATGGCCGACTGCGGCACTAGGAAGACGCCGTCGCGTTCCCCGGTGAGCAGGCGGATGCGGACAAACTGGCCGGGCAGCAGGCGGCTGTCGGTATTGTCGAATTCGGCGCGCAGGGCCTGCGTGCCGAGCGTCGTGTCGATGGTGCTGGCGGTGAAATTCAGCTTGCCGGGTTTGTCGTAGACGGTGCCGTCGGCAAGAATCAGCTGGACACCGCTGACGTTCTTGCCGTTGACCCGGCCGCCGTCGAGCTTGAGCAGGTCGCTGTCGCCGAGGCTGAAGCGGACCCAGATCGGATTGCTCTGCGAGATTGTGGTCAGCAGGCTGTCGTCACCGACCGAGATCAGGTTGCCTTCCGATTTCACCGCCCGCCCGGTGATGCCGCCGACCGGGGCGCTGACCGTCGTCCACGACAGGTTGAGCTGGGCCTGGCGCAAGGCCGCCTGGGCGATCTCGTTGGCCGACAGGGCGTCGTCGTAGTTTTTCTGGCTGATCGCCTTGGCCTCGATCAGCGTCTTCATCCGCTTCAGTTCGCGTTCCGTCTGATCGGCACGGGCCTTGGCGTCGGCGACGGCGATTTCATAGCTGGCACGGTCGATCTGGAACAGCGGCTGGCCGGCCTTGACCGTTTCGCCTTCCTGGTAGAGGCGCTTGACCAGGATGCCGCCGACGCGCGCGCGGACTTCGGTTTCCCGGGCGCCTTCGGTCTGGGCCATGACTTCGACCGAGGCGGGAACGCTTTGCGGCTGCACTTCGAGTACGCTCACCGGCATTGGGCCCATGGCCGGCGGCGCGGCCGGCTTGCCGTCGGAACAGCCGGCCAGCACGGTCAGGCTGAGTGCCGAGACGGTAAAAAGGGTCGAAAAAGCGGATAGCGGCGACCGGTTGGCAGGCATCTTGGAATACTCCGGGGAAAATTATTGGCGTAGTATATACAAACGAGGATGTATGTAAAAGCTTGGCATCGTGCCGAACGCTGGCTTAAGATGCGCGCCAACGGCGCCGGAGAGAGAGTTATATGGTCAGGAAAACCAAGGAAGAAGCGGAGAGAACGCGCAAGGACATCATCGATTCTGCACGCCGCGTATTTCATCAGTGCGGTGTCGGCCGGTCGACCCTGGAAAAGATCGCCAAGGATGCGGGCGTCACCCGCGGTGCCATTTACTGGCATTTCCAGGACAAGGCGGAATTGTTCTTCGCCATGCGCGAAGATGTCTTCGTACCGATGGTCGCGCGCACCGATGCGCTGCTGTTTTCCGAAGATTTCATCGATCCGCTCGATGCCATCGAGGCGTCGCTGAAGGAGTTCTTCTGTGTCCTCGATGACAACCCGGTGGTCCGGGAGGTTTTCGAAATCATGATTTCGCGCTGTGAGTACGTCGATGAATTCGCCAGCGTCCAGGAGGAGGTCGGCAAGCCCGCCTACACCTTCCTCGAGAAAATCGAATCCCGCTACCAGGCGGCGGCCGAACGCGGCACGTTGCGCGCCGGACTCGATCCGCTGCACATGGCGCGCGATACCTGGGCGTTCACCAGTGGGTTGCTGCACCTGATGCTGGGGTGTCAGAAGGGCTCGGATCTCGACCGGCGGATTCCCGAGATGATCTCCCTGCACATGGCGCTGCGCCGCGCCCAGCCACGCTGACAAGCGTTTTAACTAGCGGCGCGGTACTTGCGCCAGGCGCTCCAGCTGAAGACGAAAAGGCCGCACCAGATCAGCGCAAAGCTGAACAGCCGGGCCGTCTGCAACGGCTCGCCGAAGACCCAGATGGCGGTGACGAACTGCAGCGTCGGATTGATGTACATCAGCATGCCGACTGTTGCCAGGTCGAGGCGCTGCGTGGCGGCGGCGAAGGCCATCAGTGGCAGTGCCGTCATTACGCCGGCGCCGGCCAGCAGGGCATTGGTCGACAGGTCGCCGCCGGCAAACACGGCATGTCCCGACTGTGACATCCACAGTGCGTAGAGCAGGCAGACCGGCAGCATGGCCAGTGTTTCCAGCCATAGTCCGGAGATGGCATCGACCGGTACCTGCTTGCGCACCAGCCCATAGGTGCCGAAGGTGGCGGCGAGGAACAGCGAAACCCAGGGCAGGCTACCCAGTGTCAGCACCTCGTTGCCGATGGCGGCGACGGCCAGCCCGACAGCGACCCATTCCAGGCGGTTGAGGCGCTCCTTGAGCACCAGCAGGCCGAGCAGCACATTGACCAGCGGCGTCAGGAAATAGCCGAGGCTGGAGGCGACCACCTGCTGGTTGGCCACCGCCCACAGGAAGACCAGCCAGTTGCTGCCGACCAGCAGGGCCGCCAGCGCCAGACTGGCCAGGTGGCGCGGTGTGTGAAAGACGGCGCGGACCTGATGCCAGCGCCCGCGCAACGTCAGCAGCAGGCCGACGAAGACGCAGGCCCAGGCGGCGCGATTGCTCAGGGTGTCCATCGGCGAGACATGCGCCAACTGGTGGAAATAGAGCGGGAAAAAGCCCCAGATGCAATAAGCGACGAGGCCGTAGGCGAGGCCGGCCGGGTTGGGTGCGGCGGCCATCGCTCAGCTGTCTTCGCGCAGGATGTCGAGTGCCGCCGAACTGTAGTCGCGACGGTAAAGCACGATCAGGACACCAATGGCGAGGCCGGCCAGGACCAGCGGATGGAGCATCCAGCCGGCGGCGGCGAGGCCGAAGTAATAGGCGCGGATGCCGCGGTTGAAATCGTCACCGGCCAGGTTGTTGGCGCCGGCCAGGCGGTGGGCGTAGGTATCGATGCCCGGTTCGCCGCTCTTGCCCAGGGGTGCGGCGCCGACCAGGATGGAGAGCAGGTTGAACTGGCGCAGCGCCCAGGTGAATTTGAAATAGGCAAAGACGAAGGAGGCGAGGACCAGCATCAGCTTGATCTCGAGCAGTTCGCGGCTGCCGTCGCCGGCGAAGGGAAGGTCGGCGGTGATGCCGATCAGTTTGTCGGAGGCGCCGAGTACGGCAACCAGGCCGGCGATGATGTAGATCGTGGTGTTGGCGTAGAAGGTGACGCTGTTGACCAGATTGCCGATCAGTGTCGAATCGGTGACACGCATGTCGCGTTCCAGCATGCGGTAGGCCCAGAGCAGGCGGTAGCGGTGGCTGGTGCCGATCAGTCCGGATTCGGCGCGGCTACTGTGTTCGGAGAACCAGGCGTAGCCGCTCCAGCTGGCGATGAAGATGGCAAGGGCGATCCAGTCGATGACGGCAAGATGGGGGAAGGCATGCATGGCGGCAGTGTGCCACAAGGCCGGGAGGGCGAGTAGCGGCGGCCGCCGGCATTCGACAGCGGGCGGCGCGGCGGCTATCCTCGCCGCTTTTCAGTGAACAGGAGATCGACATGGGCCAGGCTAAATCACGAGGAACTCAGGCCGAACGCGTTGCCCAGGCGCAGGCCAAGATCGCCGCGACGCGGCCGGAAAAGCTGGTTTGCAACGGCTGCAACGCCGACGTCACCGACATCCATCCGGTCAGCACGCGCGGCTTGCGCGGCATCGAGGCAATCTGGGTCGGCCAGTGCACCTGTGGGCAGACGACCTTTGCCGCCTCCGGCGAGCCGCAGGCGGTTGATGCATTTTTCTTCGCCTTGAGTGAGAACAGCGAGCTGACGCTGGGCAGCCAGAGTCGGGATGGTGAAACGCACGTCAAGGCTGGTACGGACTAGTCAAAAAGAACTAGCCCGGGGATAATGCCCAGCTTCCTTATGCAGGGGGTCCCATGGCCGTTGAATTGTTCAATGACGGTGTTCACATCGTCCATGCCTTCTACGATCTGGTGGATGATTCAGCCGCCGGTGCCGTGCAGAGCAATCAGTTCCTGGTGGTCGACAACGGCCATGGCGCGCTGATCGATCCGGGCGGCAACATGACCTATACCGGTCTGTTGATGGATATGCAGAAGTATTTTTCATCCAAGGATCTCGACTACATCCTGGCTTCGCATCCGGACCCCGACATCATCGCCTCGGTCAACAAGTGGTTCGTCGCCTCGCACTGCAAAGTGATGATCTCCAGCTTGTGGACCCGTTTCGTGCCGCATTTCACGACCGGCAAGGATGTTTCCGACCGCATTCTCGGCATTCCCGATCCGGGAACGGTGATCCGCCTCGGCAACTGCAAGCTGCTCGCTGTGCCAGCGCACTTCATGCATGCCGAAGGCAATTTCCAGTTCTACGATCCGGTGGCCAAAATTCTCTTCACCGGTGACCTTGGTGCTTCCCTGGTCCCGCACGCCCAGGCGGCGGAGCCGGTGACCGACTTCACCAGCCATGTCCGGCACATGGAAGGTTTTCACCGGCGTTACATCGTTTCGCGCAAGGTTTGCCGCTTCTGGGCAAACATGGTGCGCCAGCTCGACATCGAGCAGATCGTCCCCCAGCACGGCAGCCGATTTGTCGGCAAGCAGGCGGTTGGCGATTTCATTGCCTGGGTCGAAGGCCTGGAGTGCGGTGTCGATCTGATGACTCAGGACAACTACCGGCTGCCGAGCTAGTAGCGGGTGCTGTAGGAACCCGTCAGTTCCTGGAACGGCGGCACGCGGCCAACCAGGCTCTCGAGCAGGATCAGTTCGGCATCGCTGTGATTGATCACCGGTGCCGGCTGCAGGAAGGCGCCACTGGCGCTCAGGTTGAACGGCGAGTCGTGGTAACGGGTGGTGAACGTTGCCGTCTGTGATGGATCATGGGCGGCGACGATGTCCACCGTGCCGTAGCACAGACAGAAATAGACCTGCGCGTCAGTCGCCTCGATATAGCAGGCCGTGCCGCGAATGCCGATGGTCGCTGTCGGTACCCTGAGCTGCCGGGCACCCTTGCCGAATACCGAGAGCAGCTTGCCGGTGATGATGCGCAGGCCGCTCTTCACGGCATCACCGGTGAGGCTGACGATCGAGCGATCGCGTTGCAGATAGACATCCTTGCCGATGATGTAGATCGCTTCGCCGTCGGCGCCGGTGGTGACGGTGTCGCCCGGGCTGAGCAACATGCCTTGGCGCGCCGGCTGGCCGTTGAGGCGGACATCGCCACGCAGACGGTAAAAGCCGGGCGGCGGCAGGAGTACGCCGGCAGCCTGAGCGACCTGCCAGAAGCCCAGGCCGTGGGTGAGTGCCAGGGTGGCGAGGTTTTTCAGGGCAGTTCGGCGTTGCATCGGGCGATCTCTGGTGGTTCGGATATCTGAGTTTACGTCAGGCCACCGGCGCGACGAACGGCTTCGACATAGGCTTCGGCATCAAGCTGGCCGCCGCTGCGCTGAGCCTGCCAGACCGTTTCCGCCAGTTTCTCGAGGAGCACGTGTTCAGCATCGTGGCGATCCAGGCGCGCGACCAGGCGCTCGAAGGCGGCACGGATGCCGGGCGGCTGGTCGATGCTCAGTTGCTCATGGATAGCCAGATGCAACGAAAGATGGAGAAAGGGGTTCATCTCGCCGCCCTCCGGCGTCCATTCCTTGTCCAGCGCGCCGTCGGCATCGGCCAGCAGAAAATGGTACTCGGGATGGCGGACGGCCAGGTCGGCAGCCGCCACTTCGGCGCCGACCAGGGGCAGGCGTTCCTGGTGCTTGCGCCAGGCATCGCAGAAGAAGCGGCGGACCTGTTCGCGTGAGGGATTAAACATGATGACTCCGATAAAGCAGGGTGACTGCGGTGTTGTGATAGAGCCGGTTGCCGGCCGATGTCGGGGCGATTTGCCCGCTGCCGTAGGCGCCGAGCAGCGGCACGCCGGGAAAGCGTTGGCGGAAGGCATGCAGGTCCCGGTCCTCGTTGCCATAGAACAGGGGGCCGCGACCGATGCAGGAAAACATCAGGGCGAAGGCCGGTGGCGGGGCGGCGTCAGCGCTCAGTAACTGGCGCATTTCCTCTTCGGCGGCGAGCGGCTGGCGCATGGCCCAGGTGATCTTCTGCCCCTCGCTCAGGGCGCTGGCCAGGGTCAGCGAGCCGTCGGCATGGGCCGCAAGGATGGTTATGGGCGGGGAGTCGGCATCGGTCATCACCGACAGGCGGTGCAGCGGCATGGCGTCGCGCGCTGCCGCCGGCAGGGCGCGGCGCAGACTGTCGACCGCCGACAGGCCGCCCACCCGGCGCAATTCGTACGCGCTACAGGCGTCGACCGTGAGCGGGTTGTCGAGCAGGCGCTGGCCGCACGCCCTGATGACCCGGCCGCTCAGCCCAGGCAGCGTGGTTTCGGCGCAGGCGTCGGCGGTCAGCCGGCCATGGGACCAGGTGAGCGCATCGGTTTCCAGCAGGCCGGCGCGTGCCCGGTCGCTCTGCCAGTCCACGGGGAGCGTCGGGCGGCCGCAGAAGGAGATTGTCGGCAGCGCGGTTGCCGTCGCCGCTGGCAGGTCGCCGATGACCAGGGCCGCGGCGGCGGGTTGGTCGAGCAGCCAGCCGGCCTCGGTCAGCAGGCCGCTGGCCGTGCAGCCGCTGACCTGCAGGCAGCCGGCGGCGCGGGCGGCGGCCCGGATGGCTTCGGCGGCATGGCGGGAAAATTCCCGGCTGAGCAGGAGCAGGACATGGTTGGCCTGATTCAGGCCGGCCGCGGCAAGGGCGGAGGCCACCGCCTCTGCGGCCAGTTCCTTGTGCGCCTGCGGGGCACTGGCGAAGCCGCTGGCGACTTTCATGCCGTTTTGCCGCGGAAGCTGCACAAGTCGGCGACGATGCAGCGTGCGCATTCCGGACGGCGCGCCTTGCACACGTAACGGCCGTGCAGGATCAACCAGTGGTGGGCGTCTTGGCGAAATTCCGGCGGGGTGACGCGAAACAGCTTTTCCTCGACTTCGAGCACGGTTTTGCCTGGGGCCAGTCCGGTCCGGTTGCCGAGGCGGAAAATGTGCGTGTCGACAGCAATCGTCGGCTGACCGAAGGCGGTGTTGAGGACGACGTTGGCGGTTTTGCGGCCAACGCCGGGAAGCGCTTCGAGGGCGGTACGCTCGGCCGGCACCTCGCCGCCATGACGCTCGAGCAGCAACTGGCAGGTGGCGATGACGTTTTTTGCCTTGCTGCGATAGAGGCCGATGGTGCGGATGTACTCGGCCAGGCCCTCGACGCCCAGGGCGAGCATGGCCTCAGGTGTCGGGGCGATGGGGAAGAGGCGGGCCGTCGCCTTGTTGACGCCGACGTCGGTCGCCTGCGCCGAGAGGATGACGGCGATCAGCAACTGAAATGGCGAGGCGTAGTTCAGTTCGGTGCGCGGTGAGGGATTGGCTTCCCGCAGCCGGCTGTAAAACTGCGCGATGCTGGCTTTTTTCACGATGGAGGGCGGAGCGACGGATTGTCAGGCGATGGAGAATACGCGATATTGTACGAAACAGCGTCCCACCCTACAGAGAAGGAGGCGGTCGTCATGCCACTGACGCCTCAAGAAGAAAACGTTGGTCTGTCACAACTGGTTGAGGGTAATCCGGTTGCCACTATTGTCATTGATGCCCAGCATCGCGTTATCCACTGGAATCGTGCCTGTGTTCAGCTGACCGGCGTAGCGGCCGGCGACATGATCGGGCGCAGCGAACAGTGGCGGGCTTTTTATCGTGAACGGCGGCCGATACTTGCCGATCTCATTGTTGACCGTGCCCTGGAGGGGGAGGTCGGCCAGTTCTATCCGGGCAAATATCGGCCTTCGGCGCTGATCGACGGCGCCTGGGAGGCCGAGGATTTCTTCCCCGGTTTCGGTAGCGGCGGGCGCTGGCTGTTCTTCACGGCAGCGGCGATCCGCGATGCCAGCGGTGAGATCATTGGCGCCATCGAAACCCTGCAGGACGTCACCGAGCGTCGCCTGGCTGAATTCGCCCTGCGTGACAACGAAGCCTGCCTGGCCCAGATCGTCGATGGCAGCCCGGTAGCCACCTTGGTCATCGATGCCGGGCATCGGCTGACGCATTGGAACCATGCCTGCGAGATACTGACCGGCCGCCTGGCCGGTGACATGATCGGCAGCAACAATCAGTGGCAGGCCTTCTACCCGTCGGCACGCCCGATCATGGCCGACCTGGTGCTCGACAATGCCAGCGAGGGGGTCATCGACCGCCTCTACCACGGACGTTTCCGGCCTTCGCTGCTGGTGCACGGCGGCTACGAGGCAGAAGACTTCTTTCCTCACTTTGGTGAAGGGGGACGCTGGTTGTTCTTCACTGCGGCGCCGCTGCGCAACGCTCGTGGCGAGGTGATGGGCGCCATCGAGACCCTGCAGGACGNNAGGCGCTGCGCGAGAGCGAGGAGCGCTATCGCCGGCTGAGCCTGACCGATCCGCTGACCGGCCTGTTCAATTCGCGCTATCTGCAGGAGCGCTTGCAGGCCGAACTGGAGCGCGCTAGCCGATACGGCCGTACCTTTTCGTTGCTGGTGCTCGATTGCGATAATTTCAAGGGCATTAACGACAGTTATGGCCACCTTGAAGGCGATCGCGTCCTGCAGGCGCTGGCCGCCGTCATCCGCCTTTGCCTGCGCCGTACCGACAGCGCCTACCGCTATGGCGGCGAGGAGTTCGTCGCGCTCCTGCCGGAAGCCGGCGGCGAGGCTGCATATGCTCTGGCTGAACGCCTGTGCACCACTTTCGCCGCGGAACGGACGCAGACTGCCGATGGCCGGGAGATGCTCTGTACCGTCAGCATTGGCGTCGCCGAGTACCGTGCCGGGGATAGTGGAGCGAGCCTGATGCGGCGGGCCGATGAAGCCAGCTATCGGGCCAAGGAGACGGGCAAGAATCGTGTGGTGATGGCGCCGTGAAGCTGCTGCCGGAATCGTCAGGGCGGCGCCTCGGCAATTTCGCCGGGCCGGGCCGCGAGGCCGGGGCAATCAAGGCATAATCCGCTCATGAATTTTGTCGGATTTCGGCTTTCTGCTGCTTTGGCGCTCATCCTGCTGGCGAGCTTTGTCGTCTGGCAGTTGCTGGGTCGCCAGCCCGCCCCCTTGCCAACGCGTACGTTTGTCACCCCGCAGACGATGTCGGGTGATCTCCTGTCGCCCATTTTGCCGTTGGTGCCGGTGCAGGGACTCGACCCTGGGCGGGTCGCGCTCGGCGAGCGCCTGTTCCATGACGCCCGACTGTCTGCCGACCTTTCCGTCGCCTGCGCCAATTGCCACAACCTGTCGGCCGGCGGTGTCGATGGCCAGCGTTTTTCGGTCGGTATCGGCGGTGCTGTGGGGAACATCAATGCACCGACCATCCTCAATAGTGCCTACAACGTCGCCCAGTTCTGGAATGGCCGGGCGGCGACGCTGGAGGAGCAGGCCGCCGGGCCGATCCAGAATCCGATCGAAATGGGCGCCACCTGGTCGCAAGTGCTCTCGCGTCTCGGCCAGGATGACAAGCTGGTGGCCGAATTTCGGCGTCTGTACGGCGACGGATTGACCGCCGACAATCTGCTGGATGCCATCGCCACCTTTGAACGCTCGCTGGTCACCGTCAATTCGCGCTTCGACCGCTACCTGCGTGGCGACCGTCAGGCATTGACCCGTCTTGAGGAGGAAGGTTATCGGCGCTTTGCCGAGTACGGCTGCGTCAGCTGCCATCAGGGCATGCTGATCGGCGGCAACATGTTCCAGAAATTTGGTGTGCTCGGCGATTATTTTGCCGGGCGTAGCGTCAGCGAAGCCGATCTCGGGCGATTTACCGTCACCGGGCGCGAGGAGGACCGTCATGTCTTCAAGGTGCCCAGTTTGCGCAACGTCGCCCGCACGGCGCCGTATTTCCACGATGGTTCGGCAGCAACGCTCGAACAGGCGGTGCTGATCATGGCCCGCTATCAATTGGGGCGCGAGCTTTCCGGTGAAGATGTCGAGGCCATCGTCGCCTTTCTCGGAACGCTGGATGGTGAGTTGCCGGGGAGCAGCCGGTGACCAATGAAAACCCGCCGGGCGGCGAGCGCGAGCATAGTCGGCTGATCCGGCCGACGGTGGCTTTTGCCATCCTGCTCGGCCTGCTGTTCTGGTTGTTCATGCGCGCCGAGGAGATCTCGCCGGAAGTGCATTATGAATATCTGCAGTCGCTGCGCCGGATACAGCAGGCCGACGTCGAGCTGAATTCGGCCGTGCTGGCCAGTCATGCCGACTTGCTGCGCAATTACGATCTGCTGGTTCGTCATGTCGACCAAATACGGGCCGAGGAAGGATCACTGCGGCGCATTCCGGCGACCCTGGCGGACGACACCCAGGCGCAACTGCAGCCGCTGGTCGAGCGCCTGCTCGCCACCCAGCGCGAGAAGGCCGACAACGTCGATCGCTTCAAACGCAGCAATTCGGTCCTGCGTAATTCCGAGATCTATTTCCCACAGGCGGCGGAAGTCGTCTTGCGTCAGCCCGATGGCCAGCGACAGCCGGAACTGGAGCGCCTGGTCCGGCGCGTGCTGGCGCTTTCCCGCGGCGTCCTGATCAACAGCGAAGAGCAACTGCTGGGGGAGCTGAACAACCTGCGCCGGCAGCGCCTCCAGGTCGCCGGTCCGCTGTCGGTCAACCAACTGCTGGTTCATGCCGAACTGATCATCGGCCACCGGCAAGAGGTGAACCGTCTGGTCGAAGGCATCATGCGCTCGGCGTCGGCCAGCCTGCTCGAGGACGTGACCCGGGTCTATATCGAGGGGCACGAAGCCTCGCTGCGCAGGGCCGGTTACTTCCGCCTGCTGCTTTATTTTGTCACCCTGCTGCTCCTGGCTTATGCCGTCTATGCCCTGCTGCGCTTCGAGCGCGACCGGCGCAAGCTGGCCGCCGCCCACCGCCATCTGGCCGAACGTTACGAGGCACAACGGCGGGTCGAGGGCGAGTTGCGACTTTATGCCACGGTGTTCACCAACGCCACCGAGGGCATGACCATCACCGATGCCAAATCCCGCATCGTCGCCGTGAACCCGGCGTTTACGGTGATTTCCGGTTATCAGCCCGGGGATGTCATCGGCCGCACGCCGGCCATCCTCAATTCCGGTCAGCAAGGGCCGGACTACTATCGCGAGATGTGGAACCAGTTGCTGGCCAACGGTCAGTGGCAGGGCGAGATCTGGAACCGGCGCAAGGATGGCGGCATCTTTCCCGAGTGGCTGTCGATTTCTGCGGTGCGTGACGAGCAGGGTGCCGTCACGCACTACATCGGCATCTTCAACGACATCTCCGAGCGCAAGCAGAGCGAGGCGCGCATCCATCACATGGCGCATCACGATGTGCTGACCGGGTTGCCTAACCGTCTGCTGCTCGAGGATCGGGTCGGCCAGGCGATGCTCAAGTCGAAGCGCAGCAGCCGACCAATGGCCCTGATCTTCATCGATCTCGATCGTTTCAAGAACATCAACGACACCCTCGGTCATGATGTCGGCGACCAGTTGCTGGTCCAGGCGGCGCAGCGCGGCCTGTCGGTGCTGCGCGATACCGATACCCTGTCGCGCCAGGGCGGTGACGAATTCGTCGTCGTCCTGCCGGAGCTGGAACATCGCCAGGATGCCATGCACGTCACGCGCAAGATGCTGGCGGCGCTCTGTCAGCCCTACCTGCTCGCCGGCCATGAGCTGACGGTCAGCGGCAGTGCCGGTATTGCCCTCTATCCCGACGACGGACAAACGGTTTCGGAACTGCTGCGCAAGGCCGATGCGGCGATGTATCGGGCCAAGGAAGAAGGGCGCAACACCTTCCGTTTCTTCTCCTCTGAAATCAATACCGCCTCGCTCGGCGAACTGCTGCTCGAGAACGACCTTTATGGCGCGCTCGAACGTGACGAACTGGTCATGCATTACCAGCCGAAGGTCGATGCCATCAGCGGCCAGCTGGTCGGCGCCGAGGCACTGATGCGCTGGAATCACCATGAGCGGGGCCCGGTGCCGCCGACGGTGTTCATTCCGATGGCGGAAGAGAACGGCATGATCAACATCTTCGGCGAATGGGCGATCCGCACCGTCTGCGCCCAGCAGCGCGCCTGGCTGGATGCCGGGTTGGCGGCGGTGCCGGTGGCCGTCAATATTTCGGCCCACCAGTTCGCTCATGACCTGCCGCAAATCGTCGCCCGGGCCCTGGCCGAATTCGCTCTGCCGGCCAGCCTGCTCGAACTGGAGCTGACCGAGTCGCTGCTCATGCGCAATGCCAGCCGGGCGACGCTGGTTCTCGAAAGCCTGCGGCGGATGCAGATAAATGTCGCTATCGACGATTTCGGCACCGGCTACTCATCGCTCAGCTACCTCAAGCAGTTCCCGGTGCAGGTGCTGAAGATCGACCGCAGCTTCGTCTGCGAGATCGACGAGGATGGCGAGCAGGTCAGGCTGGCCTCGGCCATCATCGCCATGGCCCATCAGCTGGAACTGGCCGTGGTCGCCGAGGGCGTCGAAACCGAGTGTCAGCGCGACTACCTGCGTCTGCACGGCTGCGACCAGTTCCAGGGCTTCCTGTTCGGCAAGCCGCAGCCAGCCGCCGAGCTCGGTCGCCTACTGGCTGTTGCCGATCACCTGCCGTTGGCTGGCGCGGCGGCCTGATTTCAGCGATTCGACGCTGATCCCGGTGGCCAGCCGGGCCCGTAGCTGACCGCAGGCGCCCTCGACATCCTGGCCGGCCGACTGGCGCAGGCGGGTCAGGATGCGCCGGCGATTCAGGCTTTCCGCCAACGCTGCGGCGCGTTCCGCCGAGGGGCGGTCGAAGCCGCTGCCCTCGACCGGGTTGAAGGGAATCAGGTTCATCATCGCGTACTTGCCGGTCAGCAGGCGGACGATGGCATCCATTTCGGCCTCGCTGTCATTGACGCCGGCGAGCAGCGTCCATTGATACTGGATCGGATAGCCGACGGCGCGGGCATAAGCCTCACCCAGTTCGACCAGTTCTGCCGGATCGATGCGCGGGGCATTGGGCAGCAGGCGGGCGCGCAGTTCGCCGTCGGTGCTGTGCAGCGACAGCGCCAGGGCCGGTTTGACCGTCTGCTGCGGCAGGCGCTCGAAGGCACGGCGATCGCCGACGGTGGAGAAGACCAGATTCTTGTGGCCGAGACCGCCGGCGGTGCCGAGCAGGTCGATGGCTGCCAGCACGTTGTCGAGATTGTGCGCCGGCTCGCCCATGCCCATGAAGACGACCCGTTTGACCGGGCGCCGCGTCCGGGCCAGCACCACCTGGGCGACGATCTCCATGCTGTCGAGCTGGCGCAGCAGGCCGTCCTGGCCCGTCTGACAGAACACGCAACCGACCGCACAGCCCACCTGGGTGGACACGCACACGCCGTCGTTCGGCAGCAGCACGCTTTCCACCGTCTG
>DDWF01000168.1:1191-5821 GCA_002345845.1 Betaproteobacteria bacterium UBA2293 | reverse complement strand
ATCCTCAACTACATCGCCAACTACATCATCCAGAACGGCGCGGTGAACAAGGAATTCGTCGCCAAGCACGTCAAGTTCAAGAAGGGCGTCACCGACATCGGCTACGGCCTGCGGCCGAACCATCCGCTGGAGCAGGTGGCCAACAACAACGGTTATCCCGGTGCCGACGGCAAGCCGAAAGGCAACCCGATGGCGGCCAGCGACATCACGTTCGATGAATTCGCCCAGTTCGTTGCCGAATACACGCTCGACAAGACGCACGAGATTTCCGGCGTGCCGAAAGACAAGCTGGAGGCGCTGGCCAAGGCCTACGCCGATCCGAAGACCAAGGTCACCTCGTTCTGGACCATGGGTTTCAACCAGCATGTGCGCGGCACCTGGGTGAACAACATGATCTACAACGTGCACCTCTTGGTCGGCAAGATTTCCGAACCCGGCAACAGCCCGTTCTCGCTGACCGGCCAGCCGTCGGCCTGCGGCACGGCGCGCGAGGTCGGCACGTTTGCCCACCGCCTGCCGGCCGACATGGTGGTGATGAATCCGAAACACCGCGAAATCTCGGAAAAGTTGTGGAAGCTGCCGGCCGGCACCATTCCCGACTGGGTCGGGCTGCACGCCGTCGCCCAGTCGCGGGCGCTGAAGGACGGCAAGCTCGGCTTTTTCTGGTCGTCGACGACCAACAACATGCAGGCCGGGCCGAACATCAACGACGAGATCTACCCCGGCTGGCGCAATCCCAAGGCCTTCGTCGTCCATTCCGACGCCTACCCGACCGTCTCGGCGATGTCGGCCGACCTCATCCTGCCCTCGGCGATGTGGATGGAGAAGGAAGGCGCCTACGGCAACGCCGAACGCCGCGGCCAGTTCTGGCGCCAACAGGTCAAGGCGCCGGGCGAAGCCAAATCCGACCTGTGGCAGTACATCGAGTTCGCCAAGCGCTTCAAGACCGACGAAGTGTGGCCGGCCGAACTGCTCGACAAGGCCCCGGAATACAAGGGCAAGACGCTGTATGACGTGCTTTACGCCAACAAGGACACCACCCGCTGGGGCCTCGACGAAGTCGCCAAGGTCAATGCCCACGCCATCAAGGGCTACATGAACGACGAGTCGAAGGCTTTCGGCTTCTATGTGCAGAAGGGGCTGTTCGAGGAATATGCCGCCTTCGGCCGCGGTCACGCCCACGATCTGGCCAATTTCGACGTCTATCACAAGGCGCGCGGCTTGCGCTGGCCGGTCATCGACGGCAAGGAAACGCTGTGGCGCTTCCGCGAAGGTTACGACAGCTATGTGCCGAAGGGCGAGGGCGTGCGTTTCTACGGTTTCCCCGACGGCAAGGCGGTGGCGTTCGCGCTGCCGTACCAGCCGGCCGCCGAAGCGCCGGACGCCGACTACGACCTGTGGCTGTGTACCGGCCGCGTGCTCGAACACTGGCACACCGGCTCGATGACCCGGCGTGTGCCGGAACTGTACAAGGCGATGCCCGACGCGGTGGTCTACATGCACCCGCAGGATGCCAAGAGCCGCGGCCTGGCCCGTAACGAGGTGGTCAAACTGGCCACCAGGCGCGGCGAGATCCAGCTGCGGGTGGAAACCCGCGGCCGCAACAAGCCGCCGGCCGGCCTTGTCTTCGTACCCTTCTTCGACGAGCATCGTCTGGTGAACAAGTTGACGCTGGACGCCACCTGCCCGCTGTCGAAAGAAACGGACTTCAAGAAATGCGCCTGCAAGGTGGTCAAGGCCTGAGGAACTGACGTGGCAATCAGGGAGTTCCGGCGCGGTCGGGTAAGGGGCCCGTCCGCGACCGGCTGAACTGGACCATAAGCGATATGAAAGCATCTACCCCAAAAAGCAACGCCGCCCGCCGGCAATTTCTCTTTGACTCGGCCCGCATGGCCTGTGGCGTCGGCATGCTCGGCCTCGGCCTGGGCCTCTACGCCAAGCAGTCGAAGGCACTGCCGGCGCTGGCCCTGCGTCCTCCCGGCGCCCTGGCGGAAGAGGATTTCCTCGGCGCCTGCATCCGTTGTGGCCTGTGCGTGCGCGACTGTCCCTACGACACGCTGTCGCTGGCCAAGCCGGAAACGCCGGTGGCCACCGGCACGCCATACTTCACGGCGCGCACGATTCCCTGCGAGATGTGCGAGGACATTCCCTGCATCAAGGCCTGCCCGACCGGCGCCCTCGATCACGGGCTGACCGACATCAACCAGGCGAAGATGGGCATCGCCGTGCTGATCGACCATGAGACCTGCCTGAATTTCCTCGGCCTGCGCTGCGATGTCTGTTACCGCGTCTGTCCGGTGATCGACAAGGCAATCACGCTGGACATCCAGAGCAACCAGCGCACCGGCCGGCATGCCATGTTCCTGCCGACGGTGCATTCGGAACACTGCACCGGCTGCGGCAAATGCGAGCAGTCCTGCGTGCTGCAGGAAGCCGCCATCCGCGTGCTGCCGCCGGCGCTGGCCAAGGGCGAGCTGGGCAGCCACTATCGGCTCGGTTGGGAAGAGCAGAAGAAGGCCGGCGGCTCGTTGATGGACGAGTCGAAGATGCTCGACCTGCCCGACCGCATGCCGGAAGGCAGCAAACTGCCCGGCCACTACGATCCGGCCTCGGGCATGACGGCCCCGGCGCGCGACCTGCCGGCCGATGAGGCGCTGGTCATTCCCAGTCTGCCGCCGGGTCTGGGAGGCAAGCCATGAGCGACAAGCGTCCCGGCGCCGAGGCGGTGGCCGAAAAGGGCTGGCTGCGCGCCCACCGCTGGCTGATCCTGCGTCGCCTGACGCAGCTCGGCATCCTCGCCCTGTTCCTGCTCGGCCCGCTGGCCGGTGTCTGGATCGTCAAGGGCAACCTCAATTACAGCTACACGCTCGACTTCCTGCCACTGACCGATCCCTTGGTCGCGCTGCAGGCAGCGCTCGCCGGGCATCTGCCGGAAACGCTGGGGACGGTCGGCATCGTCATCGTCGTCGTTTTCTACCTGCTGCTTGGCGGGCGCGTCTATTGCAGCTGGGTCTGCCCGGTAAACATGGTCACCGACGCCGCCGGCTGGCTGCGCGGCCGGCTCGGCATCAAGGGCAGCGCCCACATATCGCGCGCCACGCGCTACTGGATGCTGGGCATGGTGCTGCTCGGCTCGGCGCTGACCGGCGTCGTGCTGTGGGAGCTGATCAATCCGATCTCGATGCTGCATCGCGGCCTGATCTTCGGCATCGGCGCCGCCTGGACCGTGGTCCTGGCCGTCTTCCTGTTCGATCTTTTTGTCATGAGCCGCGGCTGGTGCGGCCACCTCTGCCCGGTCGGCGCCTTCTACAGCCTGCTCGGCCGCTGGGCGCCGCTGCGCGTCGCGGCGCCGGCCCGCCAGGCCTGCAACGACTGTATGGACTGCTTCGCCGTCTGTCCCGAACCGCAGGTCATCCGGCCGGCGCTCAAGGGTGAGGCGCAGGGCGTCGGGCCGGTGATCCTGGCCGCCAACTGTACCAACTGCGGCCGTTGCATCGATGTCTGCTCGAAGGACGTATTCACCTTCGGCCTGCGTTTCAATAACCCGGTTTCGACGGTGCCGCCGGCGCCGCACGGAGCCGACCGATCTGCGAGTATTTGAGGAGGAGCGCCACCATGAAACAGACCGTGAAGACGACTTTTGCCGTGCTGGCGGCCACCGCCTGCTGGGCGTTTGCCGCTCCGACGCTGGCCCAGCAGGCGCCGACGCCGATGCGCGGCGCCGACGTGGCGGCCGTCGATCAGGCACCGGAAGCGAAGAAGTACCTCGGCGGCAAGCCGGGCGGTCAGGAGAAGGTGGCGCGCACTTTCCGCGACCAGCCGCCAGTGATTCCGCACGCCGTCGAGAACTTCGATGAGATCACGCTGGAGGAAAACCAGTGCCTGAGCTGCCACGGTGCCGATACCTACCAGAAGAAGAAAGCCCCGAAGATCGGCGACAGCCACTTCCGCGACCGCGACGGCAAGCTGCTGGCCGGTGCCGCTGCCGCCCGCCACAACTGCACGCAGTGCCACGTGCCGCAGGTTGACGCGCCGCCGCTGGTGGATAACGAATTCAAGGGTGACATCGCCGCCGGCATGAGCGGTAAGGCCGGCAAGAAGAACTGAGGGTGGGAAACGAAAAAGGGAGCCGGCGGCTCCCTTTTTTTGTCGCTGCGGTATCGCCGCTCAGGCCGGGGTCAGCACGCCGCGCATCTTCTGCAGCGCCTTGACCTCGATCTGGCGGATGCGCTCGGCCGAAACGTCGAACTCGGCGGCCAGTTCGTGCAGCGTCGCTGCGTCGCCATCATGCAGCCAGCGCGTCTCGATGATCCGGCGGCTGCGCGGGTCGAGGGCGGCCAGCGCTTCCTGCAGTCCTTCGTCCTGCAGGCGGGCAACAGCCTTGCTTTCGATGACGCGGGTCGGCTCGTAACGTGAATCGGCCAGGTAGTCGATCGGTGCGAAGGCATCGTCGCTGTCGTCCGGATTGCCTTCCAGCGCGAGGTCGCGGCCGGTGAGGCGGGTTTCCATCTCGACCACCTCGTCCTGTTTGACATTGAGCCGCGCCGCAACTTCCGCCGCCTGCGTGCCAGACAGCGTGTCGACGCCTTCGTAGTCGTTCTTCAGGCTGCGCAGGTTGAAGAACAGCTTG
>DDWF01000168.1:0-1186 GCA_002345845.1 Betaproteobacteria bacterium UBA2293 | reverse complement strand
GCCAGTTCTTCAGGATGTACTCGTGAATCTCGGCCTTGATCCAGTGCATGGCGAATGACACCAGGCGTACGCCGCGTGTCGGATCGAAGCGCTTGACTGCCTTCATCAGGCCGATGTTGCCTTCCTGAATCAGGTCGGCATGCGGCAGACCGTAGCCGAGGTAGCCGCGGGCGATGGAGATGACGAGGCGCAGATGGGAGAGCACGAGCTGACGCGCCGCTTCCACATCGCCGTCGTTGTGGAAACGCTCGGCCAGCCGGATCTCTTCCGCCTCGGAAAGCATCGGATAGCGATTCGCTGCCTGGATGTAGGCATCGATATTGCCAACCGCAGAGGGTATGGGATGAGACAGGGCATAGGTCATGGCGTGTGTCCTCCTTGTATGTCCAAAATCATTTTAGCACTCGCTGTCTGAGAGTGCTAACACTCGGCAAAAGTTCGCGCTCTTGTATGCGCTGGCGCACGAATGCCACAGCTGGGAGAGCAATGAATTTTCATCACACCCCTTGAAATAGCCACGGGCCGTCCCTATTATTAGCACTCAACGGAGACGAGTGCTAACAAACCAGCCCGCTCCGCTCCCGGCGGTACTCAGTGCCGCCGGCCAATTTCCACTGTGTTGAAACTCATCATCAGGAGTCAGTTCTATGAATATCCGTCCTTTGCACGACCGTGTGATCGTCAAGCGCGTTGAAGCCGAGCGCACCACTGCATCCGGCATCGTCATTCCCGATTCCGCTGGCGAGAAGCCGGATCAGGGCGAAATCCTGGCCGTTGGCCCGGGCAAGCGCGACGACAACGGCAAGCAGATCGCTCTGGACGTCAAGGTGGGCGATCGCGTCCTGTTCGGCAAGTACGCCGGCCAGGCGGTCAAGGTTGATGGCCAGGAAGTCCTGGTCATGCGCGAAGAAGACATCATGGGTGTCCTGCAGAAGTAATTCTGCCAGTCGACCTCACTCAACAGATCAAATTTAGGAGCTAATCAATATGGCAGCCAAAGAAGTCAAATTCGGTGATTCCGCCCGCGCCCGCATGGTCGAAGGCATCAATGTCCTGGCCGACGCGGTCAAGGTCACCCTCGGTCCCAAGGGCCGCAACGTCGTGCTCGAGCGTTCCTTCGGCGGCCCGACCGTCACCAAGGACGGCGTTTCCGTCGCCAAGGAAATCGAACTGAAGGACAAGTTCG
>DDWF01000207.1 GCA_002345845.1 Betaproteobacteria bacterium UBA2293 | reverse complement strand
CAAGCGCCTCGGCGGCGGCGGTTCCACCGGCATGCAGCGCTCGGCCACCCCGCCGGCAAACAACGTCAGCCAGGCGCCCCGTCAGCAACAGGCAGCCGCGCCGACCGCCGGCCAGGCCCAGCCGAAGCGCTCGTGGATGGGCCCGATTGCCGGCCTCGCCGCCGGTCTGGGTCTGGCAGCACTGGCCTCGCACCTCGGCTTTGGCGAAGAACTCGCCAACTTCATGATGATCGCCCTGCTGGCCATGGTCGTCATTGGCGCCATCGGCTTCTTCATGCGCAAGAAGGCGGCCGCCCAAGGTCATGGCATGCAGTACGCCGCAGCCGGCCCGAAACTTGGTGGTCAACCGGGCAATGTCGCCCGTCCGGACTTCACTCCGGCTGGTGGTTCCGCCTTCACGCCCGCAGCCCAGGCTGTTGAATCGACCGGCGGCAACATCCCGGCCGATTTCGATGTCGACGGCTTCGTGCGCAACGCCAAGGTCAATTTCATCCGCCTGCAGGCCGCCAACGACGCCGGCAATCTCGACGACATCCGCGAATTCACCTCGCCGGAAATGTTCGCCGAGATCAAGATGGCCATCGCCGAACGCAATGGCGCCAGCCAGGAAACCGACGTGGTCCAGCTCGACGGCCAGGTCATCGACGTCGCCGAGGAAGCCGGCCGCTACATCGTCAGCGTGCATTTCAGCGGTCAGATCCGCGAAGAGCGCAACGGCCCGGTCGCCGCCTTCTCGGAAATCTGGCACATGAGCAAGCCGATGGACGGCAGCCGTGGCTGGGTCATCGCCGGCATCCAGCAAGTTCAGTAACCGATCAGGCAGGACGAAAAACCGGCGCGGGCAACCCGCCGGTTTTTTTACGTCCGCAATTCACGCAACCCGCGTCCGGCAGCCTCGCTAGGTTCCACAGAAGGTCTGATAACAGGCCGTGACCTCCGGCGGCGCCGGCTCGGCGAAGTCGGCATCGGCGGCACGCTCGTCAAACGGGCGCTCCACCACCGCCAGCAGCCGCTCGAAGGGCTGCAGATCGCCATCATCGACGGCTGCATCCAGGGCCGCTTCGAGCCGATGATTGCGTGGAATGTAGCAGGGATTGGCACCCTGCATGGCCGCCAGGACGGTGTGTGAACGCTCAGGCTGGCGGGCCTGCCAGCGTTGTCGCCAGGCGGCGAAATCAGCTAGCGGCAAGAGGGGGGAAATAGCCTCGGTCTTTCCCCGCGCCGAGTCGTACAGGGCGCGGAAAGCCCTGGTGAAATCCATGCGCCCGCGCTGGAGCAGGGTCAGGAAATCATCCGCCAGGGCCTGATCGCCTGCGTCGTCGGCAGACTCAGCCGACAGCCCGAGCTTGGCCCGCATCACGCCCAGCCAGCAAGCCGCGTGTTGTTCCGGGAAAGCATCGAGCACCTCGGTAGCGGCTACCACGGCCCGATCCGTATCGGTGTCGATCAACGGCAGCAAGGTCTCGGCGAGGCGGGCCAGGTTCCAGCAGGCAATGGCGGCCTGCTGGCCATAAGCATAGCGGCCGCTGGCGTCAATCGAGCTGAATACCGTCCGCGGATGGTAAGCCTCGATAAAGGCGCAGGGTCCGTAATCGATGGTTTCACCGGAAATGGTCATGTTGTCCGTGTTCATGACCCCATGAATGAAGCCGACGCCCAACCAGCGGGCAACCAATTCGGCTTGCCGCGCGGCTACCGCCTTGAGCAATTCGAGGTAAGGCCGGTCAGCCTCGGCCAGTTGCGGATAATGGCGACGGATGGCGTAATCGGCCAACTTGCGGACGGCCTCCGGTCCCTTGTGGGCGGCAAAGTATTCGAAGGTGCCGACCCGCAGGTGGCTGGCGGCGACCCGGGTGAGGATGGCGCCCGGCAGCGGGCGATCGCGGCGGATGGTTTCGCCGGTACTGACAACCGCCAGGGTGCGGGTGGTGGGAATGCCGAGCGCCGCCATGGCTTCGCCGACCAGGTATTCGCGTAGCGCGGCGCCCAGGGCGCACTTGCCGTCACCGCGCCGGGAAAACGGCGTCGGCCCGGACCCCTTGAAGGCAAGATCCCGACGGCACCCTTGTTGATCGATGATTTCGCCGAGCAGCAGGGCCCGGCCATCGCCCAGTTGCGGCGAAAACTGTCCGAACTGGTGGCCGGCGTAGGCCTGGGCAATGGGCGTCGCGCCAGCAGGCACGCGATTCCCGGCCAGGATCTTGACGCCCTCGGCCGCCGCCAGCGCCATGGGATCCAGGCCTAGCTCCCTGGCCAGCACCTCGTTCAACTTGACCAGTTGGGGTCCCGGCACCGTGGCCGGCGTCCAGGGTACGTAATAGCCCTCCAGCTCGCGGGCATAGGTGTTGTCGAAGGTAAAGAGGGCTGAGCCGGTCTCAGCAGCGGTCACAATTCCCAAGATCTGCTTCCTGAGTTCATTTGCCAATTGAGAAAGACAAGGTATTCGGGTAATGGTTGCCTGGATCGTCGGCGGAACGCGATCGTCGCCTGCGATGCGAAAACCTTTCATGGCTTGAGTTCATGGTCGGGTTTTGTCGCAATTCCGTCGCAAAATCATTCGCCAAGGGCAGGTCAGCAAGGCGCGTGCCGGCGACCGGCATTGGCACAAGACGGCTCGCCGGCGCTAACATGGGCGCCTGCCCACTGCCCTGCACGCAAATGTCCCGCCGCTACCCGCTATCCTTCATCATCCTCACCGCGCTTGGCGTCCTCTGCGCCATTCCCGGCCTGCTCAGCATCGCCGGGTTCGGGTCGATCATCCATCCGGTACTCGATGACCCGATGGCCGGGCTGGCCTTCATCGTTTCGGCCGTGGCCCTGATCGGCTCAGGGGCCTTTCCGCTGGTCATCGCCAAGCTCAAGGAAAACGGCTAGGCGAAATCGCCTCAGGCTTCGCGCATCACCCGCCAGAACTGGACTTTCAGCGTCACTGCGGCACCGGCGACGATAGCCAGGAAGGTGACGATGGACCCCAGCGCCAGGGTCGAAAAACCGGTGATGCCCTGGCCGACCGTGCAGCCGTAGGCGAGCACGCCACCAAAACCCATCAGGGCGCCGCCGATCAGGTGGCTGGCGGTGTCTTCGACACTGACGAAGCCTTCCCAGCGGAAATTGCGCGTCAGCAGCGACCAGGCGCAGGAGCCGGCGATGACGCCGAGCACGGTGGCGATGGCGAAGGTGACGGTGCGACTGGTATCCGACCACAGCAGCAGCAGCTCAAGCGTATAGGCCTGTGGAGCGACGAAGGTCAGCGACTCCATGCGCCCGCTGTTGGTGGTCAGGAAGGCTTCCTCCAGCGTGTCCGGATGCTCGGCGAGGTAGCCCAAGTGACCACTGACATACCAGGCAGCGACCACCATCAGACCGATGCCGAGGCCGCCGAGCAGGTTGTCGAGGGTCCAGAAGTCACGCTTCAGCAGGCAGAAGGCCGTCAGGCCGCCGCCAATGCCAAGCACGGCCAGCCAGAAGGCAGTCGTCGCCTCGACGCCGGCCGCCGTCAGCAGTGCCGGAATATCCTGGCCACTGGGGAAGTTGATGGCCACAGGATCGAGATAATTGACGCGGAAGACACCGAAAACGCCGCGCATGGTCATGTAGGCGAACAGGCCGAGAACCAGGAAGACAACCACCGATTTCAGGTTGCCGCTGCCGATACGGATCAGCGTCTTCGAGCCGCAACCCGACGCCAGCACCATGCCGATGCCGAAACAGAAGCCGCCGAGCAGGTAGGACAGCCAGGTGAAAGCCGTCGTCCGGTAGATCGACTTATCGAGATCGATCAGCCCGGTCGCATGCAACGCGCCGGCGCCGAGGATGGCGACGCCGATGGCCAGCAGCCACATGCGCATGCGGCTCCATTCGCCCATGTTGACGATGTCGGAGACGGCACCCATGGTGCAGAAATGCGTCTTCTGGCCGATGGCACCAAAAACGAAGGAGACGGCGAAAGCCAGCCAGAGGATGGTGTTGGGGGAAGCGGCAGTGTCCATGATCAGGCGCGGTAGGAAGTGGGATCGACGAGACCGGCGGCGGCAAAGCCTTCGGCGCGCAGCCGGCAGGAGTCACAGACACCGCAGGCGTGGCCGAGTTCATCGGCCTGATAACAGGAGACGGTCAGCCCGTAATCGACACCGAGGGCCGCCCCGGTACGGATGATTTCGGCCTTGGAGAGATCAATCAGCGGTGCGTGGATGCTCAGTTTTGTTCCCTCGACGCCGGCTCGGGTGGCCAGATTGGCCATCTTTTCAAAAGCGGCCAGGTACTCAGGACGGCAATCCGGATAGCCGGAATAATCGACGGCATTGATGCCGACGAAGATGTCGCGGCTGCCCAGCACCTCGGCCCAGGCCAGAGCCAGCGACAGCATGATGGTGTTGCGCGCCGGCACGTAAGTGACCGGGATGCCGGGATGCACGCCGTCGACCGGCACGGCGATCGAGGTATCGGTCAGTGCCGAGCCGCCGAACTGGGCGAGGCCGAGGTTGAGCACGCGATGCTCGACGGCACCCAGCGCCTTGACCACGCGCTCGGCGGCCTGCAGTTCGGCGCAATGGCGCTGGCCGTAATTGAACGACAGGCAGTAGCAGGCAAAGCCCTGGCTGCGGGCGATGGCGAGGCAGGTGGCGGAATCGAGTCCACCGGAGAGGAGAACGACGGCTGGCTTCATCATGGGGCGCGAATATACCTGAATTTTGCCCCTTCCTGAGCCGGTATCTGCTTGTTCCTGCGCTACAATTTGCCCCTTTCGCCATTCTCCCGGAGATCCCGATGTCGCCTCGCCTGACCGCTCTCGCCGCCGCCCTGCTGCTGGCCGGCGCCGCCCACGCCGCCGATTCGATCAAGGTCGGTTTCGTGTCCACGCTCTCCGGCCCTGGTGCCGGCCTCGGTGTCGACATCCGCGACGGTTTCAACCTGGGCATGAAGCAGCTGAACGGCAAACTCGGCGGCCTGCCCGCCGAAGTGCTGATCGCCGACGACCAGCAGAGCCCGGATGTTGCCAAGCAGGCGACCGACAAGTTCCTGAAGAAGGACAAGGTCGATTTCATGACCGGCATCGTCTTCTCCAGCATGATGTTGGAGAAGACGATGCCGGTCATGAA
>DDWF01000107.1:2777-2934 GCA_002345845.1 Betaproteobacteria bacterium UBA2293 | reverse complement strand
CGGAGATGTCCTCGCCCTTGAAGCGGGCGCGCCCGCTGGTCGGCCGCGCCAGGCAGCCGATCAGGGTCAGCAAAGTGGTCTTGCCCGAGCCGCTGGGGCCGCACAGGGCGGTGACCCGGTGCGCCTCGATGTTGAGATTGATGCCGTCCAGCGCCCA
>DDWF01000107.1:2262-2609 GCA_002345845.1 Betaproteobacteria bacterium UBA2293 | reverse complement strand
GGGAGCTCCCCGTAATAAACGAGCGCAGCGCGCCGCAAGCCTCCCCTCCTGCGCAGGAGGGGCTGGGGGAGGTCGGGCTCATCTCATCACCGCGTCGGGGTCGGTGGTTGCCGCGCGCCAGATCGGCACCAGCACCGCCGCCGTGTAGGGGACGACCGTGAAAAAGAACAGCGTCGCCACGGCCAGGCCGTCGATCTCGGGGGCGAGCTGAAAGCGCGGGTAGAGCACGGCCCACCCCTTGAGCACCGGTTCGAACAGCACGGCGCCGCCGCGGAACACATGCAGATAGGCAGCGACATAGCCAACGAGGAAGGCGGTCAGAGAGATCAGCACGCCCTCCCAGATCT
>DDWF01000107.1:0-2255 GCA_002345845.1 Betaproteobacteria bacterium UBA2293 | reverse complement strand
CGATGGCCTTGAGGATGCCGATCTCGCGTTTCTCTTCGGCGGAAAGACCCGCCGCCTTGTCCCAGGCGAGGATGGCGAAGGCCAGGATTGCGCCGGAAAGTATCGCCAGGACGATGCCCTCGCGCCAGGAGAAGATCGATGCATAGGTGCGCAGCATTTCCTCGCGCAGGATGGGTCGGGAGTCGGGCAGCGCGGCCGCCAGCTTGGCGGCGATGTTGCGCACCTCCTGCGGGTTGGCCACCGCGAGCGCGATATCGGTGTAGTGCCCGGCAGGGAACGCGAAGAAAGCCCGGAAGTCATCCTCGTGCATCAGCACCAGGTCGGCGCTGACCAGCTCGGAGTCGTGGGGCAGGATGTCGGCGACGACAAACGAATACAGCTTGCCCGAATAGGCGCGGAAGGAGATGCCGGTTTCAAGCGCCAGACCGCGCACGCGCTCGAGCGCGGCGCCGATCACGATGGTGCCGCGCTCGACGCCGCCAGCGCTGGGCACCATGAAGGTGTAGTTGGCCTTGATGACGGGATCGTAGTAGTAACCCCAGAGCCGCCCTTCCATCTTCTGCACGCCCCGGATGCGTCCGATCTTTTCCAGGTATCCCTGTGGAATCAGGTCATGGCGCCCCGCCACCATGCGCTGCAGGACGATCTCCGGCGCATCGGCGAGCACCCGCGTCGCCTCGTGGCGCAGCGCATGTGAAAACAGCGCCACCGAGGCCAGCACGAACACCAGCAGGGTATAGACGGCCAGCAGCCCGAGGTTGCGTGCCTTGCGCCGCGCCAGCGAGGCCAGCGTGAAATCAATCAGCGCGCGCTGTTGTTCTATCCAGATATTCATGGCGGGTATGTGGCGGGGCAATCAGGCTGCCGGTGGGAAAATGCTCCAGTGCCAGGGGGTGATCCTGAAAGGGGGCATGCAGGTCGGCCTGGGACGGGTGGCGTGTATAGCGCGCTTCGGTGAACAGCGCGATGTCGGTCAGCGCCAGACGCTTTGCCAGCGCGTGGCTGGCTTCGATCCGCACGGCGTGACGTTCGCGCAGCAGCGCCGCATCGACGAAGCTCATGGCAAACCCGGCCAGCGCCACGGCCAGCAGGGGCAAGACCAAACGTGCCGGGCGGTGGTTCATCTCAGAGCAGCTTGCGGACAGCCGCCGCCAGCTTTTCGGGGGACGTGGCAAAGGCTTGCGTGCCGCTTAACTGGCCGTCGGGTGCGACCAGGTAGGTATCGGCACTGTGATCGACGGCGTAACCACCGTCGGGGCGGGGCGGCTGGAGCGCATAGCTGACGCCAAAGGTCTTGGCAGCCGCCGCGATTTCCGCTGCCGTGCCGGTCGCGCCGATCATGGCCGGATGAAAATAGGCGGCATATTCCTTCAGCCGTTCCAGCGTGTCGCGTCCGGGATCGACCGAGACGATGATCAGGCGGGTACGTGCGCGCTCTTCCGGCTTCAGAAGATTCATTGCCTGGGCGGCCGTCGCCAGCGTGCCTGGCCAGATGTCAGGACAATTCGTGTAGCCGAAATAAACCAGCAGCACCTTGCCGCGCAAGGACTGGCTATCGAGCGGGCCTTGCGCCGTGCGGAGCACAAAATCACCCGGCGGCGCGCTGGCCGAACCTGCCGGTTCGGCACCACCGTCGGAGCAGGCCGAGAAAAGGAGGATGCTGATGAACAGGGCGAGAAAGCGAAGGTACATTGCAGGAGTGAGCCGGTCACCTAGACTGGTGAGAGACTCAAGTGTAGCGGAGACGCCGTCTCGCTGTTGGCGGCGCGCCGGCTAGCGCCGTCTCGCCAGCGCCGACTTTCGCGGATAATCCGCACGTCTTTCACCATGGGGCTTTCGATCATGCGCCAGTTTCTCCTGCAGTTGTTCGCCGCCACCCTTGCCGGAACAGTCGGCGCTGGCGCGGGGCGCGGCCTTCTTCGCCCGGCTGACGCTGCGGCTGTTCCTCGACCTGTTCCGCCGCGACGATCTGCCGTGAGGCATTGGACCGCCGCATTGCTGGCTTGCATCAGCCTGTCCGCCGCCGCGGCCGGGAACCTGTCGAGCGCGCCATTGTTCGCCACGACACTGTTCGATCTTGACAATAAACCGGTGGCTTTTGCCGCCTATAAAGGCCGGCCCCTGATTGTGAATTTCTGGGCGCGCTGGTGCGCACCCTGCCGTGTCGAGATTCCGGAACTGGTGGACATCCAGGCACGCTACAAGGCACGTGGCATCGAGGTCGTCGGCCTGAATATCGAAAGCGCCGTAGCGCC
>DDWF01000216.1 GCA_002345845.1 Betaproteobacteria bacterium UBA2293 | reverse complement strand
GCATGGCCGGCAACGACACCTACGTGGTCAACAGCGCCGACGACAAGGTCTATGAGACCACCCTCGTCGCCGGCACCGTCGATGCCGGCGGCAACGACAGCGTCGAGGCCAGCATCTCCTACACCCTGGGCGCCTTCGTCGAGAACCTGGTGCTCACCGGCTCCGCCAATCTCAACGGCACCGGCAATACCCTCGGCAACACCATCACCGGTAACACCGGCAACAATGTCTTGAATGGCGGGGCCGGAAACGACTCCCTGAGCGGGGGTGACGGCAATGACTTGCTGCAAGGCGGCTTAGGCCTTGATCTATTGATCGGAGGCGAAGGCAACGATATCTTCCGCTTTGATACCGTTCTCAAGCCGGCAGTTAATGTCGACATCATTCAGGACTTTTTTGCTTCGGCGGATGTATTCCAGTTGGAGAACAGCATCTTCAACAAGCTAACCACTACCGGTCAGCTTTCTGACGCCAACTTCAAGTCGGGAGATGAAGTTGTTGCCCTGGATACGAATGACTACATCCTGTATGACACAAGCTCCGGTGCCTTGTACTACGACGTAGATGGCAGTGGAGCGGTAGCAGCGATTCAGTTCGCCACCCTGATCGGACAGCCCCCCGTGAATCACACTGATTTCTTCATCACCTGATGCCACATAAGCCGTATCGGCCTAACCGCATCCGAGACAGTCGGCACAAAGGGCCGACGATATCCTCATCCCGGTGGCGCATTTACGTGGGATGAGTGTCCATTCTCAAGACTTCTTCACCAACTGTTTGGCAAAGGCAGCGTCGTACTTGGAGATGCGCGGCGCTTTCTGCGGACCTTGTGCATCAACGAACCGGACAAAAGAATCCAGATCGAGGGGCTCACCGATTTCCTTGCTCTGCCCTGCGACCTGCTCGCGCAATTTGAAGAACCCGTCGCTGGTGACGACCATCGAATATTGATGCCCCTCAGCACGACGATTCAGGCGCTCGATTGCGGCAGTTGCCCGAGTTGAACGCACCGCTTATTCAGTGCCCGCAACAGGAGGGGCAATAGGTGCGCAGGAAGTATCGTCGTCGCTATCAACCGGTTTCCCAGCGGCCTTATCAGCCAGCTTCTGCATTCGCTTCTCTTCCTGCTTATTCTTCTTGGCCAAATCACGCTGGCGCTTTTCAAACTGGTAATTGGGCTTGGCCAAGCGGCCTCCTCTGCTCGTCGCAATGAGTGCTGAAACACGGGGTTAAAGTGCGTCGGAACCGGCAAATTTGCACCGGCACAAGACCGGGCACACGGACTGCTTTTCCGCAATGCAAAACGCCAACCGGCGATGGTTGGCGTTTTTTCCTTGAAAATCAAGGAGAATTTTTGGTGGCCAATCGCGGAATCGAACCACGGACACGCGGATTTTCAATCCGCTGCTCTACCAACTGAGCTAATTGGCCAAAAGGAGGGCGCATTATAGCGAGGTCACTCCCCCTGTGCAACAGGATTGGGCTGAAACAGAGGACTCGCGAGCCTTCAGGGGCCGAGTGGCGGTGACTGGCGATAGAGTTCCGAGAAGTCGTCCGGCGGGGGCAACGGCGGCGGGGGCGGCCGCCAGGGTGAGAACAGGACACGGGCAATGGCGCCGCGTCCTTTGGGATTGGGTTTGAGACTGGCGCGCGTATCGTGCTGGACGGCAATTTCCTGGACGATGGCCAAGCCGAGGCCGCTGCCTTCGGTAGTGGCATCGTCAACGCGGTAAAAGCGTTCGAACACCATCTCCGATTGTTCCTCGCTGATGCCGATGCCGTCATCCTCCACTTCGAGCGCGACGCTGCGCGGTGCGACGACGACGCGGCAGGTGACGTGACCACCGGCGGGGGTATAACGCAGGGCGTTATCGATCAGGTTCTTGGCCAGCTCGCGAAGCAGGAAGGCGTTGCCAACGATCATTGCCTGCCCCTCCGCCTCGTAGCCGAGGTCGATACCTTGCTCGATGGCGACCATGACCCAGTCTTCGACCACCTCGCGCAGCAGCAGCGCCAGATCAAGGGGTTCGTGCCGCTGCTGGGCTGGTTCGCCACCGCCTTCGGTACGTGCCAGGGTGAGCAGCTGGTTGACCAGCCGGCCGGCGCGGTCGACGCCGGTGGCGATCTGCTTCAGGGCGTGGCGCAGCGACTCCGGGTCGGTTTCACGCATGGCGAACTGGGCCTGGGTTTTCAGACCAGTCAGCGGCGTGCGCATCTGGTGCGCCGCATCGGCAACGAAACGCTGCTGGGCTTCGACGTTGCGCTTCATGCGTTCGAGCATTTCGTTGAAGGCCTCGACCAGCGGCTCCAGCTCTTCCGGCACCCGCCGCGTGGCAATCGGCGAGAGGTCGGCCGGATCGCGCGTCTCGATGGTCTGGCGCAGGCGGGTCAGTGGCCGCAAACCGCGCGACAGGCCGAACCAGACGAGCATGACGGCCAGTGGAATGATGATGAATTGCGGCAGGATGACACTGGCGACGATCTTGTTGGCCAGCTGGTTGCGCTTTTCGGTGGTCTCTGCGACCTCGACCAGGATCCAGTTCTTCCTGGCCTGCGACGTTTCGGCGAGAAAGGTATAAGCGAAACGCAGATCCTGGCCGTTGAATTCGGCGTCGCGCAGATAGATTTCGCCGGGCAGCAGCGTCGTGTCGCCGGACAGGTCGGGAATCGGCAAGTCCTTGTCGCCGGCCAGGAACTTGCCGTTGCCGGTGACGACATGAAAGTAGACGGAGTCGGTCTCGTCGGCCCGCAAGAAGGCACGCGCAGAAGCTGGCAGGGTGAGCACGGCCTTGCCGTCGACCAGTTTGACCTGACGGGCGATGGCGGCGACATGCTCGCGCAGGGCCTGGTCGTAGGGAAAGTTGGCGACGTTGTTGGCGAAGTAGTGGGTAAAAGCAATCGACAAGGGCCAGACGAAGAGNNGCGCCAGCATCCAGTCGAGAATCTCACCGAACAGCGAGCGTTCGGTTTCGGCAGCCGGTCCTGGCAAGTCAGTCGCCCTGCGGCCGTTCGAGGCAGTAGCCTAAGCCACGCACGGTGGCAATCTTGACGCCGCCGACCTCCAGTTTCTTGCGCAGGCGATGGACATAGACCTCGATGGCGTTGTGACTGACCTCCTCACCCCAGCCGCACAAGTGGTCGACCAGTTGATCCTTGCTGACCAGACGTCCCATACGCGTCAGCAGGACCTCCAGGAGGCCGATTTCGCGCGCCGAAAGATCCAGCGCCTGGCCCTGGATTTGCGCCACGCGGCCGACCTGATCGTAGGTTAGCTGCCCACACTGAATGGTCGGCGTGGTCCCGGCAGAACGCCGGGTCAGGGCGCGCACACGAGCCTCCAGTTCGGCCAGTTCGAAAGGCTTGACCATGTAATCGTCAGCCCCGAGGTCGAGCCCCTTGACGCGGTCGCCGGTGCCGTCGAGCGCCGTCAGGATCAGCACAGGCACCTGCGACCCGCGCGCCCGCAAGCGCTTGAGGACTTCCAGGCCGGGCAGCTTGGGCAGGCCGAGATCGAGGATCAGCAGATCATAGGTGACGGTGGCCAGGGCCGCATCCGCCTCCAGTCCGCTCGCTGCCCAATCGACGGCGTAGCCCCCCTGGCGTAGCGAACGGCTCAGGCCATCGGCGATGATGGCGTCGTCTTCAGCTATCAGAATGCGCATTTATTCAAGGTCTCGAACGACGTAAGATTTTTGTAAGCCTGCAACATTATTCTGCGCGGGCTGTTCTCCTTTTATGGTCTTTGGAGTCGCTGGCGCAAGCTACGACTCAGGGGGTGGTCCGATCCTGCACTGGGCGACCCCCTACCGTTTTTTTCCCCCGACAAAGCAAGTTAGTCTAGCAAAGAAAATCCGCTGCATTTTCCGCAGCGCAACATCGCTCGTCCGTTCGCGGCCGGACTCAACGCCCCTTGATCGTAACCTGACCGATGCCGGTTTCCGAACGAATTTCCTGATCGGCGAAGGCCTGACGCTCGTACTGCGCCTGCTCGCCGCGATCGAGCAAGGAAAACAACCAGACACCGGCAAAGCCGATGGTCATCGAGAACAGACAGGGCGAGGCGTAAGGAAACAGCGCCGAACCCGCCGGATTGCCGAGCACTTCTTCCCAGATCGACGGCGAGACGAGAATCAGGATGACCGACGAGCTCAAGCCGAGCAGGCCGCCGATGACCGCCCCTCGAGTCGTGCAATCCTTCCAGAGCACCGACATGAAGAGCACGGGGAAATTGGCCGAGGCAGCAACGGCAAAAGCCAGGGAAACCATGAAGGCGATGTTCTGCTGCTCGAAGGCAATACCGAGCACCACCGCGACCACGCCGAGACACAGGGTGGTCAGCCGGGAAACCCGCCGCTCGGCCCGCGGATCGACACCGCTCTTGTGATAGACCATCGCATAGAGGTCGTGCGACACAGCCGAAGCGCCGGACAGGGTCAGGCCGGCGACGACGGCGAGAATGGTGGCGAAAGCAACGGCAGCAATGAAACCAAAGAACAGGTTGCCGCCGATGGCGCTGGCGAGATGAACGGCCGCCATGTTGCTACCGCCGAGAAGATTGCCCTTGCTGTCGAGGAACTGTGGATCGGTGAGGACGAAGGTGATGGCGCCGAAGCCGATGATGAAAGTCAGCAGGTAGAAGTAGCCGATCCAGGTGGTCGCCCAGAGCACCGACTTGCGCGCCTCCTTGGCATTGGGGACGGTGAAGAAACGGATCAGCACGTGCGGCAGACCGGCAGTGCCGAACATCAATGCCAGGCCGAAGGAAATCGCCGAGACCGGATCCTTGAGGAAGCCGCCCGGACCCATGATGGCCAGGCCACCAGCCGCCACCTCGGCGGCCATCAATCCGGCGGCTTCGTTCTGCCCCAGACCACCAGCCACCGCCAGCGGCACCAGTTCCTGCTGGGCAAACAGCGTCTTGATCGCAATGGCCCGCTCGAACAGGGCTTCCGGACTGAATCCGTAATGCAGCAGCACCATGAAGGCCATGAAAGTGGCACCAAAGAGCAGCATCACCGCCTTGATGATCTGCACCCAGGTGGTCGAGGTCATGCCCCCAACCAGTACGTAGGCGGTCATCAGCGAGCCGACGATGACTACCGACATCCAGTATTCAAGTCCGAACAGCAGCTTGACCAACTGCCCGGCACCGACCATCTGGGCAATCAGGTAAAGGGTGACGACAATCAGCGTCGAGCCGGCGGCGAAGGCGCGGATCGGTGCCTGGCGAAAGCGGTAACCAGCAACGTCGGCAAAGGTGAATTTGCCCAGATTGCGCAGGCGCTCTGCCATCAGGAAGGTGATGATGGGCCAGCCGACGAGGAAACCGATCGAGTACATCAGGCCGTCATAGCCGTAGACCATGACCGCCGCCGAGATGCCGAGAAAGGAAGCGGCCGACATGTAATCGCCGGCGATCGCCAGGCCGTTCTGAAATCCGGTGATGCCGCCACCGGCAGCGTAGAAATCAGCCGCCGCGCGTGATTTGGCGGCGGCCCACTTGGTGGCATAAAGCATGGCGACAACGAAGAAGCCGAAGCTCATGATCGCCGTCCAGTTGGTCGGCTGGCGTATCTGCGGCGCGGCATCAGCCGCCGCCGCAAGGCCGGCCCAGACAAGCAGCAGACATAGCCCGGCGAGCAGGCGGCGGGTCATTTGCGCAGCTCCCGGATGATCTCGTCCTTCAAGTCATCGAACTCGGCATTGGCCCGTCGCACGTAGACGCCGGTGACCAGAATGGTGAAGACGATGACCCCGATGCCCAGGGGAATCCCTCGCGTCGTCGCGCTCAGGCCGGCGAACGGTTCAGCCAGCCAGTCGCCAGCGAAGGCGATGAGCCCGAGATAACCGAGATAGACGCAGAGCACCAGCGCCGTCAGCCGCCAGGCAAAGCGGCGGCGAACCTTCTTCAAGTGCAGGTATTTGGGATTCTGGCGAATCTTTTCGTAGATATTGACGCTCATCGAAACCATCCCGTGCGCGGGGGAGGTGCGCATTCTAGCCGACCAGAGGCTATCCCTTTCGCAATAGAAGCGCCAGAAAAGAAAAACCCCGCCCAGAGTCGGGCGGGGTTTTGGCAGATGCCGGACTAGCCGGGCAATTACATGCCCATGCCGCCCATGCCACCCATACCGCCCATGCCGCCCATGTCCGGCATGCCGCCGGCCGGCTTGTCTTCAGCCAGTTCAGCAACCATGCACTCGGTGGTCAGCATCAGGCCGGCCACGGAGGCGGCGTTCTGCAGAGCAGTGCGGGTCACCTTGGTCGGGTCGAGAACACCCATTTCAACCATGTCGCCGTACTCGCCGGTAGCGGCGTTGTAACCGTAGTTACCCTTGCCACGGTGCACCTTGTCGACGACAACAGACGGCTCGTCACCGGCGTTGGCGACGATTTCACGCAGCGGCTGTTCCATGGCACGGAGGACGATCTTGATACCGGCGTCCTGGT
>DDWF01000159.1:626-4864 GCA_002345845.1 Betaproteobacteria bacterium UBA2293 | reverse complement strand
AGCGGCATCTATTGGCAGAACGAGGCCGAGCGCAAGATCGTCGAGGCGAGCCGCGACGCATTGCTGAAAAGCGGCAAGCTGCCGCAGATCTTCACTGAAATCGCCGCTGCTTCAGCGTTTTATCCCGCCGAGGAGTACCACCAGGACTACTACATCAAGAATCCGATCCGTTACAACTACTACCGCAGCAGTTGCGGCCGGGATAACCGGATCAAGGAAGTCTGGGGCGGCAAATAAGTAATCCCATGCATTATCAGGGGGGATCAGGGCGCCTGCTCACCACGGGGCTGCGGCATGGCGAGCCGGTGTGGGCTCGCTATGATCCGCCCTGGAAGCCATGGTTCTGGCGACGTAACGAAATTTGGCTTGAGATTGATTGAGCGCGACAGGCAACAAGTTGCTGTGCTAGCCTAAACGATCAAGTCCGAACACTTGGACGATTGTGGTGAATTGGATTGATGTCCATGACTCCGAATCTTGCATTGCTGCTACTGGCTGGCATCTTGGGTGGCTGCGCCACCCAGCCTCGCCCTAATGCCATCGAAATAGCAGATCCGGGACGTCTGCCCTCCGCTCAACAGGGGGTGAGCGTTGCCGGGCTTCGTCCGTGTAACGATGGTATGGAGCGTACGCTGCAAATCGATCCGAGCCAGCCGATCAACATACTGGTACATGGTTGCAACGGCTCGACTGGAAAGTTTCCCGCGCTGGCTGAAGTGCTGGCTTTTCATGGGCAGCAAACCGCTTGTTTCGAATACGATGATCGCGATAGCCTCATGGTGAGTTCTGGCCAGATGGCTCACGCTGTTGATACGCTTGCACAGCATCTCGACACGCCGAAAATTACGGTAATTGGCCACAGCATGGGTGGCCTCATTGCCCGTAAGGCGCTCATCGAAAACGCCCCCAACCCGTTGCGTAACACCCAAATCGATCTGCGACTGGTTACGGTCTCGGCGCCGTTTGCCGGTATCGCTGCAGCGCGGATGTGCGCGTCCCCCGCGCTGCGCATCGCCTCGCTCGGCCTCAATGATCTGGCCTGCTGGCTCGTCAGCGGGGATAAATGGTATGAGATCACGCATGCCTCTGGTTTCATCCAGCAGCCGGGCAGTCTGATCCCCCAGGTGCGCAGCCATCTCAAGGTTGTTACCGACGAGCGCGGCACGTGCCGTCGTCGCGACGATGCCGGCCGATGCATCGAAGACGACTATATCTTCAGCCTGGACGAACAGCGGTATCCACTGGTCACCCGGGCATCCCGAACCACTGACGTCGAGGTGCCTGCAGGACACGTCGAAATTGTCGGCGAATCCGGTGTCACGCCCCACAAACTGATCGATGTATTTCAGCGCGAGGGCATTGTCCGCGCCACGCCGCCAGAGCGGCAGTTTGCGTTCCAGCAGCTACTGACGCAGCTTTATGGGCGATGAGTGTTTGCTTTCGGGTGTAACCAAGCCACAAGCTTAGTTGTTTCGAAAACAGTGGTCAGACCACGGTTTTTGCCGCCCCGCCAGCGCCAAGTTTCGGG
The DNA here is from genome assembly GCA_002345845.1 of Betaproteobacteria bacterium UBA2293. The sequence goes on along the minus strand of DDWF01000159.1, from coordinate 3,336 downwards.
CAGGGAAACCGTGGTCTGACCCTGAGGTTTCCGCAATCAGTAGCTATCGGAATTCAGATATTGACGGTAACGCTGATAATATTCCACTTGGAAGCATCAGCGGCACCCCGCGCAGCCAAGCCGGCTCTGTCGGTGCATCGCAAAACGGGAAATCATCGATTGAACAAGAAGGAACTCACCGAGGCCGACATCCGCACCAAGTTCATCACGCCCGCCATCGTCGGCGCGAGTGGCGAAAAGTGGGATGTACTGACCCAGCTTCGAGAGGAGATCTACTTCACCAAAGGTCGCGTTATCGTGCGCGGCAAGACCGTGAGGCGCGGCGAAGCCAAGAAGGTCGACTACCTGCTGTTCTACAAACCCAACATCCCTATCGCGGTGGTCGAGGCCAAGGACAACAACCACACGATAGGCGCCGGGATGCAGCAGGCGCTGGACTATGCGGAAATCCTCGACGTTCCGTTTGCCTACAGTTCCAACGGCGACGGCTTTCTGGAACACGACCGCACCGGCGCTGGTGAGGTCGTGGAACGCGAACTCCGTCTCGACCAGTTCCCTTCGCCCGACGAACTGTGGAATCGTTACTGCAAGGGCAAGGGTTACAACCCGGCGCAGGAAATTATCTCCGCCCAGGATTACTACGACGACGGCTCCGGCAAGGCGCCGCGTTATTACCAGCTCGTTGCCATCAATCGCACGGTCGAGGCCATCGCCCGTGGCGAAAACCGCATCCTGCNNTTCCAGATCATCTGGCGACTGTGGAAGTCCGGGGCGAAGAAACGCATTCTTTTTCTCGTCGATCGCAATATCCTTGCCGACCAGACCAAGACCAACGACTTCAAGCCCTTCGGCCAGGCGATGACCAAAATCACCAATCGCCTGGTCGACAAGTCCTACGAAATCTACCTCTCGCTCTACCAGGCGGTGACCGGCACCGAAGAAGAGAAGAACATCTACAAGCAGTTCTCGCCCGATTTCTTCGATCTGGTCATCATCGACGAATGCCACCGCAGCAGCGCGGCGGAAGACGCCGCCTGGCACGATGTGCTGACCTACTTCTCGTCGGCCACCCAGATCGGTCTCACCGCCACGCCGAAGGAAACCCGCGACGTTTCCAACATCCACTACTTCGGCGACCCGCTCTACACCTATTCGCTGCGGCAGGGCATTTCCGACGGTTTTCTCGCGCCCTACAAGGTGGTGCGCATCGGCCTCGACAAAGACCTCGACGGCTGGCGGCCGGAGACCGGCAAGACCGACAAGTACGGCCAAGTCATCGAAGACCGCGAATACAACGAATCCGACTTCGACCGCAATCTGATCCTCGAAAAACGCACCGCCGTCGTCGCCGCGAAGATCACCGAGTTCCTCAAGGCCACCGACCGTTACGCCAAGACCATCGTCTTCTGCGAAAACATCGACCACGCCGAGCGCATGCGCCAGGCGCTGGTCAATGCCAACGCCGACCTGGCCGCCGCCAACAAGCGCTACATCATGCGCATCACCGGCGACAACGACGAGGGCAAGGCTCAGCTCGACAACTTCATCGATCCCGAATCCACTTTCCCGGTTATTGTCACCACCTCGCAGTTGATGTCTACCGGCGTCGATGCCCAGACCTGTCACCTGATCGTGCTCGACAAGCGCATCAACTCGATGACCGAGTTCAAGCAGATCATCGGCCGCGGCACCCGCATCAACGAGGACTACAACAAGTTCTTTTTCACCATCATGGATTTCAAACGGGCCACGGCGTTGTTCGCCGACCCAGCTTTCGATGGCGATCCGGTGCAAATTTACGAACCTGGACCCAATGACCCACCGGTGCCGCCTGACGAGCCGCCACTGAACCCCGAAGACGAGGCGGGCGAGGTGATCTACGAACCGCCCGGCCCCCTTGGGCCGCCTGGCATCGGCGAACCGCCGACGAAATACTATGTCGACGATGTCGAAGTCACCGTCGCCACCGAGCGCGTCCAGTATCTCGACGAACACGGCCGGCTCATCACCGAGTCGCTCAAGGACTACACCCGCAAGACCGTGCGCAAGGCCTATACCTCGCTGAATGCCTTCCTCAATGCCTGGAACGATGCCGAGCGCAAACAGGCCATCATCGAAGAACTCTCGACCCAGGGCGTATTCCTCGACGAACTCGCCGAACAGGTCGGCCGCAGCTACGACGCTTTCGACCTGGTCTGCCATGTCGCTTTCGACCAGCCGCCGCTGACCCGGCGCGAACGCGCCGAGCAGGTGAGGAAGCGCCATGTTTTCGGAAAGTACGGCGAACAGACCCGCGCCGTGCTCGATGCCTTGCTGGAGAAATACGCCGACGGCGGCATCAGGAGCGTCGAGTCCCTCGAAATCCTCAAGGTCGACCCGCTCACCACCTTCGGCACCCCGGTCGAGATCGTCAAACTCTTTGGCGGCAAGGCGAACTACCTCACCGCCATCCGCGAACTGGAAACCGAACTCTATTTCAAGGTAGCCTGAACATGGCCAAACCCAGGAAAACCACCATCGACGTGCGCGGCACGGACATCACCGTGCTCAGCAACGAGGACGGCGACTTCATCTCCCTGACCGACATGCTCAAGGCCAAGGACGGGGACTTCTTCATCTCGGACTGGCTGCGGAACCGGAACACCGTCGAATTCCTCGGCATCTGGGAGTCGGTGCACAACCCCGTTTTTAATTATGGCGAATTCGCCGC
>DDWF01000159.1:0-508 GCA_002345845.1 Betaproteobacteria bacterium UBA2293 | reverse complement strand
TACCTGATCAAGGAATTCCAGCGCCTGAAGGACGACGAGAACCGCCGCCTGTCCCTCTCCTGGAACCTCAACCGCACGCTGTCCAAGCTCAACTACCGCATCCACACCGACGCCATCAAGGCCAACCTGATCCCCGCCGCCGTGACTGCGGCCCAGGCCGCCATCACCTACGCCAGCGAAGCCGACCTGCTCAATGTCGCCCTGTTCGGCCTCACCGCCAAACAGTGGCGCGATGCCAATCCCAAGCTCGAAGGCAACATGCGCGAATACGCCACCATCGAGCAGTTGCTCGTTCTGGCCAACATCGAAGCCATGAACGCCGAGTTCATCCACATGCACCTGCCCCAGGGCGAGCGCCTGACCAAACTCAACGCCATCGCCATCCGGCAGATGCAGGTCCTCAGCACCGGCAACGCCGCGTGCCTGCTGCAAGCCCCCGACAAAGATTCGAAATAAGCCATGGCCAACGTCTCGAATATCGTCAAATCCATCCAGGACATCATGCGCA
>DDWF01000032.1 GCA_002345845.1 Betaproteobacteria bacterium UBA2293 | reverse complement strand
AGCGTGCGGTAGGTGTCTTCCGAGAAGTCTTCGTGGCCCGGCGTGTCGAGCAGGTTGATCATGCATTCGCGGTAGGGGAACTGCATCACCGACGAGGTAACCGAGATACCGCGCTGCTTCTCCAGTTCCATCCAGTCCGAGGTCGCGTGGCGCGAGGCCTTGCGCGCACGCACTTCGCCGGCCACCTGGATGGCGCCGCCGAACCACAGCAGTTTTTCGGTCAGCGTCGTCTTACCGGCATCGGGGTGAGAAATGATGGCAAACGTACGGCGGCGGGAGATTTCCTGGTCGAGCTGGCTCACGGTAGGCGGGGGATTTGCTGAAAGGTCGCGATTATACCCGCCCCACCTTTCAGTACTCCCAATCCTCGTGCCTGACCGGCAAGGCATTTAGAGCGTCCCGGAGATGCTGCCAGGACGGCATGAACAACTCCATCAAGGCAACAAAGCGCGCGTTGTGCGTCGGCTCCAGCAGATGGGTCATTTCGTGCACGACGATATATTCGAGACACTCGGGGGGCTTCTTGGCCAAATCGGTATTCAGACGAATGGCGCCGCTTGCCGGGTTGCAGCTTCCCCAACGGGTTTTCATGCGCTGGACGAAAACACGCCCGACCCGGACGCCCAGCACCGGCTCCCACTTGGCAATCAATTCCGGCACAGCCAGCCGAATCTGCTCGCGATACCAGGCATCGAGAATTTCCCGGCGGTGTACTTCGTCGGTACCGGGGCGCACCCGCAACACCAATTTGTTGTGCTTCAACTCGATGAGCGGCGCCGCATCCTGCTCAATACGCCGCAGCAGATAGCGCCGCCCCCAGACGTAATGGCTCTCGCGATCAACGTATTCGCGCGGCGCCTCGCGTTGCTGCGCCTGCATCTTGCGCTGCTGACTCTTGATCCAGGGCAGCCGGGAGATGACGAAGACGCGAATGGTGTCCAGGTTCATGTGCTCAGGCGCCGCGATACGCACCCGGCCCAGCGGCGGCAGCACGCTGAGGTGAAGATTCTTGATCCTCTTCCGCTGCACCTCGATCTGCAGGTTTCCCAGATCGATCTGCTCACTCACCAGTATTCTTTCTGGGCAAAAATGATCGGGAACAGGCGATTGACCTCGTCGATATTGCCCAGCACCTTGAACAGCTCCTGCTTGAGCATCTGCTCGCGGGCGGTCACGCCGCGCCAGTCGGCCTGGCGCTTCTGTTTTACCACTTCGTCGATGCGCAGCGCCAGGGCCAGTGCGGCATCGGTGTCGCCATAAGGTGCCGTGGATTGTGCGGCCAGGCTGCCGCCGACGTGATCTTTCAGGTTGTTGTAAAGCGCCAAGCGTCCCGGTGTATTCAATACTTCGGGCGTCTCCGGCCCCCTGCCCGTCTGCACCTGCTTTGCCACTTCGGCGATGCGCTGCAGATAGTCCTCGTACTCGATGGCCTTTTCCTTGCGCAGCTTGATGATCTCGTCGAGCAGCGCCGACATCCGGGCGAAGAAGGCCGGATCGGTCAGCTGCTCCTTGATGATCTTGCGGCGCACGTTGTTCTCGATGCACTCGGCAATCGCCTCGCGATTGCCCTGCAGGCCGCCCAACTGCCCGGCGATGGCGTCGGCGATGCCGGTCTTGACGATCAGGTCGAGCAAGCCAATATCGTCGAAAGGCGAAATCTTGCGCGGCGCCGATGCCTCGATATAGGTGTCGATCAGGTGCCGCATGTCAGCCTCGAAAGGCTTGATGTCCAGCGTCTCGCCGGCTGCCCGGCGGATGAACTCGCGCAGGTCGAGGTAGTGTTTCTGACGCGTTTTGATGCGCTCGATCTCGGCCGTACTGTAGCCGGCCGGCTCCAGTTCGTCGGCAATATTGGCGTAGGCGCGGATCAGCGCGACAACGCCCCGGTAAAGCGCGACGCGCTGCGGCTCGTGGGCTGCCAGATCGGTATCGATTTCGGTATTGCCGCAAAAATAGCGGATATGGTCGAGATCGCCTTTCGGCGGCTCGACTGGTTCGCAGAGCAGTTCCAGCGCTTCGAAGGCCGCCTCCAGGCGTTCGCGCCCGAGGCTCAGACGGTCCTTGAGCAGGACTTCCGGGTCGGCGCCTGGGGCGCTGTGATCGAGTTCCGAGGTGTAAACGGCAATCGCCTTCTCGACCTTGGGAAACAGCCCCTTGTAATCGACGATATGGCCGAAATCCTTGTCCTCGCCGTCGAGCCGATTGGTCCGGCAGATTGCCTGGAACAGGCCGTGGTCCTGCATCTTCTTGTCAATGTAGAGATAGGTGCAGGGCGGCGCGTCGAAGCCGGTGAGCAGCTTGTCGACGACGATCAGCAACTTCATGTTGGCGGGTTCCCGGATGAACTGCGCCTTGACCTTTTCCTCGTAGGTTTCGGTCTTGTTGATGCCGGCGCCGGCGTCGATCTCCTTCAGCAACGCGCTGTAGGTGTTGTAGATGAACTGCTTGTCGGTCTCGCTATTGGCGCCGATCTCTTCCAGCGTCACGTCCCTGGCCTGCGGGTCGTAGGAGGTCACCACGGCACAGCGCCCCTTGAACGGCGTCTTCTGGAACAGCGTGAAATATTTGCAGGCCTCGTAGATGCTCGCAGCCACCAGCAGCGCATTGCCGCGCTCGCTCGATAGGCGCGGCTTTACCGCGAAATCGTAGATGATGTCGCTCACCACGCGATCCATGCGGGACCGGGAACTGAGCAC
>DDWF01000121.1 GCA_002345845.1 Betaproteobacteria bacterium UBA2293 | reverse complement strand
AAGGTCGCGGCGGCGCTCGACCGCATGGCCAAGGACGTCGGCGACAAGGCCATGGTGCGGGCGCTTAATGCGACAGTGAAGCAGGGCAAGACTGAGATGGCGCGGACGATCTCAAAAGAGTTCCGCGTCACAGTCGGTCAGGCCAAAGATCGGCTCTATATCGATTACGCCAAGGCTAAGGGTGGCGGGGTGAAGTTCTACGCCGGATTGACGGCCACTCGCGAAGGGGGTCTCCATGGCAATGATTGGAGAGGAATGAACCTGATTCACTTCGTGACAAAAGTCCCGGTGCGCAACAAGAAAGGGAAGCTCGGGCAGTTGCAGTTTCAGATCAAGCGGTCTGGCGGGAGAAAGACGATCAAGGGTGCGTTCATTGCGACGAACCGAAAGACAGGTGGCCGGGCGGTATTCATCCGTGAAGGAAAGTCGCGTATGCCTATTGAGACAAAAACCACGATCGATATCCCGCAGATGTTCAACACCAGGCGCATCAACAGCGTGGTGCGTCAGGTCATGCTCAATAAGTTCGATGCCAACTTCAAGCGCGAACTGCGGGCAGTGCTCAAGGGCTACGTCAAGTGAAGACGTCTTCAATGATTTCAACGGGTCCTTCCCAGCCAAATCCCACACGGCGCGAAACGACCCCGAAAAAGCGCCAGTTCTTTGAACTGCTGGGGGTTTACTGACTATGCGCATCAGTGGGCAGCAGACCATTGCGGACATGTTCGGCGTCTCGCGCGAGACGATCGATAACTGGCAGCAGCAGGGCATGCCTGTCGCGGCGCGCGGCGGGCCGGGCGTGCCGAGTGAATACGAGTCCGAGACCTGCATCAACTGGCTGATCGATCGCGAGGTGCGGAAGGTTCAGAGCGAGCGGCCGCAGGATCGCCTGGCGCGCGTGCAGGCCGACAAGATCGAGATGGAGAATGCCGAGAAGCGCGGGCAGTTGATCCCGGCCGACCAGCTGGAGCCGAAGCTGCGCGCGGCGCATATCTTTGCCCGCGAGGCGTTTCTAGAATCGTGCTTTCGCCTGGCGCGCGAACTGCCTGCCGATGTCCCAGGGCGTGAGGATATGTTGCGGGAGGAGTTCGGCGCCTTCCTGCATCGTCTGGCTGATTGGGCGCGTGCCGATCAGGGTCTGGATGAGGACGATTGATGGCTGAATCGGTCGCTGCCGATCAGCTACGCGCCTGGGCGGATCGCGCCCTCGATGCGATGCTGTCGCGCGTCTTTGCGCAACTGCGGCCGCGCCCGCCCTTGTCGCCGATCGAGTGGGTGGAGAAATACCGCCGCTTGTCGTCGGAAGAGAATCCCGACTTCGCCGGCAAGTTCAGTCTCGACAACATCCCCGCTTTGCGCGGCGTGCTGGCTGCCTGCGGCGAGAAGGGCGTCAGCCGCGTGGTCGCGCAGAAGCCGGCGCAGATTGCCTGGACCGCTGGCGTCGTTTGCACGATGATGGGCTACTACACGCACTGGAAACCGTGCGTGCAGGTAGCCATGTTTCCGCGCGAGAAGTCGGCCAAGGATTTCGACGCCGAGAAATTCGCGCCGATGGTGCGCGCCACGCCTGCGCTAGCCAGGCGCATCCGGCTCAAAAGCCGCAGCGATGGCAACAGCGCGACCCGCAAGCACTATCCCGGCGGGCTGCTGAAGTTCGTCGCCTCGAATTCGCCGTCTGACGTGAAGTCGACCAGTGCCAAGGTGCGCTATGTCGAAGAGCCGGACGATACCAACAAGGACGTCAAGGGCCAGGGCAATTCCATCGCCATGCTCCGCGAGCGCGGCAAGGCCATCCGCGAAAACTTCGAGTTGATCGGCGGCACGCCCACGGCAAAGGGCGCCTCTGAAGTTGAAAAGGAAATGCGCACCACCGACCAGCGCCGCTTCCTGGTGCCCTGCCATCACTGTGGCGAACGGCACGAAGTCAAGTGGGACCACGTAGTCATCCCCGCCCTGACGCTGACGGCCGACGAACTGGCCGCGCCAGACATCGATGCGCGCTACCCGGTGCGCGATGTCTATGGCCGCGCGCGGCACGAAGACGCCTACTACGTCTGCCCGCACTGCGGCGGTATCTGGACCGACGCCGAGCGTATCGCGAACATCCGCGCCGCCGCCCGCATAGCTCCTGATTACGGCTGGTCACCCACCGCCGTGGCCACCGATCCCGGCTTCTACCTCAACGAGCTACAGAGCGTTTTCGACGGCTCGCACATCCCCGTGCTCGCCGAGAAATACCTGCGGGCCCAACACCTGATGGACCATGGCGACCCGACCGAAATGGTTGCCTTCTGGAACGCCACTCTCGGCATCTGCTGGGAGTACTCCGGCGAACTCCCCGAAGAAGACGAACTGCGCAAGCGCGCCGAAGCCTACGCCGAGTGGAGCGTGCCGGCCGGCGGGCTGATCCCGATCATCGGCATCGACGTGCAGCATGATCGCCTCGCCGTCACCGTCTGGGTCGTCGGCCGCGGCGAAGAGATGTGGCTTGCCTACTGGGGAGAGCTCTACGGCCAGACCGTCGTCGCGCACCAGGGCGCGTGGATCGAACTCGAACAGCTCCTGCAGCGCCCCGTCAAGCACGCCAGCGGTGCGCTGCTGCCGATCGCCGCCGCCGGCATCGACTGCTCAGACGGCCAGACCTCCGACGCCGCCTATGCCTTCGTCCGTCGCCACAATCGCCCCGGCCGCCCGGTGCTCGCCCTCAAGGGCGCGCCCGATGCCGAAGGCCGCATTGAAATCTGGACCCCGCCGAAAGCCATCGACCCGAACCACCGCAGCACCAAAGCCAGCCGCTACGGCGTGCAGATCCACATCGTCGGCACCGCCAAGGCCAAAGACCTGATCCTCGGCTGGGCGCAAGAAGGCGGGCGCGTGCGCCTCACCGGCAACGGTCCCGGACGCATGCACTGGTACGAAGGCGTGCGCGCCGACTTTTACGAGCAACTACTCTCAGAAATCAAAGTGCCCAGCCGAAACAATCCCAAGCGGCGCGCCTGGAAGGCCCGCACCGACCGCCGGCAGGAAGGTCTCGACGCCACCGTCTACAGCCTCTACCTGAGCCGCCACCTGCGTCTGCACCTGCGCCACGCCGCGCAATGGGACTTGGCCGAACTGCTGCTGAGGCAACCCTCGCTTTTGCTGGAAGCCAGCGACGTGCAGACGTCTACGCCGGATGACGACGACGAACCCGCCCCCGAACCGGCAAAAGTCGGCGTTGGCGAGACGGCGCCGCCGCCCTTCGAACTGCCCAGCGGCGCGCAAGCGCACCTGTCAGCACTCATCCGCGCCCGCCGGCAGTCCCGTTATGGCTGACCGCGACACCCTGCAATCCCTGCTGGAGATGGCCCGGCGCGAAATGCCGGACGTGTCCGACGAAGTCTGGTCCCGCTTCGCCATCCTCGCCAGCCTGCGCTTCGCCTGCACCGAGTTTTACGTGCCCGCGCCGAACCGCAAGCGCGCCAAGCTCGAAATGCTGGCCCAGCTCGACGCCGATCTCGACAGCGCCACGCTGGCCACCAAGCTCGGCGTCAGCGTGCGCCGCGCGCAGCAGTTGAGGCGCTTGCGCTGACGCGAAACTCTTTCGGTACTTATTTCGCCCCCCAGCCGCCACCATCGCGGCCATGACTGCCCCCACCACTTTTCGCGCTGGCGATTCGGTTGCCTGGACCGAGGATCTGCCGGCGTACCCAGCGAGTGCCGGCTGGGTGCTCAAGTACCGCATGCTGTGGCCCACCGGCGCCGCTGTGCCGATCGCCACCAGCGCCGTGGGCGATGCCCATGCCGTCAGCCTCACCGCCGCGAACACCGCCGCCTGGGCTGCCGGCTCTGCCACGCTGGTGTCGTGGGTCGAGAAGGGCGTCGAGCGCGTCACCTTCGACCAGGCATCTGTCGCCATCCTGCCGAATCTGGCCGCCGCAGAAACCTTCGACAGCCGCAGCCAGGCCGTCAAGGGGCTGGCCGACGCCAAGGCCGCGCTGGCCGCCTACGTCGCCGGCGGCAAGGTGCATGTCGCTGAGTACGACATCGCCGGTCGGCGCATGAAGTTCCGCACCAGCAAGGAAATTTCCGACCTGATCGACCACTACGAACGCGAAGTGGCCGGCGAACGCGCGCTTGCCGCGCTGCTGCAGGGCGGCTCGCCCGGCCGCGTCTACTTGAGGATGTGACCATGGGCTTTTTGACCAACCTATTTACCCAGCGCGAAAAGCCGGTCGAACGCGCCGCCTGGCTCGACCAGACCGTGCGCAGCGTCGCGAGCGCGGCGCAGCAACATTTCCTCGCCGAACTGCGCACCGCGCGGCGCAGCTTCGACGCCGCCGAAACGCCGGCCTGGACCGAGTCATGGCCGACCACCGCCGCGCCGATCAATGACGACCTGTCGCGCCAGCTGCCGACCATGCGCGCCCGCGCCCAGGGGCTGGCCCGCAACGCCGAATGGGCCATCGGCTACCTGATCAAGCTCGAAGATCACGTGCTCGGTGAAAACGGCATCCCCCTGCAAATGCGCCTGACGCATGGCGACGGCAGTGCCAACACCCCCGTCAACAAACGCCTCGAAGACGCCTTCGCGCGATGGGGCGCCCGCGCCGACGTGTCCGGCCTCACCTGGCGCGAAGTCGAAACACTCGCACTGACGGCCGAAGACACCGACGGCGAGCTGCTCTACCGCCTGCGTCCCGGCGCTGGTCCGTTCGGCTTTCAGATCCAGATGCTCGACCCGGCGCTGCTCGACGTCACCCTGTCGCGCGACTGGCAGGGCCGCCGCGTGCGCATGGGTGTCGAAATCGATGACGACGGCGCCCCGGTCGCCTACTGGCTCAACATGAGCAAGACCGGCGACAGCGCGCCCGACCTGATGGCCGTCGGCCGTCATGTGCGCATCCCCGCCAGCCAGATCCGCCACCGCTTCATCCGTCATGTCGTCGGGCAATTGCGCGGCTACCCCGAGCTGGCCGGCGGCGCGCGGCGCCTGTGGCTGCTCAAAGATTTCGAAGAAGCCGCCGCCGTCGCCAGCAGCAACGCCGCCAAGCGGCAGGGCTTCTTCGTAACCAAAGACGGCGAAGCGCCGCGCGGCTTTGCTGACACGGTCATCAGCAGCGTGCTCGATGCCGCGAAGGCCGCCGGCAAAGTGCTCACGCCAGACGAGATTCAGGCCATCACCTCGGCAGCCGAGAAATACAGCACCACCCTGCCAGGCCAGTTTGATTCCCTGCCATTCGGCACCGAGTTTCAAAAGTACGAATCGAGCTGGCCGAACATCGAAGCCGCCACCTACATCAAGGGTCATCTGCGCGGCTGGTCGGCCGCGCGCGGCATGAGCTACGTCACGCTCGGCAACGACCTCGAATCCGTCAATTACAGCTCGGCCCGCGTCGGCATCGTTGGCGAGCGCGAACACTTCCGCGCCCGCCAGACCCGCCTGATCGATTGGCTGCATGCCGATGTCTTCGCCGCCGTGCTGCCCTACCTGGTGCTCAAGACCGCCGGCCTGCAGCCCGTGCGCGTCGACGCCTACCTGGCCGCCGCGCACTGGCAGCCGCGCCGCTGGGCCGGCATCGACCCGGTCAAGGAAGCCACCGCCAGCGAAATCAACCTGCGCTTGAGGCTCACCAGCCGGCGCCGCCTGATCTCCGAGCGCGGCGAAGACCCCGACGAAATCGCCGAAGAAGTTGCGCGCGAAGAAGCGCTCTACGGCGCGCTCGACCAGGAAAACACCCCGCGCCCGCAAGACGCACCCGAAGAAGACGAAGAAGCCGCAGCCGGCAAGAAAGCCATCCGCCGCGCCCCGCTCGTCGCTGTGCGTGGCTCATTTGACAACTGAGCCGCGAAATTCTTTCGGTACTTATTTCGCCCCTGAAAAAAGAGACTGACGCCATGGACAAAAATCGCACCCTCGGCAGTAAGAGTCGCATTGACGGCACCCTGCATCGCAGCCTGCCGGCCACCCTCACCATTCGCGCCGCCGCGCCCGAACAGGCTGATGACGGACTGCTGCGCCTGCAGCTCTCCGTCTCATCCGAAACCCCCTACCTGCGCGCCAGTTGGTTCGACGATCCCTGGGTCGAGATACTCGGCCACAAGGATGGCGAGATCGAGCTCGACCGCCTCAATGGCGGCGCCGCCGTGCTTGCCAACCATGACCGATTTCAGGCCGTCGGCAACACGCCGCTGGCCAGCATCGGCGCCGTCGAGCGCGCCTGGATCGATGCCGGCCAGTTGCGCGCCGACATCGTCATCAGCCGCCGCGAAGCGCTGGCCGACTTGCGGCAAGACATCGCCGACGGACTGGTGCGCAACGTCTCCATCGGCTACCAGATCAACGAACGCATGCTCACCAAGGCCGCGCCCAGCAAGGGCGAGCCGGACGAATACCGCGTCAGCAGCTGGACGCCCTTCGAGATTTCGCTGGTCGATATCCCCGCCGACGCCACCGTCGGCCTGGGTCGCGCCGCAACCGATTCCGCCCAACCCGGCTACCGGGTCGTGGAGTTTCAGCCCGCCGATGGCGCCGCAGCACCCCTAACCTCCCAAGGAGAACGAAGCATGAACCAAGCCGTAGCCAACCCCCCGGCGGCAGAACCTACCACCGCCACCACCGCCACGCGCGGCCTCGACCCCCTGATCGCCGAACGTGACCGCATGCGCGAGATCCAAGCCCTTGGCCGCCAGTTCAACCTGGTCGCCGATGCCGATTCCGCCATCGAAACCGGCGCCAGCGCCGATTCCTTCCGCAAGTTCGTAACCGACAAACTGGTCGACACCGGCAAGCTGCGCCCGGCCGAATCGCCCGAAATCGGCATGAGTAAAAAAGACATCGAGCAATTCAGCTTCTGCCGCGCGCTGCTCGCCGCCGCCGACCCGCTGCATGCCGCCACCCTGGCCCCGTTCGAGCTCGAATGCTCGCGTGCCGCCCAAGACAAGCGTGGCGACTCGCGCGACAAGACCCGCGAAGCCGCCATCACCATCCCCGCCGACGTGCTCTCGCGTGGCCTGACCATGACCGACGGTCTGGCCACGTCCGTGGCCCGCGGGCTGCTCTCCCGCGCCCAGCGCGGCAGCGCCGACATGCAAGCCATGGTGCGCGACCTCGTCGTCGGTACGACCACCGCCGGCGGCCATACCGTCGCCACCGAGCTGCTCGGCTCCAGCTTCATCGAGCTGCTGCGCAACGCGATGGTGCTCGACAAGCTGGGCATCACCTGGCTGCGTGACCTGAATGGCAACATCGCCATCCCGTCGGCGACCGGCGCCGCCACCACCTACTGGGTGGCGGAAAACGGCGCGGTCACCGAATCGCAGCAGACCTTCGGTCAGGTCACCATGACCCCGAAAACCATCGGCGCCTTCACCGACTACAGCCGCCGCCTGCTGATGCAGTCGAGCATCGACGTCGAAATGTTCGTGCGCCTCGACCTGGCCATGCAGATCGGCCAGGGCCTGCAAGCCGCCGCCTTCAACGGCAGTGGATCCGGCAACCAGCCGACCGGCCTGCTCAATACCTCCGGCATCGGCTCCGTCGCCGGCGGCACCAACGGCCTCGCGCCAACTTACGACCACATGGTCGACCTGGAAACCGCGGTCGCGGTCGCCAACGCCGACGTCGGCGCAATGGGCTACTGCACCAACGCGAAGGTGCGCGGCAAGTTGCGCAAGACGCAGGAATTCTCCAGCACCAACGGTCGCCCGGTCTGGACCTCGGGCCGTGAGCGCGGCATCGGCGAAGTGCTCGGCTACGATGCCGTGGTCACCAACAGCATCCCCAGCGATCTCGTCAAAGGCACCTCCGGCGCCGTCTGCTCGGCCATCGCCTACGGCAACTGGGCCGACCTGCTGGTCGGCATGTGGGGCGGCCTCGATGTCATCCTCGACCCCTACAGCGGCGCCACCGCCGGCACCAAGCGCGTCGTCGCGCTGCAGGATGTCGATGTCGCCGTGCGCCGCGTCGCCAGCTTCGCCACCATGAAAGACGCCCTCACCACCTGAACCCTCCCCCGCCGCTGCACCTCGACCCCGCCGGCAAAACAGCGCCGGCGGGCATTGAGGCCCAAGGCCCACACATCAAGGAAAAGCACATGCCCAAGATTCTCATCACCGAAGCCTGCCTGGTCGATTTTCGCGACGACGCCGGCGGCCAGCATCAAGGCGTCGGCGCCATGCCCGACGTACCGAAAGACATCGCCGCCGACCTGGTGCGCGCCAATCGTGCGCTCTACACCAAGCGCGAAGACGACTTCGACAAGGGAGGCCGCAATACCGCCACCCGCGAAATGCTCAAGGCCGCCGACGCGATTGCGAAAACCGCCGCATCTGAAACCGCCCCAGCCTGACCAGGCGCGTATTGACGTACCGCAACGGCCTGGCTGATCCGCCGGGCCGTTTTCGCTTAACGACAGGAGATCCACAATGAAACTCGCCCGCCTATTCCTCGCCGGCCTGCTGTTCGCCGTCAGTTCTATTTCCGCATTTGCCGGCGCGCTTGCGGACTATGCTGAAAACAAAGCCATCGACGCCATCCTGCGTGGCCAGGCCCTCAGTGCCCCGGCCACTGGGTATGTCGCCCTCTATACCACCTGTCCGACCGACAGCACGGCTGGAACCGAAGTCACCGGCGGCAGTTATGCCCGCGTCGCCATTACCAGTT
>DDWF01000007.1 GCA_002345845.1 Betaproteobacteria bacterium UBA2293 | reverse complement strand
CGAAAGCAAGGTTGAAGGCGATGCGGTGTCCATCGCGTTCGGTGTCGGCGAGCGTGCCGTCGACGTCAAAAATCAGGGCTTGGAGTGTATTCATGGACGCGAAAGATATCCATAACAACCCATAAGCAACAGTCACGTTTTTTTATTGCAATGATAAGATTATGGTCATCGCTAAACTCGGCGCTGGCAGGACGGCACCGTTATCGGGAGCAGCAGAGATGAAGCACGTCACTTTGCGACAACTCAAGGTCTTTGAGTCCGTGGCGCGCCATTTATCGTTCTCCCGCGCCGCCGAGGAGTTGCATCTCACGCAGCCCGCGGTTTCGATGCAGGTCAAGCAACTCGAAGAGCAGGCCGGCCTGCCGCTGACCGAGATGATCGGCAAAAAGGTATTCCTCACCCAGGCGGGCGAAGAAGTCGCCCGTCACGCGCGACTCATCGCCCAACAGCTGCGCGAAGCAGGCGAGGCGATCGATGCGCTCAAGGGCGTGCGCGGCGGCACCCTGTCGCTCGGCGTGATCAGTACCGCCAAGTATTTCGCGCCGCGACTGCTGGCCGAGTATCGCCGGCGGCAACCTGGCATCGAACTGAGGCTCGGCGTTTACAACCGCGCGACCGTGCTGCGCAAGCTGTCCGAGAACGAGATCGACCTGGCCATCATGGNNCGCCGCAGGAAGCCGGGTGTCGAGCTCAACCTCAGCGTCAATAACCGCGAAACCGTCGTGCGGCAATTGGCCGACAACGAGATCGACCTGGCCATCATGGGCCAGCCACCGAACGACTTTCCCACCGTGGCGGAAGCCTTCGCCGACCACCCATTAGTCATCATTGCCGCCCCCGACCACCCGCTCGCCAGGAAAAAGAAGATTGATCCTGTCCTGCTCAACGAAGAGACTTTCCTGATCCGCGAACCCGGTTCGGGCACGCGCGCCACGATGGAACGTTACTTCGCCGAGGCTGGGGTCGTTCCCCGTCACCGCATGGAACTGGTCAGCAACGAAGCGCTCAAGCAGGCCGTCATGGCGGGTCTGGGTCTGGCTTTCATTTCCGCGCACACGGTCAGCCTCGAATGCGAGGTAGGGCGACTGGTTGTACTGCCCGTCACCGGAACACCCATCATTCGCCGCTGGTATGTCGTTCAGCGCGCCGAAAAACTGCTGCTGCCGGTTGCCGAAACTTTTCGGTCATTCCTCATCGCCGAGGCGCCGGCAATGTTATCGGGCAACACGCAAACCAGCGAAAGTAAAAGTCGGCGCTGACAGCACGGCGCGCATGCCATTCCGCTAATCCTTCACCAGAAGGATTCAACCCTGTCCGTTCATGGGGTTTTCCTTGCCGCACCGCGCAACCGCGCTTCCAGTTCCTCGGCCATCAGCAGCAATGCCTGGTTGCGGACCTTGGGCGCACCCTGGTGGTAGTCACGCACGGTACAGGGCACCGGTTCGTGCAAGGCGGTACGGCCGGCGTCCTGAAAGTCCGTCCAGGCTACGACGGGCATGTCATACAGGCTCGAATCCACCAGCACCCATTCCCGCTCGTCCAGCAGCAGGGACATGGGCGGCAAACTCTCCAGGCCGAAGCAGGTCGGTCGGTGGATGTGCATCCAGTAGCGTCGCCAGACGTTCCATACCTCAGCGGATATGCGCGAGGGGTATTCGCTCAGTGCCGGACAGTCACGCAGACGCTCGTACATGGTTGGCTAGCGCTGGCTATTCGTCTTCACCCAGTTCCGGGTCCCAGCCCTTGGCGCGCGCCGCCTGAATCGCCCGCTCATACAGCTCGCCGTGGCGCTTGAGCAGGTCCGGCGGCAAGCGGCTGGGCAGGTTGGCGTACTTGTCCCATTCGGTCTGGACCTGTTCCATCAGTGCCTGCATGCGACCAACCGTCCAGCCCGTGCAGTCCTCCGTTTCTGGGATCAGGCCGAACAGCCAGCCGTCGAGGACGATACGGCCCAGTTGCGTGAGTCCGTGCTTGTCGTTGTTAAGGCCGGGGTAAGTGTTTTCCATGTTCTCTCTCTCCTATCGGGTCAGGCCAGCATATAGGAGTGGCAGCTTCTCCGGCAAGCGTTGCACATGATCCACTACCATGTAATTCTTCTGACCAAAGATCCGCGAGACGTAGTTGTCGGCGCGCGGGTCCAGGCTCATGCAGTAGGTGGTCACACCGAATTTCGCGACTTCCTCGACCGCTTTCTTGGTGTCGTAGCGCAGGTATTGCGGGTCGCGCACATCCACGTCGGCCGGTTCGCCGTCGGTGATGACGATCAGCAGTTTCTTGGCTGAACGTTGCAGGTGGAGGTGGTGGCCGGCATGCCGGATTGCCGCGCCCATGCGGGTAGACAGCTGACCGGTCATGCCGGCGAGCCTGGCCTTCGGCACCTCGTCCCAGTGCTGGTCGAAATCCTTGAAGCGGTAGTACTCGACATCGTGGCGGCCGTCCGAGCAGAAGCCATGAATCGCGAACGGGTCGCCGACCTTGTTGATCGCGTCGGCCAGCAGCACGCAGGCTTGCTGAGTGAGTTCGCGCACCGAGTACTCCTGGTCCTGCACCTTTTCGTTGGTGGATTCCGACAGGTCGAGCAGCACCAGGATCGAGAAGTCGCGCGTCTTGCGCACGCTGCGCATCATGATGCGCGGATCGGGCTGGTTGCCGAGACGGATGTCGGTGAAGCTGGCAATCGCCGCGTTGATGTCGATCTCGTCACCATCCTCAAGGCGGCGGATACGCTGTACGCCCTGCGGCTGCATGGCATCGAGCAGGAACTTCATGCGGTGGATTTCGCGCTTGTACTGGGCGGTGATATCTTCGATGATCTGCAGGTCGCCGGACTTCGCCCGCTTTTCCAGCACGGTCACCCACGCGGGACGTTCCAGCTGGATCTGGTAATCCCATTCGGAATAATGGAAGGGATCGGAGACCGGTTCCTTGCCTTCCAGCTCGTTGAAGCTCTTGCCGTTGCTCTCGTCACCGATGTTTTCATACGGGAACAGCTCGGTGCCGAGCACCCAGATCTCCTCGGCATCGTCGCCGGCCGTTTCGACATCGATCTCGTTGGCCATTTCCATCACGTTGACGTACTTGCGCACCTGCTTGATGGACTCGTAGCCGGCACTGGCGGCCTTGTTGAAATCGAATTCCTCGAATTCCCAGAAGTAGCGGTTGTCGTCGCGGTAGGGGGCGGTGAGAAGATCGGTGCGCGGATTGAACGGGATGCGTTTTTGGCTGAAGCTGTGCGCGAGCTGGACGCCGATTTCCCAGGAGGTCTGGTTGTTGTCGAGCCTGTCCTGCGTCTGCGCAAGTGCGAACAGCGCACGGGCCTCGACGATCCATGGATCGTTGTCCTGATGGCTGTCGTCAAGCAGGGCGCGTGCAAGACGGTTGAGATAATCGCCCATGCTGCCATTCATCTCGGGCGTGGCCGTATGCAGCTTGCTCCAGAGTTGCTTGAGCCCGGGGAAACGCCGGATTGAGAGAGCCTCCACGCGCGCATCCTCGATGGCACTGATCACCGCCATCTGCATGGGATTGAGCGCCTCGGCGGAGATCGGCAGCCTGGTTTCGACCACATGGGCAGCGCAATGAGCTGCCGTGGCACGATACAGCTCCAGACCAGACACCGGTTCCCGCCCCTCGACCGTGAAATCGTCGAACGCATCCGGTACATGCAACAGATAGTCCTCGATGTAAGGGCGGTAGCCTTCGCGGGTTTCGAAGTCGCCCGACGTCGGACGCATGAAGAAGTCGCGGGCCCACAAGGCGCGCAGATACATGTTGATGCGTCGCTGTACGTCCACCAGCAGGGTGCCCTTGCGCTCCTTCTGCAGCATCGCCAGCGACTCCTTGGAATCGAGGCTGAAATAGCGGATCTGTTCTTCGTAGTTGGTGCGGTGGGCATGGGCGCCCCACAAGGCCCAGCGGCGCAGGCCGCCGAGAGTGAGGTGCTGGAACAGCACCTCCAGTTTGTCCAGCATCGGCCGTACGCCACGCGGCGCCTGCGCGATCAGGGTATTGATGAATTGCAGGTACTTGATGAACAGCTCGGCATCGCCCAGCCGGTTGGCGGCGGTGGCCGAGGTGGCGAGCAGCAGCTCGATCACCGTTCCCGAGGTTCGCGAGGCCAGTTCGAGACAGGCCGTCGCCAGGTCGCCGACGACGTCCTCGCCGACCTCCTTGGCGACCATCGGCGCTTCCTCGATCCAGGTTTCCACCAGCGAATCGCCCTTGCCGAGTCCGCGAATGGCGGCCGTACCCTTCAGGTAATTGTCCAGGCCGCGCGGCGAGAACACCTTGGTCGCTTCGTGCCAATTGGCCTGCAACGCATTCTGGCTGTGCGGCGACAGGTCCTCCAGCAGTTCGGCATAATCAGCAAGATTGAACGACATGGCGGATCGCCCTTAGAAGAAGGTGGTTACCGCGGCATCGAGCGCATCGCGCATGTCGGGGTCGTCGGTGATCGGACGGACCAGCGCGACGCGGCAGGCGGCCTGCGGGTTGACACCCTTGGCGATCAGCGAACCGGCGTAGATCAGCATGCGGGTAGACAGGCCTTCGTCGAGTCCGTGGCCCTTGAGGTTGCGCGAACGCTCGGCGATCGACACCAGTTTGCCGGCCATCTCGGCGCTGGTGCCGGATTCGTGCGCCACGATCTCGGTTTCGATGGCGTGCTCGGGATAGGTGAAGTCGAGGCCGCCGAAACGCTGCTTGGTCGACTGCTTCAAGTCCTTCATCAGCGACTGGTAGCCGGGGTTGTAGGAAATCACGATCTGGAAGTCGGGATGGGCATGCACCAGCTCGCCTTTCTTCTCCAGCGGCAGTACGCGGCGGTTGTCGGTCAGCGGGTGGATGACCACGGTGGTGTCCTGGCGCGCCTC
>DDWF01000150.1:1461-3023 GCA_002345845.1 Betaproteobacteria bacterium UBA2293 | reverse complement strand
GCGGCGCCGGGTTTCAGGTTGGCGCGGTCTTCCCAGGCCTGCTCGATGAGTATTTGCAATTCGGACATGACGGTTTCCCCTTGATTGTTTTAAGTTGGGTTAAAGCGACTGGCAGAAGGCATCAATGCGCCGTGCTGCAGCACGGCATTCTTCAACGCCGGCGACGAGTGCGATACGGATGAAGTTGCTGCCGGGATTCGAACCCGCCGCATCGCGCGCCAGGTAGCTGCCGGGCAGGACGGTTACATTATATTGGCGGCGTAGTTCGCGGGCGAATGCGGTGTCGGAAAGTCCGGTCGTCGCGACCGAGGCCCACAGGTAAAACCCGGCATCGGGTAGTGCGGTTGGCAGGTGCTGCGCAATGATTGGCGTGACCTGGCGGAACTTTTCGACATACAGGCTGCGGTTATCGCGTACATGCACCTCATCGCGCCAGGCCGCCGCACTGGCCGCCTGGATCGGCGGGCTCATGGCGCAGCCCTGATAGGTGCGATAGAGCCAGAATTTCCTGAGAATGGCCGCGTCGCCGGCGACAAAGCCGGAGCGCATGCCCGGCACATTCGAGCGCTTCGACAGGCTGGAAAACATCAGCAAATTGCGGTAATCGGTGCGCCCCAACTGGTGCGCGGCCTGCAGGCCGCCCAGCGGCGGATTCTTCTCGTCGAAATAAATCTCGGAATAGCATTCGTCGGCGGCAATGACGAAGTTGTAGCGATCGGACAAGTCGAACAGGGTCTGCCACTCGTCGCGCGTCATCACCTTGCCGGTCGGGTTGCCGGGCGAGCAGACATAGACCAGCTGACAGTGCTGCCAGATTTCTTCCGGCACGCGCGCCCAGTCCATGCGGAAACCATTTTCCGGCGTGGTGTTCATGAAGAACGGCCGGGCCCCGGCCAGCAGTGCTGCTCCTTCGTAGATTTGATAGAACGGATTGGGCGAGATAACGACCGGTTTTGTGTGTTTGGCTTCGATCACCGTCTGGGCGATGGCGAACAGCGCTTCGCGCGAGCCGGTCACCGGCAGGATCTGCGTTGCGCTGTCCGGTGCGGGAATCATGAAGCGCCGGCCGATCCAGTCGGCAATCGATTGACGCAGCTCGTCGGAGCCGTTGGTGGTCGGATAGTTGGCGAGGCCCCCGAAATTGGCCGCGAGCGCATCCTTGATGAATTGCGGCGTGGGATGCTGCGGCTCGCCGATATGCAGCTTGATTTCCTGCAATCCGTCGGGTGGCGTGCTGTCGGCGAACAGTTCTCGCAGCCGCTCGAAAGGATAGGGCTGCAGTTTGTCGAGGTTGGGGTTCATGGCAGGAAAAGATCAGCCGCGGGTGTTCGATTGGGACGGGAAGCTGGCGAGGTCGACCGGCGCTAGCGGTTTCCAGCCCTTCTTGCGGTGCTCGGCAACGACATTGGTGAAAATGCCGCCGCGCACAAAAAAACGCGCGGTCAGGCGCATGAACCGAGGCTTCAGCGTCCTGGCCAGATCGTCAAGGATGCGGTTGGTGACATCCTCGTGAAAATGCCCTTCGTCACGGAAGCTCCAGATGTAGAGCTTCAGGCTCTTCA
>DDWF01000150.1:0-1392 GCA_002345845.1 Betaproteobacteria bacterium UBA2293 | reverse complement strand
GTTGCGGAGCCGGATTGGTGAAGGTGTCGAGGGTTTTGACAGGTGCGCTGGACATGGCGAATCGGGCAAGAGTTAAGGTCGGCGATTATAAGTCGCCGTCCCCGATGTTAGGCGGTGTGTCGGCTGCGCCGTCCGATGTGACGCGGCGCGCCGGCTGCGCCGTACCCCATGTGGGGCATTTCATACCCGCTGCGGGGNNCGGGGCACTTTGTCCCGCCAGCGCCGACTTTTAACGTGAAACACAATTCAACCACCGTCATTCCCGCGAAGGCGGGAATCATAGTCCATCAGTCTGACCGCCACAGTATGGATTCCCGTCCCCGATAAAAGCATTCGGGGATGACGCACGGGAAAGACAGATTTCATCATCAGGGGTGGTGTCTGCCGCCATGAAAGTTAGCCTGAATGCAGATTGACTATCTGACGATCTGTCTCGTCGCCGTGCTGGCTTCCGGCCTGACGCTGTTTTCCGGCTTTGGCCTGGNNCCCGGTTTCGACACCGCCGCTGCGCAAACCATCCATGAAGTTGCGCAGCGTCAGCCGTTCCTGAATGTTGCTTGCATCGAGCAGGTCGCCACGCGGATCGAGCACCAGGGCGCCCTTGGCGACCACCTGCGCGGCGAGCGGGATGTCGGCAGAGATCACCAGATCGCCGGCTGCCACTTCCTGCACAATGCGCTGGTCGGCGACGTCGAACCCGGACTGCACCTGCAAGGCGCGGATCCACGGCGAAGGCGGCACCCGCAGCATCTGGTTGGCGATCAGCGTCAATGGCAGCTGCGCCCGGTTAGCGGCGCGGTAAAGAATGTCTTTGATGGCTGCCGGACAGGCATCGGCATCGACCCAGATTTTCACGGCAGGGGTACGGCCTCGATCAATGCCTGGGCAATTTCAGTGGCACTGCGGGTATCTCCGGCGGTCGGCAGGCGATGCACGGCGACTGCGGGTAATACCGCCTGGACGTCTTCCGGCAAGACATGGTTGCGCTCATCGAGTAGCGCCCAGGCGCGGGCAGCGGCGATCAGGCCGAGGCCGGCGCGCGGCGATAGACCGGTCTTCCATTCCGGCGCGTTGCGCGTGTGGGCGACCAGGGCCTGCACATAATCAAAGAGTGGCGCCGTCACGCGCACTGTGGCGGCGCGGGCCTGCTCGGCCAGCAGGATTTCTGGCGATAGCAGCGGCGGGGTTTCGGCCAGCAGGCTGCGGCGGTCGCGTCCTTCCAGCAGGGCACGTTCAGCAGCGTGGTCGGGATAACCCAGTTCAATCCGCATCAGAAAACGGTCGAGCTGTGATTCAGGCAGGGGAAATGTGCCAATCTGGTGGGAGGGGTTTTGTGTGGCGATCACGAAAAATGGTTGCGGCAAGTACCGGGTTGCCCCTTCGACCGTCACC
>DDWF01000226.1 GCA_002345845.1 Betaproteobacteria bacterium UBA2293 | reverse complement strand
TGGTCACCCGGGCCAGCGCGGCGGACACCATTTCACCGAGCCGTTCGAGATACAGCGTGCCCATGTCGGCATAGAAGCGCTGCGCCTCTTCGCTGCCCAGCGCGATCATGCCGATGGTACCGCCGCCGTTGCGCAGGGCGATCAAGGCCTGCGAGCGAATGTGCGTGGCGGGTTCGCCGAACCACGAAGCCGTGCCGAAACCGGCGGTGGAACCGCAGTAGGGACGGCCGAGCGTCTCGGCAAATACCTGCAGTTCCTCGCTGACCGCGGCGAACTCCGGCAGATCCTCAACACCCTCCGGCTTGTCCCACAGACGCAGGGCAACATGCGGCACGGCGAAATCATCGCGCAGGTGAAAATTGAGCAGATGAATGACCGCCTGGAAGGTCTCGGCAGCAACCAGGCCGACGGCCAGGCGATGCACTTTTTCGCTGATCGCGTCGTTTTCCTCGCCAAAGGCAATCAGTTCGGCCAGCTTGCTCTCCGCCGCCCGGTTCTTCTCGCGCAGGCTGAGCATCTGGCGCTCGGCCAGCGAGACGGCGCGGCCGCCATGCGGATGCGGCACGAAAATCTGCGCCATCAGGTCAGCGTACTGCTCGAAGAAGCCGGGGTTGTTCTTCAGGTACTCGGCGATTTCTTCTGGAAACATGGCGCTCATAGTTCAATTTCTCCGGAAAACACGGTGACGGCCGGGCCGGTCATCAGCACAGGCCGGTCAGCGCCGCCCCAGACTATGGTCAATTCGCCGCCGCGGGTGGCAACGCGCACCGGCGAATCGAGCAGGCCGCGACGGATGCCGGCGACCACGGCGGCACAGGCGCCGGTACCGCAAGCCAGCGTCTCGCCGGCACCACGCTCATAGACGCGCAGCTTGATCGCATGGCGGTCGACGACCTGCATGAAGCCGGCGTTAACCCGTTGCGGAAAGCGTTCGTGATTCTCGATCAGCGGCCCATGGTCCTCGACCGGAGCGCCGTCGACGCAGTCAACAACCTGTACGGCATGCGGATTACCCATCGAGACGACGCTGATCTCCAGTGTCTCATCGGCTACATCGAGGTTGTAGATGACCACATCGTCATCATGGAGGAAGGGAATTTCCTGCGGCTGGAAGCGCGGTACCCCCATATCGACGGTGACGCTGCCATCAGCTTCCAGACGCGGCACGATGATGCCGCTGCGCGTCTCGACGCGAATCTCGCGCTTGTCGGTCAGACCCGCCTCGTGGACGAAACGGACGAAACAGCGCGCGCCGTTGCCGCACTGCTNNCGGCATTGAAGATGCGGTAGCGGAAATCGACGCCCGGCTGGGTCGGCTTCTCGACCAACAGGATCTGGTCGCAGCCGACGCCGAAATGGCGGTCGCCCAGGTAGCGCAACTGCTCCGGCGTCAGCGAGATGGCCTGGCGAATGCCGTCGAGGACAACGAAATCATTGCCCAGGCCGTGCATCTTGAGGAATTTGAGTTTCACGAAACGCTCCGCGTATTGTTCAAAAAAGCATAACAGGGACAGGGCGTTATCTCAAATTCCTAAAGTTTTTTCTCCATCACGAAGTCGTCCATGACGAAGCCGCCACCAATGTCATCCATCGTCGAGGTTCGTACCGCAAACCCGTACTTCATGTAGGAATTGATGGCCTTGGCGTTGCGCTTGTTGACCTGCAGAATGACAAAGGGGTAACCAAGCTTGGCGGCACGGGCGGCCACGTGGCCGATCAACTGGCCACCGACGCCCTGGCGCTGAACGTCTGGATGAATATAGAGCTTGTCCAGCTTGAACTCACCCTTGTAGATTTCGCTGAAGGCAAAGCCGACCCGCCGGTCGACCTGAAAAGCCTGGTCCAGCCACTTGTCGGCATCCTCGAGGTCGTCGTACAGCCGCTCATGCCCATAACGCTGTTCGAGCATGAAATCGATCTGTTCCTGGGTGATGATGCCGGGATAGGTAGCCTGCCAGATTTCCCTGGCCAGCGAGGAAATTGCCGGGACATCCGGCGGTGTCACGGGACGGATTTGGATGTTCAGGTTGTTCATTTTTTGTAAGACCTCTGTTCCCCAGATGGTCAGCTCTCGAAACGCTTTCAGTAAAGAAAGCTGCTCCCGCTAGCTGACTGCCCTTTCCCCGCCCGGCCCTCAACGGCAATCACTCAGGCATGACGAGGCTTTTCATTCTAATGCAACTGACACGCCGGCATGATGCTTTTTGCTGCGCCGCACCATTAGCCTTTCAGACATCATTTGCCACCGGCGGCGGCTCGGCGCCACGCGGCTGTTTGTAACGGTTGTAGCCCCACAAGTATTGCGTCGGGCATTGGCGGATCAATGCCTCGATCTCACCGTTGATCTGCTGTGCGCGCTCGATCGTCGAGCCGTTCAGTGGCTGACTGGGTACGGAAAAATGAATTCGGTAGCCACGCCCGCCGGGCAAGCGTTCGCCCCAGGTCAGCAAGGACACGGCGGCAGTCTCGGTCAGCCGGGCAGCCAGCGTCATGGTGTAGGCGTGGCGGCCGAAGAACTTGAGCCAGACGCCCTCGCCGGTTTTCGGCGCCTGGTCCGGCAGCATGCCGACCATCTGGCCCTTTTTCAGCGCCTTGATCAGCGAACGCACGCCGGACAGGTCGGCCGGCGCCAGATGCAGTTGGGCACGCTTGCGCCCGGTCAGGATCAGCTCCTGTGCGGCCGCCGATTTCGGCGCCCGGTAAAGCACCGTGATGTCGCCATAGGCAGAAAGATACTGCGCGGTGATTTCGAAGCAGCCGAGATGCGGCGTCAGGAAGACGATGCCCTTGCCAGCCCGCTGCGCCGCCTCGACCAGTTCCCAGCCGACAACCTCGACCACCTGGGCATTGGCTTCCTCCAGCGGCCGCAGCCAGATGCGCGCCAGCTCGATCATCTGCTTGCCCGCCTCGGCGGCAGCGGCGCCATGCAGTGACGGGTCGATACCAGCCTGGGCCATATTGCTGCGCAGGTTGCGCCGATAGGTCGGCGACGACAGATAAGTCAGCCGGCCGAGCCAGCCGCCGAGCAGGTGAACCAGCCACAGGGGCAGGCGGGAAAGAATCCTGAATACAAAAACCATGCCGCTCCGGGGGTTGATGGTCGCCACGAAAAGGGTAACATTATGGGATCGCCGAGTTAAACAGACAACTTGCGGGGCGATTCACAAATTCTGCTAAAGCGTCACCTGCTCGTGGTCCGAAGCCGGTAACGCCGGAACAAAGGACCACTGGAGCACCCAATGAGTGATTACCTCTTTACTTCGGAATCGGTTGGCGAAGGCCATCCGGACAAGGTCGCCGACCAGATTTCCGACGCCATCCTCGACGCGATCCTGGCCCAGGACAAGCATTCCCGCGTCGCCGCCGAGACCCTGTGCAACACCGGCTTGGTCGTCCTCGCCGGGGAAATCACCACCGCCGCCAACGTCGATTACATCCAGGTCGCCCGCGACACGATCAAGCGCATCGGTTACGACAACACCGACTACGGCATCGACTACAAGGGTTGCGCCGTGCTCGTCGCCTACGACAAGCAGAGCCCGGACATCGCCCAGGGCGTCAATGCCGCCTACGACGACAACCTCGGCCAGGGCGCCGGCGATCAGGGCCTGATGTTCG
>DDWF01000003.1 GCA_002345845.1 Betaproteobacteria bacterium UBA2293 | reverse complement strand
AAGCAGCCGGACATTCCCCGGCTGATCATCGACTACCAGGATACGGGCGTGGTGAAAACGCTCTTTGGCGATAAGCGATCGCTTGTGCAGGCTCATGTCGTGGCTTCTCTCAAAATGCGGGCGATTTCCCGAATCTTCATCGGCTTCGGTTGCCAGTGGCCGATACGCGCATCGGCGAAGTGCGGCTTCAGGCGCTCGCCGATGGCGATGACGAAGGGGGGGACGTTTTCAGCTGGCGGCAGGTCAAGCAGTAGCTGATGCACCAGTACGGTGTCGGCGACGACTGCGCGACAGCCCAGGCCGCCGATGATGGCGCGGGCTTCCGCCAGGTTGGCCGCGGTGACCAACTGGGGGCCGCGTAGCGTGCTGACGATCAGGCGCAGCATCTCGTGGTCGGCTGGATCGAGGCCGATGGCCAGGACGCTGGGGGCCGCCTTGGGGTTGTCGTTTACCGGGCTGACCGGCGGCGGGGGCAGGGCGGCGGCCAGGCAGACATCCTCGTCGTCGGTGGCCGGATATTCGCCGGCGGTCGCTGCCAGTTCCACCCAGAAGGTGGTGCCGACGCCGACGACGCTGTCGAAGCCAATTCGGCCGCCCATCAGTTCGACCAGGCGGCGGGTGATCGACAGGCCGATGCCGGTCCCTTCTACCTGGCTGGCACCGAGACGGTCGAAGGGCTGGAAGACGCGCTGCGCCAGGTCCGGGGGAATGCCCTGGCCGGTGTCGGAAACGGTCAGGCGAATGCCGTCGGTGCTTTCCTTGACGGTCAGCGTCAACTGACCGCCGACCCGGTTGTATTTGATGCCGTTGGACAACAGGTTGAGCAGCACCTGCTTGAGCCGCTTGCGATCACCGCGGACATGCAGGCCGGCGCAGTCGCCAGCGCTCAGCCGGACCTGGCGATCGACCGCCTGGGGCGCCACCAGTGCCAGGCATTCCTTCAGCAGCGGCGCCAGGGCCAGGCCTTCCATCTCGATGTGCAGATGCCCGGCTTCGATCGCCGACAGGTCAAGCACCTCGTTGATCAGGGCCAGCAGATGGCGGCCGCCCTGCAGGATGTGGGCGATGCATTCCAACTGGCCGGCGCTCAGCGGTGCGTCGAGGCCGCGTTCGAGCACCTGGGCGAAGCCGAGGATGGCATTGAGCGGCGTGCGCAGCTCGTGGCTCATGCGCGCCATGAATTCCGATTTGGCCCGGCTGGCCTGGTCGGCAGCGATCAGGGCCTGCTTCAGGTGGCTGACGTCGGTCCAGATCACCACCGTGCCACCCTCACGCGTGCGGCGTTCGGTGGCACGCAGCCAGCGACCACCCGCCAGCGGAATCTCGCTCGAGCCTTCGGCGCGCCGATGTACTTCCAGGCGCTGCGTGACCCAGTCCGCCATCTGCTCGCCGGGCACGGCGTAGAACTGCTGTTCGGCGATGGCGCGGATGAATTCGGGGAATGGCATGCCGAGCCGGATGACCTCGCCGCGCAGCGGGAAGGCCTCGGTGAAGCGCAGGTTGTACAGGCGTAGTCGATCCTCTTCGTCGAACAAGGCGAAAGCGTCATCGAGCGCCTCGATGGCGTCGACCAGGCGCTGCTGGAAGCGCTGCAGCTTGGCCTCGGCCAGCCGGCGTTCGGAAATGTCGCGGAAGGAAACGACTGCCCCATCGCCGTCCGGGCGCGGCGCCACGGTGTATTCAACCGGGAAGCCGGCGGCATCGCCGGGACGGCGAAAGTGTCCGTCCGAACGGCGCAGCCCGTGACTATCATCGAGCACCTGGCAGATCGGGCAGCCGGCGCTGCTGTGCATGATGTCGTGATGACTGGCGAGGTCGAGCAATTGTTCGCTGTCACAGCCGAGCAGGGCGGCGGCGGCCGGGTTGGCAAAACCGATGCGACCGTCACGGTCGACCCCGAAGATGCCTTCGCCGGCCGTTTGCAGGATCAGGTGATTCTTTTCGACGGCCTGGTGCAAGGCCTTTTCCGATGCCGCCTGCTCGTCAAGCGAGCGTCGGACCTGGACGATCAGCGGCCGCAGCACGCCAAAGGCCGAGAAACCGAGCAGGGCGAGGGCGGCCAGTAGAGAGCACCACAGCAGCAGGCGCAGCGTATCGGTATTGGCCTCGCTTTCCATCTGATACTGATCGACCAGCAGGTCAAGCGCGACCAGCAGCTCGCCGCGGCTGATGCGGATCAGCTCGTCGGCGCTGGCCTGGTAATTGCCGCCATTGGCAACGCGTTGCAGCATTTCATCGCCGAGCGCCAGGAAACTCTGCATGGCGGCATCAACGCCGTCCGGGCCGGCGTAGCTGGCGCGCAACTGCTCACTGTGCGGGGCGCGAATGCCCAATGTGGAACTGCCCTGCGTCAGCGCGGCATGGATGGACGCCATCTGTTTCAGTGCGGCGGCCAGTTCGGCAATGTCCTCGGCCTTCTGCTGCTGCAGGTACTGGCTGCTGAGCAGGCCGATGCGCTGCGACAGCATGCGCCGTTTGCCAGCGTTGTTGATCTCGGCGGCGCTGGCCCGATCATCTGCCGCTTCCCCGGCGAGTAGGAAATAGGTAAATACGGCGACCAGCGCCAGCAGCAGGAAAATCAACGTCGATCGGCGGCTGAGCCGGTCTACCGTGATCTGCCCCGTAAGCCGCTGGCCGTCATCCACGCGCAATCCCCTTCCCGTTATGTGCCGGGAGATTGTGCGCGATTCGTCAGGCGATGAATTCGATATATATCAAAAGTATTAGCCATCAATGACAAGGTTGTAAATTGACATATTTTGCGTGTTATCCACATGAATTCTTGATGACATGCCAGCTGTGTAACTTTGGTTACAGAATGCGTCATATGAAGTCGTTACAATTCGCTCGCCCGTCTTACCATTAATGGAGAACACCAATGAAGAAGCTCATGCTTGCCGTACTCGGCCTCACCCTGGCCGGCGGTGCTGTCGCCCAAGTCAAGCCGGAGGACGCCATCAAGTTCCGCCAGTCGGCCTATACCACCATGGCCTGGAGCATGGCGCGCATCAAAATGAATGTCGAAGGCACCTACAACAAGGAAGATGTGGTCAAGGCCGCCACCGTCATCCAGGCCATCGCCAACTCCGGCATGGGCTCGCTCTACCTGCCGGGTACCGACAAGGGCAAGGGCTGGGAGGAAACCCGCGTCAAGCCCGAGTTCTTCACCAACAAGGAAGGTGTCGGCAAGGTGGCCATGGCCTTCAACAAGGAAGCCAACGAAATGGCCAAGGTGGCCGCCGGCGGCGATGCTGCAGCGGTCAAGGAGCAGTTCGGCAAGCTCAGTGGCACCTGCAAGGGCTGCCACGACGACTTCAAGATGAAGAAGTAAGCTTTACCATGCGCTAATCGCAGGCGCCCGCGGGCGCCTGTTTTGCTTTTTGAGGACAAGAGAAAAGATCATGAACAGCACCCGCCATCGCCTCTGGGACCTGCCTACCCGCCTGTTTCACTGGCTGCTTGTCCTGGCCATCGCTGCCGCCATCATCAGCGGCCAGCTGGGTGGCAACCTGATCGTCTGGCACGGCCGGATCGGCCTCGTCATCGTTGGTCTGATCGTCTTCCGTCTGATCTGGGGCGTGTTTGGCTCGACCTATGCCCGTTTTGCTCACTTCTTTCCGACCGCGGCCAGGATCAAGGCTTATCTGCTCGGTGAATGGCGCCAGCCGGGGCACAATCCGCTGGGCGCCCTGTCGGTCTTTGCCGTGCTTGCCCTGGTTGCCTTCCAGGCCGTATCCGGTTTGTTCGCCAATGACGATATTGCCTTCAACGGCCCGCTCTACGATCTGGTTGGCAGAGATTTGAGCAACCGCTTGAGCGGTCTGCACCATCTCGCCTCGAATGCCTTGTATGCGCTGATCGGCCTGCATCTGGCAGCGATTGCCTTCTACATGCGGGTCAAGAAAAAGAACCTGGTCAAGCCGATGATCACCGGCTGGCGCGAGGGCGAAGGCGAGGATGCGCGGGGCGGCAGTCTGCCGGCCCTGGTATTTGCCCTGATCCTGGCCGGGGTCGCGGTCTATGGCGCCAGCGGCGCCTGGTTGCCGGAACCGCCGCCACCACCGCCGGCAGCGGAAACGCCCAACTGGTAAGAGAGCAAAAAGAAAGCCGCCCATGGGCGGCTTTCTTCATGGTGAGCGGGATGCTCAGACGACGGCGCCGTCCTCGTTGGCACCTTCGATGACCTTCTTTGGCTTGATGAACTGTTCGCGCGAGACGCCCAGCCACATGACCAGCGGGCTGGCGACCAGCACCGAGGAGTAGATGCCGAAGCAGATGCCGATGGTCAGGGCCAGCGAGAAGTAATACAGCGTGGCTCCACCGAAGATCAGCATCGACAGCACCATGATCTGGGTCGAGCCATGGGTGATGATGGTCCGGCTGATCGTGCTGGTGATCGCGTGGTCGAGTACCTGCGGCGTGCTCAGGCCGCGCACCCGCTTGAAGGTTTCGCGCACCCGGTCGAAGACGACCACCGATTCGTTCACCGAATAGCCGAGTACGGCCAGTACGGCGGCCAGCACCGACAGCGAGAATTCCCACTGGAAGGCGGCGAAGAAGCCGAGGATGATGATCACGTCGTGCAGGTTGGCGATGATTGCCGAGACTGCGAAACGCCACTCGAAGCGGAAGGCGAGGTAGATCATGATGCCGATGATTACCACCAGCAGCGCCAGCGCACCATTTTCGGCGAGCTCCTTGCCGACCTGCGGGCCGACATACTCGACGCGTGACAGGCTGGCCCCGGCGGTTTCGGCAGTCAACGCCTGCATCACCTGCTCACCTTGCTTGGCGCTTTCCTGAGCGTCGCGCAGCGGCAAGCGGATCATCACATCCTGCGAGGAACCGAAGTTCTGTACCGTGTAATCCGAGAAGCCGTTCTTCCCCAGCGTCTGACGAATCTTCTCGAGATCGGCACTTTGTTCGTACTTGACCTCGATCAGCGTGCCGCCGGTGAATTCGACCGACAGATGCAGGCCTTTGGTGGCCAGGAAGAAGACGGCCAGCAGGAAGGTGATGAGTGAAATGATGTTGAACTTCAGCGCATGGCGCATGAAGGGGATG
>DDWF01000085.1 GCA_002345845.1 Betaproteobacteria bacterium UBA2293 | reverse complement strand
TGGGGCCGAGCGTGTAGCCCATGAAACCAGTCAGGGCGAAGACCGAGACCAGGCCCCAGCCACTGTTGCGCAACTTGCTGGTGGCGTAGAGCAGGCCGAAGTAGCCGATCAGGGTGATGATCAGGCCCGGATGCGGCAGACCGAGGGCGACCGAAACACCGGCCGTGGCGGCGGCGAAAAGCAGGGTCATGGAAAGCAGCATGTAGGTGTTGCGGATCACCTTGTTGCTGGACAATACGGATTCGCCGCCAGAACGTGGCAGAGCGACTGTCTGGGTGTGCAGATTGTTCATCTGGGTACTCCTCTTGTTACGCGAGTGGGACAGCTTCGGCGACTAGTCCGAAGGGTTCAGCCAACAGGGCGGAACTTGCTCGCGATGATAGAGGAGATCTGCTTCTGGATAATCAGACTATGGGTGCGGTCTGTGTTCGTAAAAAACGAACTGGTGCTAGCTCGCCCATTGAAGGCCTGGCATTTATCCCCGGCGGCCGAACAAACCCTTGACCGCTTCCTGCAGATCCGCCGGCAGTACGACGACCTTGGCATTGTCCTTTTCGCCCATGCGCTCCAGGGCGGCGATGTACTTTTCGCCCAGCATGTAGGACATTGGCCCGGTCTGCTCGCCGATGGCGGCGGTGATGCGGCGGATCGCCTCGGCCGAGGCTTCGGCCAGCATCACCTGGGCATTGGCATCGCGTTTGGCCGATTCCAGGCGCGCTTCGGCTTCGAGAATGGCCGCCTGCTTGGCGCCTTCAGCGCGGATCACCACTGCCTTGCGTTCGCGCTCGGCTGCCGCCTGCATCTCCATGGCCTTCTGCATCGATTGCGAAGGCTTGATGTCCTGGATTTCGACCGACTTCACCGTCAGGCCCCAGTCCACCGCCTCGTCGGCGATGCTTTCGCGCAGGCGGGCCTTGATCTTGTCACGCGAGGAAAGGGCTTCATCCAGTTCCATCTCGCCGACGATGGAGCGCAGCGTGGTCATGATCAGGTTGCGGATAGCTTCGGAAAAATCGGTGATGCCGTAAACAGCCTTGACCGGGTCGGTGACCTTGATGAAGGCGATGGCATTGGTCAGGATCACCGCATTGTCGCGGGTGATCACCTCCTGCTCCTGGACGTCGAGGATGATGTCCTTGGTCACCAGCTGGTAGGCGACCCGGTCCAGGTAAGGAATGACGATGTTAAGGCCGGGCTTCAGCGTGCCGTGATACTTGCCCAGGCGCTCGACGATCCATTCCTCACCCTGCGGGACGATGCGCACGCCCTTGGCAATGGTGACGACGACGAAGACCAGTATCGCCAGGGTAATCATGAAACCTGCATTCATATCCATTTTCCTTGCCTTTCTGTGTGCTGGCCCTCAGGCCTTGCCGACCTTGAGAAAGCTGCCTTCGACGCTGATCACCCGGACCCGCTCGCCGGCGGCGATGGGCGCGTCGGCCATGCAGACCCATTCATCGGCGCCCAGCACCGGCCGCTGGAAACGTACCTTGCCACGCTCGAACGGGGCGACGGCGCCAACCAGCAGACCGATCTCGCCAATCACATCGCCGTCGGCCGTGCCGGCCCGGGTTTTCTGGAAGCTTTGCTTGAAAACCTTGAACCACAACCAGACCATGGCCAGCGAAGCCAGTGTCCACGTAGCCAGCTGGGCCGGGAGGGAGAGCTCGAAGGCGAACGCCAGCAGGCCGACGATCAGGGCGCCGAGACCGAACCAGACAATGAAAAACGAAGGAACGATCAGTTCAGCGAGGATCAGGGCGATGCCACCGACGACCCAGTACCACCATTCAGGATTCATGAAATTCTCCTTGCCGGCGGAGTATTGAAGCTTTGCCGGCAGCGGTCAAGCCGGCTTGCGGTTTTCCACAGTTGGTCGGCGCCGGTGCTGCCTCTAGAATCGGCCCATGAATACCGCCTTGCTGCTCCTTCCCGATTTCGCCCTGATCTTGCTAGGCGCCGCCATCCGGCGCTGGATGCATCTGGGCGATCACTTCTGGAATGGTGTCGAGAAGCTGGTCTATTTCATCCTCTTCCCGGCGCTGTTGATCAATGCCATCGTCAACACCCGGCTCGACCTGGCCGCAGCACTGCCGCTGATTGCCACGGCCTTCGCCGCGATGGCCGGCGGCATGCTGCTGGCGGGCCTGGGGGGATGGCTTGCCAAGCTGCCGGCGTTGCGTTTCGCCTCGTTGTTTCAGTGCGCCTACCGCTTCAATTCGTACATCGCGCTGGCCGTTGCCGGCATGCTGTTCGGCGCCCCGGGCATCGCCACCATGGGCCTTGTCGTCGGCATCGCCGTGCCCTTCGCCAATCTGGTTTCCGTGTGGATGCTGGCCCGCCACGGCGAAACCAGCCTGTGGCGGGAAATCGCCCGCAATCCGCTGATCTGGGGTACGGCCACCGGTTTCCTGCTCAATCTCGCCGGTTTCGTACCGCCGGCACCGATACAGGCTTTTCTCGGCCGCCTGGCCGACGCCTCGATCGCCCTCGGCTTGATCACCGTCGGGGCTGCCTTGCGCCTGGATAACGTGCCTGGCGTGCGCGTCTTTTCGTTATGGCTGCTGGCGGTCAAACTGTTCGCCCTGCCGCTGATCGCTCTCGGCGTCGGCACATGGTTGGGGCTAACTGGTCTGAATCTGCAGATCGTCGTCCTCTTCGCCGCCATGCCGACGGCTTCGTCGGCCTACATCCTGGCCATGCGCATGGGCGGCGACGGGCGCAGCGTCGCCTGGCTGATCTCGGCGACGACGCTGGCCTCGATGCTGACGCTGCCCCTGTGGGCGGCGTTGGTGGTTTAGTTGTGAGTTATTAGTGGCTTGAATTGCTAGCTGGCAACTAACGACTCGCAACTAGCGACTGCTCTTTGCCTTGCGTGACGGCTTGCTTGCCGGTTGTTCCTCGCTGGCTGCCTGGACGGCGGCTTCGGCGGTTTGCTGCATCTGCTCGCGCATCTGCTGCATCATCTGCCAAGGCCACATGGCGGCTTCGGAGAAGGCCGACGTATCAGCGGCGGAGGGCGCGGCTTCGGCGGCGTCCGGGGTCATCGACTTGGCGGCATTGGTGGCCATCTGGCCCATCGCTTGCACCGTGGATACTGTGGTGCGCTGCATTTCCAGGCCCTGGATGGTCATCTGCAGCATGGACAGGTTCATGCGCAGCCAGCCTTCGACGGCTTTCATGTCCTTGATGCGCTTGTCGAGTTCGTCGACGTCGAAAGTCGGTGCGACCATGCCCGGTAGGGTGAAGCCCATGTTGCCCCAGAGGTTGCGCATGAAGTTCAGTGGGTCGTGGATCTGTTCGTCAGCCATTTTTTCTCTCCTCCTTGTTGGGTAACATCATCTTAACCACTTTCCCTACCGATTATGGGCGGATTTTGGGCCGTCCGTCAGTGATGCAGGCATGAAATGTGACAAGGTGATAAATTAGCGCCCGGTCATAAAGGGGGTCGCAATGCTCAAGCTGCTTGTGGTTGAGGATCATGCGCTGGTTCGTGAAGGTCTGGTGCGTTTGCTCGGACAACTGGAAGAGCGCGTCACGGTGCTGGAAACGGCGGATTTCGAATCGGCGCTCAATTTGCTCGATAACGATGGCGAGTTCGATCTGATCCTGCTTGATCTCGCGTTGCCGGGGATCGACGGATTCGCCGGACTCGACATTCTGCGCCGGCGTTATCCGGCGATGCCGGTGGCCGTGGTTTCGGCTTTCGACGATACGCCGACGATCACCCGGGTGCTCAATCTGGGGGCTTCCGGCTTCATTCCCAAAGCTTTTTCCGGCGAGGCCCTGCTGTCCGCCATCCGCGAGGTGCTGGCGGGCAACATCTTCCGGCCGACGGGGCAGCAGGGGGCGCGCCTCGACGATGCGACGCCGGTGCCGCCGTCGCGCATCAGCGTTCGCCCGGACGAAGTTGGCCTGACCGAGCGGCAGGCGCAGGTGCTGGCGTTGATGGTCCGTGGTTTGTCGAATCGCGATATCGCCGATCAGCTCGATCTCTCCGAGGGCACCGTCAAGATCCATGCGACGGCGGTATTCAAGGCGCTCGGTGTCAGCAGCCGGACGCAGGCTCTGGTGGCCGTTGCCCGTTACGGAGTTGATTTCTCCAACGTCTTCTGAAGCTGCCCGATCAGCGCCCGTAGCTTGGCTGGGCGGATCGGTGGCGGTAGCGCGTGCGCACCCTTGGGTGGCGGTTGGCGGCTGGCATTGACGACGATCAGCGGCGCCTGCGGGGCGAGCTGGCTGATCTGTTCAGCATCCTCGCCATCGCTGATGATGACCGCGGCGGCCGATGGCAACTCGCCGGGGTTGCCGCGGGTGATGGTGTAGCCCCAGCCGGCGAGCAGGTCGCGGCAGTTGTCCAGTTCGGCTGACTGGCCGACCAAATGCACGCAGCCGGCCGACTTGCTGGTGAGTTCAGGTAGTTCTCGCGGTGCCGGGCGGTGCAGAGGAATGTGCAGCGCGAAGGTCGTGCCGGCCCCAGGGCGTGACAGGAGAATCACCTTGACGTCGAGTACGCGTGCCAGTCGGTCGATGATGGAAAGGCCGAGGCCGAGCCCCTTGTTCGGTTCGCGCGCCGGATTGCCGACCTGATAGAACTCGGCGAAGATCGCTGCCTGATGTTCCGGGGCAATGCCGACGCCGCTGTCGCGCACTTCGATGCGGACTTCCTCGCCGCGCAGGCGGGCAGCGACCAGGATGCGGCCACCGGTTGGGGTGTAACGCAGCGAGTTGGATACCAGATTGCCGATCATCCGTTCGACCATGACCGGATCCGACGACAGCCATAGGGTGGTGGGGCGGAAGCGCAAGCTCAGGTTACGGTCGACGGCAGCGCGTTTGAACGAACTGTTCAGGCGTTCGAACATGGGGGCGAGGGCGAACGGGCGGATGTCCGGGCGGATGCCGGCAACGTCGAGACGGGAGATGTCGAGCAGGGAGTCGAGCAGTTCACCGAGCACTGTTGTCGATGTTGAAATCTGTTCCGCCAGTCTTGGCAGATCGTGCTGCGAGCCGCCGCGCACCTGGCGTTGCAGGTCGGCGGCAAAGAGCGACAAGGCATGTAGCGGTTGCCGTAAGTCATGGCTGGCGGCAGCCAGAAAGCGGCTTTTCGCCCGGTTGGCCCGTTCGGCGGCATCCTTCTGTCCGGCCAGTTCCTCGGTCGCCGAGCGGACGCGTTCTTCCAGATTGTCGTGGCTGGCAGCCAATTGGTCGGTCATTGCCGCCATGTCGCGTACCTGGCGGCGGACCATCAGGGCGCCGACGAGCAGAACGATGGTGACCAGAGCGCCGAGCGTACCCAGTTCGAGCAGGCGGGTGCTCCAGCTGGCGAGCAGGGTGTTTTCCGGAATTGCCGTGAGAATGCGCAGGTCGTTGAAACCGGGGACCGGCGAGACTGATACCAGCAGCCCATTGCCGCGACTGAGTCCGGTTTGCGGTACCTGGTCGCGCAGGCGACCGCCGAACAGGACTTCGGCCGCCATGGCGCCGAGCAGGGGTGACTGCCGGCTGAGGTCGACCGGACGGCAGGAGCCGACCACCTGGCCGCGGGCGTTGATCAGTACGGCCTCGAAATCGTCCGACAAGCGGTTGGACCAGCAGAAATCCTGCAGGTAGGCTGGCTCGACGGAGGCGAAGGCGGCGCCGGCAAAACCACCGTCGGCATTGGTGACACGGCGGGCAATGGCGTAGGTGTAGCGGCCCGAGTTGCGACCGATATAGGGGCCGTAGGAGGCGCTCTCACTGCCATTCTCGAGGGCGGCAAAATAGGGGCGGTCGCGGACATTGATCGGCAGCGGCGGAAAATAGGTGGAGATGAAGCGCTGATTGCCCTGCTGGTCGAAGACGGCCAGGTCGCGCAATTGCGGCATCGCCCGCGAGTGGCGCTGGGCGACATACTCCCAGCCCTTGCCGGCTTCCCAGGAGGGCCAGTCGCGGCGGCTGAGCGAAAGATCGGAGGCCATTTCGCGCAACAGCATGTCGATGGCCTCGAAGGAGCGCGCCGTGTGCTCGGCCATCATGATGCCGAAATGGTGCAGGCGGCGTTCGCCGGCTTCGATGTCACGCTGCCGGGAAAGCACCAGGTCGGTAAGGAAGACCGCGAGCACGGTCAGCGTGCTGATCAGCGCAACCAGCAGGGCGAGGGCCTCGGGTTTGCGGCGCAGCATGCGGCCTACATCCGGTAACAGTACAGTGGTCGCGGCGGTGTGCACTCGACCTCGATGACCTCAGCCGGCGGCACCCCGGGCACCGGGAAGCTGTTGCTGACGAACAGGCTGCCCGGCGTCATCTCGGCTTGCGCCTTGACCCACAGTTGGCTCATCGGCGCTGGTGAGAGGAAGGCATAAACGACATCCTGGCCGGCCAGCGGTGCGCTCCACAAGTCGCCCCAGCGCAGCGCCAGGTTGGGTCGGCCGACACCGAGCAGGCGGCTGCCCAGCCAGGTCGCCGGGGCATTCTCGACGCCGGTGAACTGGCGTTCCGGCCAGGCGTCGGCGAGTGGGATCAGGGTGCTGCCGAGGCCGGCGCCAAGATCGAGGAAACGCTCGGCATTTTCCCGTTCGAGCAGGCGGTCAAGGGCAGCGACCGTCTGCCGGTTCGATAGATAGAGCGGAATCTGCCCGGAGAGGGCGCCGCGATAGACGAGCATCAGCAGCAGGAAGGCGAGCAGGAACCAGCCGGGATCGATGGCCAGCCGGTGGGTGGCCCAGACCAGCGGCATGAAGCCGGCATGGATCAGGCGCCACCACCAGGGCTGGCGGGACAGCGTGGCAAAGAAGAAGGCGACGCCGCCAATGGCGACGCTGGTTTCCAGCCAGGGCATGGCTTCCGCCTGCCAGCCGAAGTAGGGCCAGGCAAGGGAGAGGACGAGGATGACGGCGGCCCCTTGCAGGGCGAGTTGGCGGAGCGGCGTGACGGGCATGCCGCGATTATGCCATTAGCGCAGCCCTCGCTTCTTGCCGGATCACGGCCGCGCTGGCGGCAGCCTTGGCCCTGACGGGGCCGAAGCCACGGACCGCGGTCGGCCAGGCGGCCAGTTGGCAACTGGCCGCTGGATCGGCACGGCCGGCGATCAACTCGAGATCGGCCTCGTAGTCGGCCAGCAACTGGCGGTCGAGCGCCTTGTCCGCGGCGAAGCGGAACGGGTCGAGCCAGCTGCCGCGCCAGCGGCGCAGCGCTGCCAGGCCTTTGAGCACCGGCAGCAGCCAGGGTCCGAAACGGATTTTGCGCGGTCGCCCGTCGCTGCCGGTACGGGCCAGCAGCGGCGGAGCGAAATGGAAGGCGAGGCGGTAGTCGCCGCTGAATGTCTCGGCCAGTTGCCGCTGGAAGTTGCCGTCAACGAAAAGGCGGGCGACTTCCCATTCGTCCTTGGGGGCGAGCAGGCGGGCGTATTGATCGGCGACGAGGCGCGTCAGTTCATCATCACCGAGGGCGCGTATGGTTGCCAGGCGCTGGCGGTAACGGGTGGCCAGGCGGGCATCCTGGTAGGCCGTCAGGTGTTCGCTGCGTTGGGCGATCAGTTCGTCGAGGGAAAGGGCGGTAGCCGGAGTGGCGTTCGTGGCGCCGGCGATGCGCGCGACCCGCTGTGGTTCGGCGGCGGCGCGGCGGCCCCAGAGGAAGGCTTGGCGATTGGCTTCGACGGCAGTGCCATTGAGTTCGATCGCCTGGTCGAGGGCGCTTGCCGAAACCGGCACCAGGCCTTTCTGCCAGGCGTAGCCGAGGAGCAGCATGTTGGCGAACAGAGCGTCGCCCATCAGCCGGCGGGCCAGGTGGCTGCTGTCGAGGAATTCGACGGCAGCGTCGCCCAGCGCCTCGGCCAGTTGCCGGCGCAGGCCAGCCTGGGGAAAGTGCCAGTCGCGGTTGCGGGTGAATTCGGCGGTCGGTGTCTCGGTACAACTGACCACTGCCCGCGTCCGTCCGGCCTGCATCTTCGACTGCGCTTCGCTGCCGGCACTGACTACCAGGTCGCCACCGAGCACGGCATGGGCTTCACCGGTGGCGATGCGGGCGGCGTGAATGTCCTGCGGCCGGTTGGCGATGCGCAAATGGGTGAACACGGCGCCGTACTTCTGCGCCAGGCCGGTCATGTCGAGCGCCGAGACGCCCTTGCCGTCGAGGTGCGCGGCCATGCCGACCAGCGCCCCGAGGGTGATCACGCCCATGCCGCCGACGCCGGTCAGCAGCAGGTTGTAGGGTTCGCCGGTGCTCGGCAGGGTCGGTGACGGCAGCAACGGCCAGTCCTCCTGGTCGGCGGCGGCGACGCCCTTCTTCAGGCTGCCGCCCTCGATGCTGACGAAGCTCGGGCAGAAGCCCTTGGCGCAGGAAAAGTCC
This sequence comes from Betaproteobacteria bacterium UBA2293, assembly GCA_002345845.1. The sequence goes on along the minus strand of DDWF01000085.1, from coordinate 1,357 downwards.
TGGTTGCAGGCCGACTGGTCGATCTGCCGCTTGGCGCCGAAGGGTGTGTCGACCGGCACCACCGACAGGCAGTTGGACTGCACCGAACAGTCGCCGCAGCCTTCGCAGACGGCCTCGTTGATGAATACCCGGCGGTTGACCGCCGGCAGCTTGCCGCGCTTGCGTCGGCGCCGCCCTTCGGTGGCGCACATCTGGTCGTAGATCAGTACCGAGACGCCGGGATATTCGCGCAGCTCGCGCTGGGTCCGGTCGAGTTCGTCGCGATGGCGCACCGGCACCTTGGGAGCGAGATCGGTGATCTCGGCGTATTTGTCGGGGTCGTTGGTGACGATGACCATCTTGTCGACGCCCTCGGCCTCCAGTTGGCGGGTGATGCGGGCCACGCTGAGGATGCCGTCCACCGGCTGGCCGCCGGTCATCGCCACGGCATCGTTGTAGAGGATCTTGTAGGTGATCGGCACCTTGGCGGCAATGGCCTGGCGGATGGCCAGCAAGCCGGAGTGGAAATAGGTGCCGTCACCGAGATTGGCGAAGATGTGCTTCTCTTCGGTAAACGGGGCCTGGCCGACCCAGGGCACGCCTTCGCCGCCCATGTGGGTGAAGGTCGCGGTCTGCCGGTCCATCCAGGTGACCATGTAATGGCAGCCGATGCCGGCGACGGCGCGCGAGCCTTCCGGTACCCGGGTCGACGTGTTGTGCGGGCAGCCGGAACAGAAATGCGGCTTGCGCTCGGCCAGCATGATCGGCGCCCGGCCGCTCTGCTGCTTGGCAGCAATCAGTTGCAGACGGGCCTCGATGGCCGGCGAGGTGAAGAAGCGGCCAATACGGCCGGCGATGACGCTGGCGATGCTGGCCACCGCCAGTTCGCCGGCCGCCGGCAGCAGCCAGTCGCTATGCGCCAGATAGCCACCTTCGCCTTCGACCGTCCATTCGCCCTTCTCGTCGAACTTGCCGATGATGCGCGGGCGGACATCCTCGCGCCAGTTGTACAGTTCTTCCTTCAGCTGGTACTCAAGCAGCTGGCGTTTCTCCTCGACGACGAGAATCTCTTCCAGGCCTTCGGCGAAATGGCGAACGCCCTCCGGTTCCAACGGCCAGACCATGCCGACTTTGTACAGCCGGATGCCGATCTCGGCAGCCAGCGCATCGTCGATACCAAGCTCGTCGAGCGCCTGGCGGACGTCGAGATAGCTCTTGCCGGCGGTGAGGATGCCCAGGCGCGGCGTCGGCGAGTCAATGACCACGCGGTCCAGGCGGTTGGCGCGGCAATAGGCGAGCGCCGCGTAGAGCTTGTGGTTGAGCAGCCGTACTTCTTGTTGCAGCGGCGGATCGGGCCAGCGGATGTTGAGGCCGTCGG
>DDWF01000315.1:2222-3163 GCA_002345845.1 Betaproteobacteria bacterium UBA2293 | reverse complement strand
ATCGGCGACGGCAAGATTTTTGTCTTCGAACTCGAACAAGTCATTCGTATCCGGACCGGCGAAACCGGTACCGATGCCCTTTAAGGAGCGACCCATGAAACGTCTATTTGCATTGCTGGCTCTGGTCGGCGCCGTTTCCCTCGGCGCCCCCGTCTGGGCTCAGGACAAGCTTGCCGAACCGGCAGCCGTCACCACGGAAGTCGCCGCTCCGGCTGCTGCGCCGGCCGCCGTCGAGGCCCCCGCTGCTGCTGAAGCCGCGCCGGCCGAAGAGCCTGCTGTCGAAGCGACGGTCAACAAGGGCGACACCGCCTGGCTGATGACCGCCACCCTGCTCGTGCTGTTCATGGCCCTGCCCGGCCTGGCATTGTTCTACGGCGGCCTGGTCCGCGCCAAGAACATGCTTTCCGTGCTCATGCAGGTCTTGGTCGTCTTCTCGCTGATCTCCGTGCTGTGGGTCGTCTATGGCTACAGCCTGGCCTTCACCGAGGGGTCGCCCTATATCGGCTCGCTAAGCAAGCTGTTCCTCTCCGGCGTCGGAACCGACACCTTGGCGGACACCTTCACGCCGACCTCGAAGCTGCCCGAGTATGCCTTCATCGCCTTCCAGTGCACCTTTGCCGGCATCACCTGCGCGCTTATCGTCGGCTCCTTCGCCGAACGCATCAAGTTCGCCTCGGTGCTGCTCTTCTCGGTGATCTGGTTCACCTTCTGCTACCTGCCGATCGCCCACATGGTCTGGGGCCCGGGCGGCATGCTGCTGGGTGACGGCGCGCTGGACTTCGCTGGCGGTACCGTGGTCCATATCAACGCCGGTGTTGCCGGTCTGGTTGGTGCCTACATGGTCGGCAAGCGTATCGGCTACGGCCGCGAATCGATGGCTCCGCACTCCCTGACTTTCACCATGATCGGTGCCTCGATGCTGTGGGTCGGCTGGTTCGGCT
>DDWF01000315.1:0-2144 GCA_002345845.1 Betaproteobacteria bacterium UBA2293 | reverse complement strand
AGGGCAAGCCCTCGATGCTGGGTGCAGCTTCCGGTGCTGTTGCCGGCCTCGTCGCCATCACCCCGGCCTGCGGCTCGGTTGGTCCGATGGGCGCCATCATCATCGGTACCCTGGCTGGCTTCGTCTGCCTGTGGGGCGTCAATGGCCTCAAGCACATGCTCGGTGCTGACGATTCCCTGGACGTCTTCGGTGTGCATGGTATCGGCGGCATCCTCGGCGCCATCCTGACCGGCGTCTTCACCGCGCCGTCCCTGGGCGGTACCGGTGCCGAGACCTTCGACATGGCGCATCAGGTCTGGGTGCAAACCTACTCGGTGCTGATCACCATCGCCTGGTCCGGTATCGTCGCCTTCATCGCCTACAAGATCTGCGACATCGTCATCGGTCTGCGTGTGCCGGAAGAAGAGGAACGTGAAGGTCTCGACCTCACCGCCCACGGCGAAAGCGCCTACCACCACTAAGAATCGTTTTTGTAGTCTCTCTCCCTTCGGGCACCTTCGGGTGCCCGTTTTTTTTGCTAGGCTGGTCGCATGCGCATCGTCCAGCTTTCCGATCTCCACCTGCGTCCCGGCCGGCTTTACAGCGGCATCGACCCCTGGGCTGCCTGGCGTCTTGCCCTCGATCGCGTGGCGACATTGGCACCCGCCGCCGATCTGCTGTTGCTGACCGGTGATCTGGCCGACGATGGCCAGCCGGATACCTACCGCCAGCTGGCCGAATCCCTGCTGGCCAGCCGCCGGCAGTTTGCTGTTCTGCCCGGCAACCACGACCACCGCCCTGCCTTGCGCGCCGCCTTTGCCGGGCAGCCATGGTCACATCCTGAATTGGCCTGTCAGCGGATCGACTGTGGCGAATTCACCCTGCTGTTGATCGACAGCGTGATCGCCGGCGAGGAAGGTGGTGTGTTCGCTGAGGGTCAACGGGCCTGGCTGGACAGTCACTGCCCGGACGCTCGCCGTGTTCTGCTGGCCATGCACCATCCGCCGCTGGCCGTCGGTATCGCCGGCATGGATGCCATAGCCTGTGCCGGTGGCGAACGGCTGGCGGCCTGGCTGGCGACTCGCCCCAATGTCGAAGCCGTGCTCTGTGGTCATGTGCATCGGCTGGTGTTCGGCGCGCTGGCCGGGCGCCCGGTGATCACGGCGCCATCGACGGTGCATCAGATCGCCCTGCAGCCCGGGCCGCTCGCCTATACCACGGAGCCGGGTGGTCTGCTGGTGCACGACTGGTTGCCGGGGCAGGGCCTGCGAACCCACTACCTGCCGTTGGCGGCGGCGCCGGTGGTGGTCTATCCGGAGTAGGTGACGCCTACTTGATCAGTGGCAGCAGCGCGCGGAATTCGTCGGTGCCGGCTTTGTGCAGCCATTCGAAGAGCACCATTTCGGTAGTGACGATGTGCACGCCGACAGCGCGCAGGCGTTCGATGGCCGCATCGCGGCTGGCCGGAGTGCGCGACGAGGCGGCATCGGCGACGAGGAAGACCTGAAAACCGGCTTCGAGCAGGCCGCAGGCGGTTTGCAGCACGCAAACGTGCGTCTCGGTGCCGCTCAGGATGACCTGCCCGCGGCCAGCGGTACGCAGCAGGTCGAGGACGCCCGGTTCGGCGGCGCAGGAGAAGTGAGTCTTCTCGAAGAATCGGGCCTGGCTACCGGCTTCGCGGATGGCCTCAAGACTGTGGCCGAGGCCGCGCACATACTGTTCGGAGACGAAGGCCGGCACGGCCAGTTGGTCAGCGGCAGTGAGCAGGCGCACGGCATTGGCGGTGACTAGGTCGGCTTCGAAAATGGCCGGCGCCAGTTTCGCCTGGATATCAACGATCAGCAGCAGGGAGTTTTCGCGAGAGATCAGCATGATTTTTTACCTGAAGACGACGGTCTTGTTGCCGTGGACCAGCACCCGGTCTTCCAGGTGGTAGCGCAGGCCGCGGGCGAGTACGGTCTTCTCGATGTCCTTGCCGTAGCGGACCATGTCCTCGGGCGAATCGGAATGGTCGATGCGGATCACGTCCTGCTCGATGATCGGTCCGGCGTCGAGTTCGCTGGTCACGTAATGGCAGGTGGCACCGATCAGCTTGACGCCGCGCGTGTAGGCCTGGTGGTAAGGTTTGGCGCCGGCGAAACTGGGCAGGAAGCTGTGGTGGATGT
>DDWF01000306.1 GCA_002345845.1 Betaproteobacteria bacterium UBA2293 | reverse complement strand
TCTGCTTGTATTCGGCAAAGCTCGCGGGAGCCTGGCCATCGTTACCCGCCTTCAATCCCTTTTCGGCCTCCTTGAAGTCGCGGTTCCAGCCGCTCATCGTGGCATCCCACTGGAGCGCCATCCAGCCGAAGACCGCACACAGGATCAGCCCCGGCAACATATTGGGGAGATTTTTCAGACTGAACTCGACACCGATTCCACCACTGCTCATTTTTAATCTCCCGAATCAGAAGAACAGGGACTTGAAGAAGCCGGGCCCGATGGCCCCCGTCAATACCAGTGCCACCACGATTGCGGCGACGGCGAGTACAAAGAAGTCCTCCTTGCGCTCGGCCGAAAATGTCGCGGCCGCCTTTGCTTCATATGCCTCTTGGGTTGATTTCTCACTCATGTTCGATCTCCCTTATTTGACAACCGTAACCGTGCAGGGCGCCCATTCGACGACCCGGCTCGAGATGCTTCCCAGGGCGGCGCGCGCTATGCCGTGGCGGCCGTGGGAAGCGACGAAGATTTCACTGGCGCCCTCGCGCAGGGCGATGGCGATGATGCTCTCGGCCGGCGCACCGATTTCATGCGCCGTGCTGGCGTTCGCGCCGGCGGCCTGCGCCTGTGCGAGCGCGGCTTCGAGAATCGCCGCGGATTCCTTTTTCATCGCGTCGTCGAAGACGCTGACGTCCAGCTCGGTGACGCCGAGCGGGCAGAAGGGTTCGGATACATTGATGATGACGAGCCGGGCCTGTTCCTGCTTGGCTCTGGCGGCCGCGACGTCGACCGCCTTGCCGGCGGCGGCGGAGCCGTCGGTTGCGACTACAATCGTTTTCATTTCAGCTTCCTTTATATTAGTGATTGATGAAATCAGCCACTTTTGTCGCTGGATAAAAAGTCTAACGATTACCGTCCCTCCTCCGCTATTGGCAGTTCGACTACCTGGCTATACGAAATGCTCAATTTACAAAAGTTGATTTTTGTGCTCGCCTGGCTCGCCGCTCTCGTCGGAGGGGCGTTCGCGATGGACTCCCGCCAGCTAGTGCGGGTCGCGGTGCTCGCCGACAAGGGCGCGGCGGCAGCCGAAGCGGAATGGCAGTACGTGCTCGACTGGCTGAACCGGGATGTCCCCGGCTATCGGTTCGTCATCGTGGCGCTCGACCATCCCGAGCTGCGGCAGGCGGTGCATGAAGGCAACGTCGACTTCCTCATCACCAACGCCGGCAACTACGGCGAGTTCGAATATTCGGATGGCGTGTCGCGCGTCGCCACGCTCGATTCGCCGCTGGCCCTGTCGCCGAGCCAGGCCGTCGGTTCGGCGATCGTCGTCCGCGCGGAATCCGGGCTGAACGAACTTGCGGACCTGAAGGGCCGGCACCTGCTGGCCGCCAGCTACGAGGCCTTCTGCTGCTACCAGATCGCGGCGCGCGAACTGGTTCTTGCGGGCGTCGACCCGCAGAAGGATCTCGGCCGACTCGAATACACCGGTTTCCCGATCCAGTCGATTGCCCTCGCCGTGCGGGATGGCAAGGCCGACGCAGGCGTGCTCAAGACCTGCCTGCTCGAACAAATGGTCGCCAGCGGCGCCCTCAAGCCGGGCGAGTTGCGCGTGCTGGCGCCAAAGAACAAACCGGGCTTCCCTTGCGCTACCTCGTCGCGCCTCTATCCCGACTGGGCCTTCGCCGCCCTGAAAGGCACTCCCGGCGATTTGTCGCGGCACGTGGCCGTGGCCCTGCTGGAAATGCCCAAATCGCCAGACGGCCACGGCTGGGCGATCCCGGCGCACTATGCGGTGCTCGACGGGCTGTTTCGCGATCTCAAGCTCGGCCGCTACGCGAACCCGCACCAGGAAACGCTGGAGGAGTTCATGCTCCGCCATCGCTACCCGCTGCTGGCGATCGCGGTGCTGCTTTTCTTCTGGCTCATCCACACGATCCGCGTCGATTATCTTGTCAAGCGGCGCACGCGCGAATTGCAGCGCATGCATGAAGAAAAGGAGCACATGGCCGAGACCATGCGGGAACGCCAGCAGGCGCTCGACCATGCCGGCCGGCTGGCGGTACTTGGCGGCATGGCCAGCGCGATCGCCCATGAACTCAAGCAGCCGCTGGCGGCGATCGAGAACTTCGCGCGCGGCATCGATCGCCGTATCGAGGCGGGACGGCTCGACCCCGAGCCGCTGCGCGATGGCTGCAACGAAATCGCGCTGCAAAGCCAGCGTGCCGACGCCACCATCGAGCGCATCCGCAATTTCGCGCGCAAGGGCGGCAGCACCATGCAGTCGGTGAATCTGCTCGCCTATGTGCGCGAAGCCGTCGAGCTGTTCGAGGTCGCCCACCCCGAGGCGAACATCCAGTGGCTAGGGATGGTCAGGCAGGGTGATACCCAGGTCAGGGCCGATCCGATCCAGATCCAGCAGGTGACTTTCAACCTGCTCAAGAATGCCATCGATGCCCAGGGCGCGCAGGGCCGGGCCAGAGCCCCGATCACGGTCTGCCTCGAACGCGAGGCGCAGGGTTACCGCGTCGGGGTGTGCGATCAGGGCGGCAATCTGACCGAGGAACAGGTTGCCCACCTGTTCGAACCCTTCTTCACCACCAAGAGCGATGGACTCGGCCTCGGATTGGCCCTGAGCAAGTGGATCATCGACGCCCACGGCGGCATGCTGACGCTGACCGGGGAGGCCGCCGGGGTCTGCGCCAGCTTCTGGCTGCCGGAGGAGACGGCACATGAATGAACAGGATGCGCTCATCTACATCGTCGACGACGACGCTGCGATGCGCCGTTCGCTGGCCTATCTGCTCGACTCGGCCGGCTGGCGCACGCAGGCGCTGGCGAGCGGCCGCGAGTTCCTCGACAGCTACGCCGGCCATGTGCCGGGTTGCCTGATGCTCGACATCATGATGCCGCTGATGGGCGGAATGGAGGTTCAGCAGATTCTGAGTGAACGCGCGATCCGTCTGCCGATCATCTTTCTCTCGGCGCACGGCGACCTGCCCATGGCGGTACAGGCGATGAAGCGCGGCGCCTTCGATTTCCTCGAAAAACCCTGCAAGGATCACGTGCTGCTCGATGCGGTCGGGCGCGCGGTCAGGCAGAGCATCAAGCAGAGCCTCGACCAGCAGCAGCTGGCGGCAACCAGGGAACGCCTCAACTTGCTGACCAGCCGCGAACGCGAGGTTGCCGAGTGCCTCGCGGCGGGCGAGAACAACAAAACCATCGCCCGCAAGCTGGACATCAGCGACAAGACGGTGCAGGTGCATCGCCACAATGCCATGGAAAAGCTGGGGGTACATTCCACGGCCGAAATCGCCCGACTGATTCTTGCAGCCACCGCAGTGGGGAACACAGCAACGAACGGATAACAACAAATACGCGGAGCAAGGTTCCCATCGCCTCCCAGGTAATGCCTGTAGTCCGGCCGCCGTGAAAACGCCCCCGACAATTACTCGTCGAGGGCGTTTTGAAAGTCGGCGCTGGTGGGACGG
>DDWF01000017.1:2804-3394 GCA_002345845.1 Betaproteobacteria bacterium UBA2293 | reverse complement strand
TGATCAGGCGGTGGAAGTTGTTGAGATGTCTGATTTCACCCGTGGGGGTCAGGGTGACGGCCAGATGGGCAATCCCGCCGAGGACCCGGGCTGGCCCGTAGCGTGCGTCAAGTCGCGCGAGGTGTGCGATGCCGTTCAGCAAGGGGAGGATCAGCGTTTGCGGGCCCACTGCCGGGGCAATCGAATCCAGCGCGGCGTCAAGGTCGTACGCCTTGCAGGACAGCACGATGACATCGAAAGCGGCATTGGTGGCGCCGGTCAGCGAGGTCAGAATCTTCGGGCTGATGTGGTGATCGCCGAGCGGGCTGCTTACGCGCAGGCCATGCGCCTGCAAATTTTCCGCCCGGGCCGGCCTCACCAGGAAGCTGACATCGCCGCCGGCAGCGTGAATCTTTGCGCCGAAGTAACCGCCCGTACCGCCGGCACCCAGCATCAGGATGCGCATCGACTGCTCCTTCGTCGTGTCCGGTACCGGGTTTCCGTGTGCGCCAGGCAATTGCAAGTCACTCCTGATCCAACAGGATAACCATGCCGAATGCGCCAACCGTGACGACCTTGTCATTGACCGTGGTGTAAGACGCCACGCCGAC
>DDWF01000017.1:0-2701 GCA_002345845.1 Betaproteobacteria bacterium UBA2293 | reverse complement strand
AGGGCAACGACAGTGGTAATGAACGTGTTCTTGATCATGGCTATTCCTCTCAAAGTCGGATCACTGCAGCTTGCCGTTCCAGCTGGTCCTTTCGTTCCAGAAGCGCGGTTCCATGCGGGAAAATTCAGAGTGAGCATTCAGGGTACGCCACTGGCCCCTGAATTCTGTCGCGTCGACATCGAACAACATGGACAAGCTGCCGATGCCGTAGCGGTCGCGCCAGATGCAAAGAATTTCGCGGTTGGCCGGCACCAGGCATGGTCCGAGTGCGCCCCGCTCTACCCTGGCGCCAATCTCCCGTCCGTACACCATCAGGTAGCGCCCCTGCAAACCACCGCTGCCACTCGGGAAGAGCTTGGTGATCACGCTGGTGGTGCCACTTGAAATCAATGAGCCTTCGTAGGTGCCGACGTAGCGCTGCATGATGACGGCGTCACGCAGGCGCACCGTTGGCGCCCTGGCTTCGGCCTGCCGGGCCAGGGTCTTCGAGAGCTGGCGCGGGCGCTCCAGGCCGGCGGGTGTTTCGCGCAGAAAGACCCGCCAGCGCGGATCCCTGACCAGCCGCACCTTGATGTTGGCTTCCATGGTGTGCAGGGAGCGATAGACGGCGCCATAGAAGCGGTTGTGAAATTCGTCATCGTTCGTGGCATTGTCGGTCGAACTGCGCACATCGTCAAAATGCGCATAGGGATGGGCACGGGTGCGGGCGGCTTCGTCCGGGTGGTCCAATAGCGACAGGATGAAATACCGCTGGGCCAGGGTTTTTACGGCAAGCAGGTGGTGGCGCAGTGTTTCGCAGCGTTCGCCCAGTTCATGCAGCGCGGGGTTTTTTCTCAGGTCAGGGCAGGCACTGATGTTCCACGGCGACAGGCTGGCCAATAGTGCGTCTTTTTCGACAGCCCGCAGCCGGTCTTCCAGCAATTGAATGGCGGTGTTGGCCATGCAGCGATCACGGTCGTCACCGGTGCAATTGTTGGTGATGTGTCTTGACGCGTGCCGGTCGGGTGGTTCAGTCGAGTAGCCAATGTCCAGCGTCCGCAGGCGTGCATAGGCCCTTTCCCGCGCGTTTCCATCGGTCGAGCACGTGGCGTCGATGTTGTGGCGTTCCAGTTCGGGAACGCTGGCGCAGTCGTGCAGGATCAGCGTGGCGATCGGGTCGCCCGCAGCTTCGGCACCCTGCAGCACGGGCAGCCATTTCTTGGTCAAGCGCTCGCGCGCCTGCAATAGTCGCTGCTCTGGATTGCGGTGCTTGCCGGGCGTCGTCAGCTTCATCAGGTCAGCCTGCAACTGCGCGGGGTCGATCCACTGCGGAGGTATCGGCACGGGCTGGGCGCATGCGGAGCCAACCCAAACAACCAGCAGCCCAATCAGGCCTGGCAGCTGCTTTAGAAATCTGAATTCAGGAATTTGACGGATCATCGGAGCGTTCGCGGAGGTTGGTGGGCGCAGGTTCAGGGTTTGCAGTCATGGCGCGGCAAAGTCGATCATGGATATCCTCCCGGAGGCCGTGTCGGGCGGCGGGCGCCGTACCCGCTGCGGGGCATTTCATCTCGCCGGCGCCGACTTTTCGGCAACATGGCCCATGATCACCGGGATGGTTTCCTGGCCACCATGAGGAAGATCGGGAATTCGGTCTGCTGCGGACCGTTCCCTTTCCGCATGTGGAAAATGGTCGTGAAGCTGATGTCCCGGAATCCGGCGGCCTCGGCCTTGCGTTTCAGAGCATCGCGATCAAACCCTTTGTGGCCATCGAATTCCGGGCCATGGAACGATCCGTCCTCGGCATCCAGGTCGGCGATGCACAGATAGCCGGGCGCGGCCAGCAGGGCGTGCAGGTCGCGCAACAGCTGGTCGGTGTCGGCGATGTGGTGAGCGGTCATCAGGGTGCAGATCAGCTCATACCTGTCCGGCGGCAGGGGATCGGTGACCAGGTCCAGCCGGGTCGAGCGCATGTTGCTCGCGCCACTGGCGGCGATCTTCTCGTCGAGCACGGCCAGCATGCCGGCCGAACTGTCCGCCAGTGTCATCTGCCCGCAATGCGACTGCAGGGCGAAACCCAGCAAGCCGGTGCCGCAGCCATATTCAAGCGCGCGCGCCGGGGGCGGCACCTGGCTGCGGATGCCGGCCGCGACGGCTTGCGCGCGTGCCAGCTTGACGGGATCCTGATCCCAGGTTTTGGCGCTTTCATCAAAGGGGCTGTTGGCGGGCATGGGGGAAGTCCTGTGAACTACTTGACGATGCCCCGCTTGATCAGCGCGGCACGCAAATCCTCGACCCGGCTGCGGTTGACGCCGAAGTCGGAGTGGCCGAGACGCGAGGCCGAGCGTACCGCAATGATGCCCGCGCCGGGGCGCAGATGCAGTTCGAGGTCATCGACGAAGCCGAGCACGGCGCTGCGGCACTCCGCGTGCAGGTAGTCCTCCTGCTCGGTGACGATGGCGGTGCGCGGCATCCCGGTGGCGACGAATTCCCGGATCGCCGGCCAGGCCGTGGCGGGCGCGACCGCAAGCTGCAGCGGGGCAATCCGATGCGCGCCGTCGCTGGCGTCGCTGGAAACGCAGTTCGGCGATGACGGGCAGGCAGCGAAAGTGCCAGCGGCGACCCCAAGGTCGGTGGGACGTTTTCCGGCGCAGGAGATGAGTGGCATGGTGGCGATCAGTATCACGGCGGCAATGGTCAGGCGTTGCATGTGCGGCTTTCC
>DDWF01000213.1 GCA_002345845.1 Betaproteobacteria bacterium UBA2293 | reverse complement strand
TGCTGACCGACGGCGAACCGGCCGATATCGACGTCAGCGACCCGCAACACCTGATCGCCGACACGAAAAAGGCCGTCGAGGAACTGGCCAGCAGCGGTGTGACCGCCTTCTGCCTGAGCCTCGACCCCAAGGCCGATGCCTACGTCGGCGACATCTTCGGCCGCAACTGGCGCGTGCTCGACCGCATCGAACGCCTGCCGGAGCAGTTGCCGATGGTTTACCTGAACCTGACCCGCTGATTGACGCCGACCGTGCCACCCCCTACAGTCAGGAATCCCTGATGCGCTCAATGCCTGTCTTCAATAAATCATGAACTTCGTCCGCAACCTGACTCTGCGCCAATTGCAGATTTTCGTCGTCGCCGCCCGCCACCTGAGCTATGCCCGCGCCGCTGAGGAACTGCACCTGACGCCGCCAGCCGTGTCGATGCAGTTGAAGCAACTGGAAGACAACGTCGGCCTGCCGCTGTTCGAGCGCATGGGGCGTGGCGTGGCGCTGACCGGAGCGGGTGAGTTGCTGGTCCATCACGCGCTGCGCATCCTCGGCGAGATCAAGGACGCCGAAGCCAGCCTGCAAGCCCTGGCCGGCGCCGAAACCGGCCAGCTGTCGGTCGGTCTGGTCAGCACCGCCAAATATTTCATGCCGCGACTGCTGGCCAAGTTCGCCCAGGCGCATCCGGGGGTCGAGGTGCAGTTCACCGTCGGCAACCGCGAAGCGCTGCTGCAGAAGTTGCAGGACAATGCTATCGACCTGGCGGTGATGGGGCGTACGCCGATCGAAATCGACGCCATCGCCGAACCGATGGCCAGCCATCCCTATGTGCTGATCGCCCCGGCCGACCACCCGCTGCGCACTGACCGCCGCTTCGACCTGCAGGAATTGCGCCACGAATGCTTCCTGCTGCGTGAGGAAGGCTCCGGTTCCCGGCGGGTGGCCGAAGAAATGTTCAAGAACCACCTGTTCACCCCGGCGCGGACGATCAGCATGGGCAGCAACGAGACCATCAAGCAGGCGGTGATGGCTGGCATGGGCATCAGCCTGCTTTCCCTGCATACGCTGCCGCTGGAACTGAAGACCGGCGAGGTCAGCCTCCTCGACGTGATCGGCACGCCGATCGAACGTACCTGGTACGTGGTGCACATGAGCGCCAAACGCCTGCTGCCGGCCGGCGTCAAATTTCGCGAATTCCTGCTCGACGAGGCAGCACCGGCACTCGCCCACGAGTTTTCCGCCTATCTGCCGCACCCGCCCACCGCCTGAGCTACAATCTGCTGCACCGCAACAATGACAACTGCCGCCATGCACCCGCGCCTCGCCATCGCCGAACTCGCCGAGCACCCGCTGCGTCAGCGCCTGAACAACGAGTTCCACGCCCGGCCGCCGATCCCGCTAGTGGGCGCGGTACTGGTTTCGCATCTGGTTTTCAAGCACAGCGCCACCACCGCCCCGGCCGAACGCGACAACCTGCAGAAGCTCTGTCAGGGCCAGGTGTGCACTTCCATCGACAGTTCCGACGCGCACCTGATGCTGGAGACCGGTGCCTTCCGCATGCGCTGGGAGCTGCACACCGAATTTTCCAGCTATACCTTCTACAAGGAGCTGACCAGCGGCGAAACCCTGCACCCGGACGCCACCGCCTTCGATGCGGTGCATCCCGAGTGGTTCACCGGCATTCCCGGCAAGCTGATGGTCGCCACCCATGTCGAACTGCGTTCAACCAACGAGATCAGCCCCGACTCGGTACTCGCCAATCTGACGCCGAACGGCCGCACCATGGTGGCCTCGAAAGTGGCCGATGAAGCCGCCTGGATCTTCACCGATTTCAAGATCGACAACGGCTTCTCGCGCTTCCTGGTGCTCAATGAAGGCATGACCCAGCGGCAGACCGGGCGTACCGTGCAACGCCTTTGCGAGATCGAAACCTACCGGATGATGGCCCTGCTCGGCCTGCCGGTGGCCAAGGAAGTCAGCCGCTGGCTGTACACGGGCGAGAAGCAGCTGGCCGAGCTGATGGACCGTATTGGCCAGGCCCGCTCGCCGGACGACGAGCGCAGTGTCCTCGCCTCGCTGTCCACGCTGGCCGCCGAAGTCGAGCATTCGATCGCCCGCACCACCTTCCGTTTCGGCGCCGCCCGCGCCTACCACGGTCTGGTCATGCAGCGTATCGAGGAACTGCGCGAGACGCGCATCTCCGGCCTGCCAACCTTCTTCGAATTCATGCAGCGACGCCTGCTGCCGGCGATGAACACCTGCGAGGCTATCAGCCGCCGCCAGGAGGAACTCTCCGCCCGCGTCGCCCGCAACAGCCAGTTGCTACGCACCCGCGTCGACATCGAGCTGGAACGGCAGAACCAGGAACTGCTGGCGCAGATGAACAGCCGCGCCAAACTGCAGCTGCGCCTGCAGGAAACGGTGGAAGGCCTGTCGGTGGTGGTGCTGACCTACTACGGCTCGCAACTGGTGCAGTACCTGGCCAAGGGCACGAAGGAACTGCACCACCTGAACACCGACCTGATCACCGCCATCTCCATCCCGGTGATCGCAGTAGTCGTCGCCTGGGGCACCCGGCGCATGCGGAAAAAACTGGCCGCCGAGGAAGCTGGCGGGCACTGATCTCGGCGCGCTCTCCCAGCCAGATCATGAGCTTCGCCGCTAGTCAGCCGACCACCGTCGCGCACGGCTCAGTTGGTTGCGCCAAGGTACATGGCGGCTCGAAGCGCGCACGCCTTCCTACTCTCGAGTAGTGCGACCTCACGATGATGAATCTCATCGAGCCTGGCAATCAGGTCATTGAACTGACCAATCTCAGCGTCTGTCTCGAAGAGGAGTGCGCCCTCTTCAAACTGTATCGTCGACCTTCGCTCATCAACGAAGCTGCAAAGCTCGACGGCGATATTGATCCACTCTTCCCGATCACGATAGAAGTCCAACTGTGCTGATAGGTGGTCATGCAACGTGACGGCGATGCCAACCCTGTACTGATCTTGCTGTGCTGCAGGCATCTTCGCGATCTCTTGCTGCATCGCGGTAGACGCTTTTTCCATGAACTGGCTGTACAGCTCCTTGTGTTTGTCAGTCAGGTCTCGCAGCTGAGACAAAACCTGCAACGACGCTTGCGTGGTCTCCTGAGTTGACAGGCGCTGAGGTGTCAGGACGGATTCCAGACCCAATTGGCCCTGGGCCTGGTTGTATGCCAACGAGACTTGCGCTGCCACGTTTGCAAGCTGGCGGGAGAGGTCGATGAAAGCGCCTTCGGTCGGGTGCATGTGTTCGGTGGCCTAACGACGCTGTAGAAATATGGTATTCATGCCGCCATCGTGCCGTGAACCATATGGGATAACAAAATCCTTAAAAGGGTCGAAATCCTTAACGGGGTCAGTGACATTTGGGTTATGAAACAAAAATCTCTCTGGCCCCTTTTATTTTTCCGGTGCGAGTCGGCTCGAGTGATGGGATGGACTCCCCCGTCTTTTCATCGCCCAATAGGCGATGCCGGTGCTCATGGGGATGGGGATCGGTCTTCGACGAAAGGAGTCCGAAATGCATGCTACTACCGTTGCAGTTGATCTGGCCAAGAGTGTATTCCAGATCGCTATTGCTGATGCCAACTGGAAGCTTATCGATCAGCAGCGCCTGACCCGCAGTCAGTTTGAGCGTTGGTTTCACAACCGGGATGTGGGGCTGGTCATCATGGAAGCCTGTGGCTCGGCCCACCATTGGGGCCGCTGGTTCAACCGGCTGGGCATCCCGGTCAAGCTGCTGCCGGCAGCGTATATCCGGGCCTACGTGAAACGGAACAAGACCGACGCGGCCGATGCCTGTGCGCTGCTCGAAGCCGCCCGGTGTGCCGACATCGTGCCGGTGCAGGTGAAATCGCTGGAGCAACAGGCGCTGCAGGGTCTGCACCGTATTCGTTCACGCTGGATGGCGACCCGGACCTCGCGTATCAACGCCTTGCGGGGCTTCTGTCGGGAATTCGGCTTGAACGTGCCGCAAGGCGCGCGCACCGGTGTCGAAGCGATGAGCCGGGCACTGGCTGATCCGAACTCGGCGATTCCGCTGCTGATCCGCGAATCGATGAAATTGCTGGTGGAAGAAATCCGCCTGCTTGAATTGCGCGTCGCCCAACTGGAACGGGAGCTGACTGCCTTGGCCCGGCAAAGCCCAGCCTGTACGGAACTGCTGACGGTTCCAGGCATTGGTCTGCTCACCGCCACCGCGATGGTCGCCGCGACGGGCGGCAGCGTCAGCCACTTCAAGGATGCCCGGCATTTCGCCAGCTGGTTCGGCCTGACGCCGAAGGAATTCTCCTCGGGCAACAGCCGCAAGCTGGGACGGATTTCCAAGAAGGGGGATCGCTATCTGCGCATGTTGCTGACTCATGGCGCTCGCGCCGTGCTGCGGGCGGCCGAACTGGCCAAGCGCGCCGGAAAACCGCTCGATGGTTTGCGAACCTGGGCTACCGAGATCCAGGCGCGAACGCATCACAACAAGGCAGCTTGTGCCCTGGCCAACAAGTTGGCCAGGGTCTGTTATGCCGTGCTGCGGGACCACACGCCATTCGGCAGCCCGCAGCCCCGTCAGGAAAAGAAGCTCACCCGAACCGCTTTTGCCATTGCCGTTTGAAAGGAGAAACCGTGTTCCTGTTGTTCCCCGCCCTGCGTTTGCGTTGAGACTGATCGCCCATCATGGCTACTCGGGTCGCACCCACACGGATTGACGCCGTTAACTCTGCCGGCAGCTTCATGCCTGCCGCTCGTACCGATTGGCGCTCCGTGGGCAGATTCCATGTCGGCACGGGTCAAAGAGAACCCACCATAGATGCCGGATATACGACTGCATGCGTTATCCAGCGGCCAGAACTATCGATCAGTTTCCTTGTTTTC
>DDWF01000008.1 GCA_002345845.1 Betaproteobacteria bacterium UBA2293 | reverse complement strand
GGCCTGCCCGGCAACCCGGTGGCGGTGATGGTCAGCTATACGCAGTTTGCCCTCGATGCCCTGCTGCGCCTGGCCGGACTCGACCCGATTCCTGAGCGGCCGCTGCTTGCTGTCGTCGCCGCCAACGCCATCAGGAAGCAGCCGGGTCGCCGCGAATACCTGCGCGGCACGCTGGCGGTCATCAACGGCCAGTGGCAGGTGCGCACCACCGGCAACCAGGGTTCCGGCGTGCTGCGCTCGATGTCCGAGGCCAACTGCTTCGTCGTTCTGCCCGAGGACTGCGCCGGTGTGGCGCAAGGCGAAAGCGTCCAGGTGCAGCCGTTCGCGGGGCTGTTCTGAGCGCCGCCGGCGAAGTCGCCTGCAACACCTGCCGGGCCTGCTGCTGCCGGCTGGAGGTCATGCTCATGGGCGACGACGAACCGCCGCGCCAGATGACCCTGCGCGACCGCTGGGGCGGCTGGGTCATGCGCCGGCTGGAGGACGGCTGGTGCGTCGCCCTCGACCGCCAGACCATGCTGTGTACCATCTACGAACAGCGGCCCTTCATCTGCCGCGAATACCAGGCCGGCGATTACGACTGTCTCGAACAACGCAAGCAGCTCGCCGCCCGCCAACCGGAATCAACATGACCACCGAACAACCGAAAAATCCCCTGCACGGCGTTACCCTGGCCAGCATGCTCGATGAACTGGTCGCCCATTACGGCTGGGAAGCCCTCGGCCGCGAGATCGAGATCCGCTGCTTCACCCACGACCCGAGCACCGCCTCCAGCCTGAAATTCCTCCGCCGCACGCCGTGGGCGCGCGAGCGGGTGGAATCGCTGTATCTCTACATGAAGCGTCGCCAGGGCTAAGCCGCCGCCAGCGTAGCCTGTCGGTCGGCGAGCAGGTTGCCGCGGCAGCTGGCATGCGCGCGGACCCAGCGGAAGGTGCTCAGCGCCAGCATGGCGGTGAGATCGTCGGCGGCGAGCAGCGCCGCCAGTTCGGGATCGCCGGCCAGACCTTGCCGGCTGGCCCGGTCAAGGCGGTCGATGGCATCGCGGTTGTCGGAAAACAGCGCCAGTGGCCGGCCGGGAAAGTGTTCGCGAGCCTGGGTGAGGGCGAACAGCACCGCCTGCAACTCCAGTTCGTTGCTGCCTTGCACGGGAACCGTGCGCGTCACCACCAGCGGTTCGGCATCGGCATCGGCGAACAGCACCGCGGCCAGCCCGCCATGACGGCGCTGGCTGGCATCGCTGAAAACCTGCAGTAATCCAGCAAACGCTGGAGCCAGCCGCGCCGGCAAGGGGGCAGGCGACGGCGTGTAATGGCGGATGACTTTCTTCGGGCGCTTTCTCTGCATCGCCGGCAGCATAGCGCGAAAGCGTGGCCACAAAAGGTGAAGGCCCGCACCAGGGGGGGAGGGTGCGGGCCTTCGGGACGGTTGGAGGGGGGTTACCGTCAGGCTGATGTCTGGTCAGCGCATGGGTAGAAGATAAGGGTCGCCCCCCGGCAATTCAAGTAACCGATTGCAACAGAACGTGCCGTTGTGTGCGGCGAACTGCGGCGATCCTGCTGCCAGCGTGCATCCCGGGGGTTTTTGCGGATTGTCGTCGCGAAAAATAGGTAGGTCGGTGGCGCCGGGCTGGCTATCATGCTCGCCTTCCCGGAAAGTCCAGCCATGATCATCCTCAAGAACGTCACCCTGCGCCGCGGTACCAAGGTACTGCTCGACAAGACCTCAGTCACCATCAATCCCGGTGAAAAAGTCGGTCTGGTCGGTCGTAACGGCGCCGGCAAGTCGACCCTGTTCGGCCTGCTCAACGGCAGCCTGCATGAGGATGGCGGCGACTATTCGATCCCGGCGCAGTGGCGCATGGGGCAAGTGGCGCAGGACATGCCGGAAACCGATCAGAGCGCGACCGACTTCGTCATCGATGGCGACATCACGCTGCTCGCCGCCCGCAACGAGGTGGCCGATGCCGAGGCCAGCGACGACGGCATGCGCATGGCCGAGGCCTACATGGCGCTGCACGATGCCGGCGAACATGATGCCGAGGCGCGCGCCCAGGCGCTGATCCTCGGCCTCGGCTTCAAGGTTTCCGAGTTGAACAACCCGGTGGACAGCTTTTCCGGCGGCTGGCGCATGCGCCTGCAGCTGGCCCGGGCGCTGATGTGTCCTTCCGACATCCTGCTCCTCGACGAGCCGACCAACCACCTCGACCTCGATGCCATGGTCTGGCTGGAAGCCTGGCTCAAGCGCTANNTGATCAGCCACGACCGCGAATTCCTCGATGCCATCACCCAGGTCACCCTGCACATCGACAATGCCAAGCTGGTCCGCTACGGCGGCAACTACAGCAAGTTCGAGGACATGCGCGCCGAACAGATGCTGCTGCAGCAGGCGACCATGGCCAAGCAGGCCGACAAGATCGCCCACCTGCAGTCCTTCATCAACCGCTTCAAGGCCAAGGCCAGCAAGGCCAAGCAGGCGCAGAGCCGGGTCAAGGCGCTGGAGCGCATGGAGAAGATCGCGCCGGTGCTGGCCGACGCCGAGTTCAGCTTCGAATTCCAGGAACCGCAGAACCTGCCCAACCCGATGCTCTCCATGGTCAATGTCGCCATCGGCTATCCGCCCGCCGAAGAGGCCCCGGCCGGCACGCCGCCGACGGTCATCGTCCGCGGCATCAACCGCTCGGTGATGGCCGGCCAGCGCATCGGCATCCTCGGTGCCAACGGCCAGGGCAAGTCCACGCTGGTCAAGACCATCGCCCGCGACCTCGGGGCGATCAGCGGCGAAGTCACCGAAGGCAAGGGCCTCAACATCGGCTACTTCGCCCAGCAGGAACTCGATGTGCTGCGCCCGCAGGACACGCCGCTCGAACACATGACACGAATGGCGCGCGAAGCCATTGCCGCTGGCCGCAATGTCGCCGGGCGCGAGCAGGAACTGCGCAACTTCCTCGGCAACTTCAATTTCACCGGCGAGATGGTCAAGCAGGCCGTCGGCACCA
>DDWF01000271.1 GCA_002345845.1 Betaproteobacteria bacterium UBA2293 | reverse complement strand
TCCACCAGGTGGCATAGGTCGAGAAACGGAAACCGCGTTCCGGATCGAACTTTTCCAGGGCGTGAATCAGGCCGAGGTTGCCCTCTTCGATCAGGTCGAGCAGAGGAATGCCGCGATTCAGGTAGTGCTTGGCAATATTCACCACCAGCCGCAGGTTGTGCTCGATCATTTTCTGCCGGGCGGCGAAATCACCCGCCCGCACCAGGCGCGCCGTGGCGAACTCCTGCTCCGGCGTCAGCAGCGGCTTGGCGCCGATTTCGTTCAGATAGAGCTGGGTAACGTCCTCGAGCAACTCGAGTTCCGGCTGCGGCGCCTCGCTTTCGGGCAGCAGCGCAGGGTCCGCCGGCCCTTCGAACTCCTCGTCCTCGACGCCGTCGTCCGCGCTCATCGCCGGGGCAGGTACTGGGCAGGATCGACCGGCTTGCCCTGCTTGCGGATTTCGAAATGCAGCTTCACCGAATCGGCATCGGAATTGCCCATCTCGGCGATTTTCTGACCACGGGCGACCTGCTGCCCTTCCTTGACCAGAATCTTCCGGTTATGGGCATAGGCCGAAAGGAAAGTCGCATTGTGCTTGATGATCACCAGTTCGCCGTAACCGCGCAGCCCCGATCCGGCATAGACCACCTTGCCCTCGCCGGCGGCAATGACCGCATCGCCTGCCTTGCCGGCAAAATCCAGGCCTTTGTTGCCGGATTCGCTGTAGGGTGCCACGACCTTTCCCGCCGAGGGCCATATCCATGGCACATCGTCCGGCGCAACAGTGGCAGCCGCTGGTGCCGGCTCGGGTTTCGCTTCAACGCGCGTTTCGGTCGCAGCGGGTGCGCTGGCCGCCCCACGGCCGAGACGGGCGTAGGCCTCGTCCGAGTAGGGTTCCTTGCCAACCCGCGGCTCACGCTTGAGTACCCCGGACGGCTCCGCCATAGCCGGCGCATCCAGTGAACGAACCTCAACCCCGCCCCCGATAGCAATCGGTGTCGCCTGGACACCTGCCGTGGCATCGCCAACAGCCACCGGAGGGGCGACCCGAAGAATCTGTCCTTCCTTGATCGTCGCAGGATTGACGATATTGTTCCAGCCAGCGACATCGCGATAATCCTGGCCATGTTCCATGGCGATCCGGTACAGGGTGTCGCCCCGCTTCACCGTGTAGTAGCCCGGACCCGATGGCTGGGCAGCCGCCTGAGCCGAGGCACCACGGTCGACCGCTGGCGCCGGTGGTTGGGAGAAACAGCCGGCCAACAGGGCCGAAAAACCAAAGATGAATAATCTGATCATTGCGTTCCTGCCAGCAGCGGGACAAAGCGGACAGCGTCGAGCCGCCGTTCGACAAAGCCCTGGGGCGTGTTCTCGATAAAACTCAGGTACTGCTCGGCAGTTCCCACCGGCAACACCAAACGGCCACCGGGCGCCAATTGTTGCAACAGTGCCGGGGGCACACGCAAACCGGCAGCAGCCACGACAATGCTATCGAAGGGACCAGCTTCGGGCAATCCCAACTGGCCGTCAGCATGTTTCAGACGAACGTTGAACTGCTGCAGCACGCGCATGTTCGCCTTAGCCTTCTCCAGCAAGGGGCCGATACGCTCGACCGCATACACCTCGCTGGTCATCTGCGCCAGAACCGCCGCCTGATAACCACAACCGGCACCGACTTCCAGTGTCTTGCCGAGCGACGGCCGGCCATCAAGCAAGAGTTCGATCATCCGCGCCACGATGTAGGGCTGGGAAATGGTCTGTCCCATGCCCAGCGGCAACGCCGTATCCTCGTAAGCTCGCGAGGCCAGCGCCTCCTCGACAAAGACATGACGCGGCACTGCAGCCATCGCCGCGAGCACCGATTCGTTGCGAATGCCTTTCTCACGCAAACGCTCGACCATGCGTGTTCGCGTCCTTTGTGAGGTCATGCCGATGCCCTGCAGCACAGTGCCCGTCACTTCATCCAGTTACGCACTGCACCCAACTGGGCGGTGTGCGTGAGATCAATCTGCAGCGGCGTTATCGACGCGCAACCACGTTCGACGGCGTTGAAATCTGTTCCCGGCCCGGCATCGGCTGCTGCTCCGGCAGCCCCCACCCAGAAGACCGTTTCGTTGCGCGGCGAAGTCATCCGGACCACCGGTTCCGCCTTGTGCCGCCGACCAAGACGCGTAACCTCCATTCCCTGCAATTGCTCGTAGGGAATATCCGGGACATTCACATTGAGCAGCACAGGTTCGCGTATGGGATCGCGAATGAAACGCTCGACCAGTTCGCGCGCGATTCGTCCGGCTGTGGCGAAGTTGCGCCCCTCGAAACTGGTCAGCGAAATGGCAATGGAGGGCAATCCGAGCAAGAAACCCTCGGTAGCCGCGGCGACGGTACCAGAATAAATGGTGTCATCGCCCATATTGGCACCAAGATTGATACCCGAAACTACAATATCCGGCAGATTATCCAGCATGCCGGTTACGGCAAGATGCACACAATCCGTTGGTGTGCCGTTAACGAAATAAAAGCCGTTGCCCGCCCGCTTGAGAAACAGCGGGCGATCAAGCGTCAGTGAATTGCTGGCACCACTGCGGTTTTGCTCCGGCGCGACAACGGTTATCTCGCCCAGACCGGCAAGCGAATCGACCAGCTCCGCCAGGCCTGGCGCGAAATAACCGTCATCATTACTGAGCAGAATCCGCATGTTCAAACCAGGAGATTATCGAGAGTGCCACCATTGGCCAGCCAGGACTCGACCCACTTCGGTTTGCGGCCACGCCCGGTCCATTCCAGAGCGGCATTTTCCGGATGGCGATATTTGACGCGAACCTTGATACCGGATGCACTCTTGGCCTTGCTTTCCTTGGTCAGCAATTCCTCAATGGCATAGCCCCGGGCCTTGGCGAAGGCGCGTACCTCATTCAGGATATTGACTTTTTCCTGAGCTTCGCGACGTTTCAATTCCGCCGGAATCTGCTGTTGTAATTCGCGCAATTGTGAAGCTGAGAGAGTCGACAAATCCATGATTACCTCCAAAACATTAAGGGTGGCAATAATTTAATTTGTCCGTCGTTATTTATCAACGAATAAAAATTAAAAAACCGGCAAGAGCCGGTTAATTAATTTGGTCGGGGCGGCGGGATTCGAACTCGCGACCCCTTGCACCCCATCAGGGTAAAAGCGCATCCCAGAGCATCCAACGACATCCCAGAAACCATCTCAACACATTGTTTTGTATGTAGAAAAACACCTTTACCATTCCAGCATCGTCCCATACAATCCAACCACATCCGGCAAATCTGTGGGGGGAAATGTGGGGGGAATTCTACCCCACTAACCCCTCCCCGACAAGGAGGCAAGCATGGGTAAGCTGACCGTCAAGGAACTTGAGGCACTTGGCAACAAGGACCATGGCAAGAAACTTCGCGAAGATGGTGGCCTTATTGGGTCGGTACGCTGCGGTTCTAACGGGGCATCGGTTTACTTCGATTGGCGCTATCGCTTCGATGGCAAAGTGAAGCAAATCTCTGTCGGCGCTTGGCCCAAATTGTCTCTCGCATCTATCCGCTCCGAACGAGACCGGCTAAAAGTAGAGGTTGACGGTGGATACGATCCAACAGAACGCCGCAAAGCGGAACGACTCAAGGTCAAAGTCGACCAATTGGAAGAAGTAGAAAAACAACAGAAGAGGCTTGACGAAATTGTCGCCCAGCAGGCTAGGCTCACCGTCCAAGGGCTATTCGAGCATTGGGCCGAGGTCGATCTGATACGTCGCAAAGATGGGGGTAAAGAAGTCCGGCGGATGTTCGAGAAAGATGTGCTACCGAAGCTGGGCACCCTCCTCGTCGCGGATGTCAAGAAAGGGCACATTACGCTGGTCACGGATCCTCTGTTAGCAAGAGGCGTGAACCGGATGGCCAAACTTATATTTTCTTTAGTTCGGCAGATGTTCCGGTTTGCCGTTGATCGAGACTACATCGAAGCCGACCCAACCGCCAGTATCCGAAAGGTCAAGATCGGCGGCCCGGATACTGAACGCGAGCGCGTTCTGAGCCGAGCCGAAATTCAAACGCTGTTCCACCAATTGCCCACCGCAAGACTGATGCCGCAAACAGAGGCTGCAGTTTGGATCGTCCTTGCAACGCTCTGCCGAATCGGGGAGTTATCGAGCGCGAAATGGTCTGACATTGACCTCGACAACAGACACTGGCGAATCCCTGAAACCAAGAATGGCAAACCTCACGAAGTATGCCTGTCAGATTTCGCAGTAGAACACTTTCGCAAAGTAAAAGCACTCAGCGACCCCGATATTGCGTGGGTCTACCCGGGCCGAGATAAGAAGAAGGCACTCTCCAGCAAGTCGATTACCAAGCAGCTAGGGGATAGGCAACGCAGTAGCGAGCCAATGAAACGGCGCAGCAAGTCCACCTCTGCCTTGACACTACCAGGGGGAAAATGGGGACCTCATGACTTGAGGAGAACTGGCGCCACAATCATGACTCAGCTACATGTGCTACCCGATGTCGTCGAGCATTGTCTGAATCATATCGAAGAGAATCGTACGAAGCGCGTTTATCAACGGCATACTTATGATCGTGAAATGCAGGCTGCCTGGAAGATCCTTGGTAAGCATTTGACTCGACTGGCGGCACTCAATATAACCAATGCTGCATCCTCAGACGCCAAGAACATACCTCCCAAGAAAGCACCGGCAGTTCGCAAGAAAGCCGCCTCAGATCCCGGTAAACAACGGCAACTCCACGCACCGTCGCCGGAAACCGCACCCACTGCACAAATGAACTGAGCGCGAACATCGGGGGGTTGCTTTTCCGATCAGAATCGCTTCCCTCCGTTGGATCAATGCTTTCACCTCGACAACATCGAGCAATCCGACTCGGTGAGCAACGCGGCGGCCCGACGGTCCTTGCACGATCACATAGGCATGCAAGGCCACCTGCCCTCCTGTCTCCACCATAACAGCCACCCGCTGCGCCGAAAGCTCGATCACGTCGGCGAGAAATACGCTGTCACGCTGCCGATTTTTCAGCTCGATAAGGATAATGATCCCAGCAGGATCACGGTATCCACGGTCGACCTTCGCCGTCAGGGTTATTGGACCACGTGCCCGGAATAGCTGCTCTGCATAGACAAGCGTTGCTCGTCGCAACTCACGCGGTACGGCTCGCCGCAATACGGTTCGCACCTGGAACGCTATCTGGTCGATGCCCTGCGGCGGCTGACCAGCGGCAATTCAGCCTGGGTTCCCAATCGCGAAAAGTCGCGCCTGTGGTTCGGACAGGATGGGCTGTTCCTGGTCTGGCCCGGTGCCGCCGAGGATGTACACCAACTGCTCGAGGCTGACCAACTGGCCGGCATCCCCAAGGCACCTGAGACCGTGCTGGAACTGCTGCTGGCCGCCGGCGTGTTCGAAGCGGCAGCGGCGGGCCGGGCGACCTGGTCCATCCAGCCGCCCGGCGCCAAGGCCCCGCTGGAAGCCGTCAAGGTCTCGGCCCCGGCCATTCTCCTCGCCGGAATTGATCCGCCACCCGTCGCCCTGCCCCAGGCGCTGGAATTCAGACCAGCGCACGCGTCTGCGCCAGTTGCCCCGCAGACATCTCCATCCATGCCGCCACCACCCCTGAAGAGCGGCACCCAGTTGTCGCTCATTCCGCCGCCCGAGTTGCCCGCCGATAGTGACGTCCGCGTGGCGCCGGTCGAGGAAACACCCGAATCAGCCTCGCCGGAACCGGCGACGACACCGCCTTCGGCAACCTTCGCCTTGCAAGCACCGATGCGTCTGAACCCGGTCGTGCGCGACGCCCTGGCCGATGCCGTTCGCACGCTCAACGATGGCATGGGTCCGCCCACGGTGTGCACCGTCGCCCAGGGCGTATTCGTACCGCTGGAGGAATTCGGGCGACGCGGCGTCCAGCCATCCCTCGCCATGCGTGCCCTCACCGAGGCGAACATGCTGGTGAAACCCAACCGCAATGGCCCGCCGACGCTGTCGCGTGAATTCAACGGCAACCCCACCGTCGGCATCGTGCTCGACCCACGCTGCGTGAGCGGACTCGATCCGGCGGGCTTTGCCGCACCACCGGCGGAGGGAAGCTGAGATGCTGGTACGCCGCTACGAGATGCCCTGGCGCCGCGCCTACGAGGTCTATGCCGGCATCGCCTGGTGGCTGGCGCTGCTCTATTTCCTGGGGGTAGGCGTAGGCGGCACGCTGCCCCGGCAATTGGCCCTGCCGCTGGCGCTCGTCTGTTTCGCAATGGGCGTGTTGCGGGTGGCCCAGGCATTGCGCATGCTGGTGTTGCGCGCTTCCCTCGGTGGACGGGGCATCGAGGTCGTCGGTACCGGCGACCTGGCGCTATGGTGCCAGGATCCGGCCTTAGTGTTTCTGGGCTTCGGCTTCGAATGGCAGCCGGTGCATTCGCAGCGGCTCTACGAACTGTCCAAGGTCGACTACCGGGAGTTCGCCGTATCGCCGCGCCTGCTTCGGCTCTTGGGCTACGACAGCAAGCCCCAGCCGGACGCCGAGATCGGCCTGCCCTATATCCACGGCGTCGAACCGAAGGAAGGCCCGTTGCACCGGCCGCTGCAGAACTTCGAGGGCGGCACGCTGCTGGTGGGCACCACCCAGTCCGGCAAGGGGGTGGCACTCGCCAATCTGATCACCCAGGCGATCCGGCGCGGCGACGTCGTGATCGTCATCGATCCGAAGAACAGCCGGCGCCTGAAGCGGGTTGTGGAGCGCGCCTGCGCGGACTACCGCGAGCCGGACACCTTCCTGGAGTTCCACCCGGCCTTTCCGGAGCGGGGAGTAAGGCTGGACTTCACCTTCAACTGGCAGAAGCCCACCGAGATCGCCTCGCGTATCCAGTCCATCATGCCGCCGGACACGGCCGGCGCCTTCTCGGCCTTCGGCTGGGATGCCGTCAATGTCGTGGTGCAGGGCCTGGTCGAGATCGAAGAACGGCCGAACCTGATGAAACTGACCAAGTACATTGAGGGCGGCATCGAGCCGGTGCTGGAGAACTCGCTGCGCCGCTACTACGACCAGACCCTGGGTCCCGGCTGGCGCGAGTTACCCGAGATGAAGAAGCTGCTGCACGATGCCCATCGCGGCAACCTGAAGCGCCCGTCGGAGGCGGCCAGCGCCGACCTGATGGCCTTCGTCGCCTACTACGAGCACTTCATCGCCCAGAACCAGCGCAACAAGGTGA
>DDWF01000024.1:35600-43236 GCA_002345845.1 Betaproteobacteria bacterium UBA2293 | reverse complement strand
GCGCCGTGGCTGGTGCCGATGGCGATGGCCAGTGCGTCGCAGTTGGTCTGCTTGACGAAGTCGGCTGCCTGGTCGACGTCGGTCAGCAGCTGTTCGCGGGTCATGTGGCCGTCGGCGCCGTGGCCGTCTTCCTTGTCGCCCTTCATGGTTTCCAGCGAACCGAGGACGCCGAGTTCGGCTTCGACGGAGACGCCGATGGCGTGGGCGAACTTGACCGTTTCCTTGGACACGGCGACGTTGTATTCGTAGGAGGCGACCGTCTTGCCGTCAGCTTCCAGCGAGCCGTCCATCATCACCGAGGTGAAGCCGGAACGGATGGCGGACATGCACACCGCCGGGCTCTGGCCGTGGTCCTGGTGCATGACGATGGGCAGCTGCGGATAGGCTTCGAGGGCGGCGAGGATCTGGTGGCGCAGGAAGGGTTCGCCGGCGTATTTGCGGGCGCCGGCCGAGGCCTGCATGATGACTGGGGCATCGATCTGGCTGGCGGCTTCGCAGATGGCCCAGACCTGTTCCATATTGTTGACGTTGAAGGCGGGCAGACCGTAGCCGTTTTCGGCAGCGTGGTCGAGCAGTTGGCGCATGGAGACGAGCGGCATGGGGAACTCCTGTTTGGTATCTTGATTGACGATTGATTCTAGTTGATTTGATGATCGCCGACGCGGACGATCTTCAGCGTATTGGTGCCGCCGGTGGAGCCGATCGGCTCGCCGATGGTCAGGGCGATGAGATCCCCTTTTTCGACCACGCCACGGTCGATCAGCAGCTGTTCGGCCTCGGCCAGCAGCAGGTCGCGGTCGGTGTGCTGCTGCTTCATCGGCAGCGGGCAGACGCCGCGGTAGAGGGCCATGCGGCCGACTGATTCGGCATCCGGCGTCAAGGCGTAGATCGGTACTCCGCAGTTCAGCCGGCTCATCCACAGGGCCGTCGAGCCGGTCTGGGTCAGCGCCGCGATGGCCTTGACCTTGAGATGGCTGGAGGTCCAGATGGCGGCCATGGCGATCGACTGATCGATGCGGGTGAACACGCGGTCGAGGAATTCGCGGTCAAGCACCGCGTCCGCCGAGCGCTCGGCCTCGATGCAGATGCGCGCCATCGATTCGACGGTTTCCACCGGGTAGTGGCCGGCGGCCGTTTCGGCCGAGAGCATCACGGCGTCGGTGCCGTCGAGCACGGCGTTGGCCACGTCGGAGACTTCGGCGCGGGTCGGTATCGGCGACAGGATCATCGATTCCATCATCTGCGTGGCGGTGATGGTCAGCTTGTTCATGTCGCGCGCCATGCGGATCATCTTCTTCTGCAGCGCCGGCACCGAAGCGTCGCCAACTTCGACCGCCAGGTCGCCGCGGGCCACCATGACACCGTCCGAGGCATCGAGGATCTCGGCCATGTTGGTCACCGCCTCGACCCGCTCGATCTTGGCGATGAGCACGGCGCTGCTGCCGGCAGCGCGCAGCAGCTGGCGGGCCATGTACATGTCAGCGGCGCTCTTGGGAAAGGAGACGGCGACGAAATCGACACCGATCAGCGCCGCCGTGCGGATGTCGTCCATGTCCTTGGCGGTCAGCGCTGGCGCCGTCAGGCCGCCGCCCTGGCGATTGATCCCCTTGTTGTTGGAGAGCACACCGCCGACCAGCACGCGGGTATGGATCTCATGGCCGCGCACGGCCAGTACCTCCAGCTTCAGCCGGCCGTCGTCGAGCAGCAGGATGTCGCCATTGACGACGTCCCTGGGCAGATCCTTGTAGTCGAGGCCGACGCGTTCCTGGTTGCCGAGCGGGCATTGGGCATCGAGGACGAAGTTGCTGCCGACGACCAGCGTGATCTTGCCTTCCGCGAACTTGCCGACACGGATCTTCGGCCCCTGCAGGTCGCCGAGAATGCCAACCGTTCGCCCAACCTTGGCCGCGGCGGCGCGAATGCCCTCGGCCCGGGCCTTGTGGTCTTCGGCCGTGCCATGCGAGAAATTCATCCGCACCACGTCCACGCCCGCCTGCACCAGGCGTTCCAGCACCTCCGGCGAGGACGACGATGGGCCTAGTGTGGCAACGATCTTGGTATGCCGCAGCATGTTGTCTCTTCCTGGTTTTTGATGTGATATCGGTGGTAGATGGCCGGGCCGCCACTCGGCAGCCCGGGGGCAGACCTTACTTCGCTGCGCGCTCTTCGAGGACGGCAATCGCCGGCAAGGTCTTGCCTTCGAGGAATTCCAGGAAGGCGCCGCCGCCGGTGGAGATATAGCCAACATCGTCATGGATGTGGAACTTGGCGATGGCGGCCAGGGTGTCGCCTCCGCCGGCGATGGAGAAGGCTTCCGAGTGGGCGATGGCGGAAGCCATCATCTTGGTGCCGCCGGCGAACTGTGGCAGTTCGAAGACGCCGACCGGGCCGTTCCAGACGATGGTGCCGGCGTTGGCGATGATCTCCGACAACTTGGCGGCCGTCTTCGGGCCGACGTCGAGGATGCGGTCGTTGGCATGTACGTCGTCGACCGAGATCTTGTTGGCGCGGGCCAGGGCCGAAACTTCGTCGGCGACGACGACATCGGTCGGTAGCGGCACTTCGGCGCCGCGTTCCTTCATGATGTCCATGATGGCGTGGGCTTCCTTGACCAGGTCCGGTTCGGCCAGCGAGTGGCCGATGCGCTTGCCGTCGGCGAGCAGGAAGGTATTGGCGATGCCGCCACCGACGATCAGCTGGTCGACCTTGCTCGCCAGTGACTTGAGGATGGTCAGCTTGGACGAGACCTTGGAGCCGCCGACGATGGCCACCAGCGGCCGCTTCGGATTGTGCAGGGCCTTGGTCAGGGCGTCGATCTCGGCGCCCATCAGGATGCCGGCGCAGGCCACCGGCGCGTACTTGGCGATGCCGTGGGTGGTGGCCTCGGCGCGGTGGGCGGTGCCGAAGGCATCATTGACGTAGACGTCGCAGAGCTTGGCCATCTTCTGCGCCAGCTCGTCGTTGTTCTTCTTTTCGCCTTTGTTGACGCGGCAGTTCTCCAGCAGCACGACCTCACCGGGTTTGACCTCGAAGCCGCCATCGACCCAGTCGGGAATCAGGCGCACCGGCACGTGCAGCATCTGGCCGAGGCGCACGGCAACCGGCGTCAGGCTGTCTTCGTGGCGCAGTTCGCCTTCGGTCGGGCGGCCGAGGTGGGACGTGACCATGACGGCCGCGCCATTTTCCAGGCAGTACTTGATTGACGGCAGCGAGGCGCGGATACGGGTGTCTTCGGTGATGTTGCCGGCTTCGTCCTGCGGCACGTTCAAGTCGGCGCGGATGAAGACGCGCTTGCCGGACACATCGAGGTCGGTGAGTTTGATGACGTTCATGGGTTCCTCCTGAGGATCGGTTAATGGTTGGATTCTTGCGTCCAGCGTTGTGACCAGTAGTCGGCCACTTCTAACATGCGGTTGGCGAATCCCCACTCGTTGTCGAACCAGAGGAACAGGTTGACCAGGTGGGTGCCGGCGGTCCGCGTCTGGCTGCCATCGACGATGGCCGAGTGCGGATCGTGGTTGAAATCGATCGAGGCGTGGGCCTCGGCGGAATAGGCGATGCGCTTTTTCAGCGGGCCGGCGGCGGCCTCGGCGAGCAGTGCGTTGAGGCTGTGAGCGGAAACCGGGCGGCTGGTGCTGATGGTCAGGTCGATGGCCGAAACGTTCAGCGTCGGCACGCGGATCGCCTTGGCCTGGACGCGGCCGGTCAGTTGCGGCAGAAGGCGTTCGACGCCGCGGGCCAGGCCGGTGGATACCGGAATGATCGACTGCATCGCCGAGCGTGTGCGGCGCAGGTCGTCGTGATGGTAGCCGTCGATCAGCGGCTGGTCGTTCATCACCGAATGCAGCGTCGTCAGCAGTGTCTGTTCGATGCCGACCTCGCGGTCGAGCAGGGCGAGCAGCGGGACCACGGCATTGGTCGTGCAGGAAGCGGCGGAAACCAGGCGTTCATGCCCATTCAGCGAATTTTCGTTGATGCCGGCGACGATGGTCGCGTCGACATCGTCGCCGCTGTTACCCGGGTGCGACAGCAGCAGGCGCTGGCAGCCGGCGGCGAGGAAGCGCTGCAGTTCGTCACGTCGACCGTAAACGCCGGAACATTCAACCAGCAGATCGATGCCGGCGGCACACCAGTCCACGGCTTCCGGTTCGCGGGCATGGCTGACCGCGATCGGGCGGCCATCAATCAGAAGGCTGCCGTCGCCGATCTCGACCTGGCCGGCGAAACGGCCGTGCGTCGAATCGAAACGGGTCAGATAGGCCATGCTCTCCAGGTTGGCCGGCTCGTTGATGGCAGTAACCTGCAGGCGGTGGGCAGCCGGTGCCTCCATCAGCGCCCGCAGGAAACAGCGGCCGATGCGGCCGTATCCGTTGATGGCAAGACGAAAGGCGGGGCTGGAGTTGGGCACGCGGGCCAAGAGAAGGTGAAGGAAAGCTGGCATTTTACCGCGTTGGTGCCTGAAATCAGCCTCCCGGAGGCATTGCCGAATGTATGTCGGCGGCAAGAATTGCCGCTCCAGCACCCTGCATGGCATCAGCGAGGGCAGAAAACCGCCGAGTTGAATTGGTACGCGAATTGCATGGTCGCCCAGGGTGACTTAATGGGAGATGGTGATGAGAGTCGATATGGATTATTCCGCCGCGGCCGCAAGCGTCGGCAGGGCCAATTCCGCAGCTGGCGCCGGGGACTTTGCCGCGGCCCTGGCGCAGGCCTCGGCAGACGGCGAGGCACAGGCCCGGGAGGTGCAAAAGCGGCAGCCGACGCCCGAGGAGCGCGCGGCTGAAGTGCGCCAGGCCAATGCCGCCTTGGGCAAGGAGTTGCAGGAGTTCTTGGACAAACCCTTGGCGGTGCATATCCGGGAGGCCGTGATGAAGGAAATGGGGCTTAGCGAGGAGGATCTGGCGAAGATGCCCCCGGAAAAGCGCCAGGCCGCGGAGGCCGAGATCAACCGCCGGGTACGCGAGCGTTTGTTGGGGCAGAAATCGGATGGCGAGCAGTCGCCCCTGGATGCGCGGCAACAACCTGTCGATCCAGGACAGGCGTCGGTGTCGCCGCTATTGGGCGGTAGTGCGGCGCTGGATGCTCTGATCGCCCGGATGGCTGGCGGCGTCGCGAATTTCTGAAGCACCAGGTGATCTGCCAATAAAAACGCCGGCTACCCAATCAGGGGGCCGGCGTTGCTGATGGTGCTGCCTTCGCTTACTTGGCGGCCATCCAGGCGCGGGCGGCATCGAGCATGCGGCAGGAGTAGCCCCACTCGTTGTCGTACCAGGCCAGCACCTTGACCAGCACCGAGCCGTCTTCGCCCTTGATGACGCGCGTCTGCGTCGCGTCGAAGGTGGAGGACACGGTGGTGTGGTTGAAGTCGGACGACACCAGCGGCTCGTTGTTGACGTCGAGGATGCCCTTCAGCGGACCGTTGGCGGCGGCGGTCATCAAGGCGTTGATTTCTTCCTTGGTCGTGGCGCGTTCGGCGGTGAAGGTCAGGTCGACCAGCGAAACGTTGATGGTCGGCACGCGCAGGGCGAAACCATCGACCTTGCCGACCAGTTGCGGCAGCACCAGGCCGACGGCCTTGGCGGCACCGGTCTTGGTCGGGATGATGTTGGCGGCAGCGGCGCGGGCGCGGCGCAGGTCCTTGTGGCGGACGTCGACGGTGACCTGGTCGTTGGTGTAGGCGTGGATGGTGGTCATCAGGCCCTGCTTGATACCGACGCTGTCGGACAGGATCTTGGCCACCGGCGCCAGACAGTTGGTCGTGCAGGACGCGTTGGAGACGACGGTCATGTCGGCTTTCAGGGCGCCTTCGTTAACCCCGACGACGATCGTGGTGTCGACATCGTCACCGCCCGGGGCGGAGATCAGCACGCGCTTGGCGCCTTGTTCGAGCAGAGCCTGGGCCTTGGCCTTGGAGGTATAGGCGCCGGTGCATTCGAGCAGGATATCGACGCCGTGATCTGCCCAGTTGATGTCCTTCGGATTCTTGGTCGAGTAGAAGGCGATCTTCTTGCCGTCGACGATGATGCAGTTTTCACCTTCGGTTTCGACGCTGGTGCGGAAGCGACCGTGCGTGGTGTCGTACTTCAGCAGGTGGGCGTTGGTCGTCAGGTCGCCGGCGGCATTGATGGCGACGACGTCGAACTCATTCTGAAGACCCTGCTCGTAAATCGCGCGCAGCGTGCAGCGACCGATACGACCGAAACCGTTGATTGCAACCTTGATAGCCATTTGAAGCTTTCTCCTCTTTCAAAAATCAGGACAGCAGCGTCTTCGCCGTGGCGACGACGTTGGCGACAGTGAAACCGAACAGGTCAAACAGCTGGCCGGCCGGGGCCGACTCGCCGAAGCGGTCGATGCCGACGACGGCGCCGTGCAGGCCGACGTACTTGCGCCAGAAATCCGGGTGCGCCGCTTCGATGGCGATGCGCTTCTTGCAGCCGCCGAGGACGGAAGCCTTGTACTCGGCGCTCTGCCGGTCGAAGACGTTGGTGCAGGGCATGGAGACGACGCGCGTCTTGATGCCTTCGCCGGCCAGGGCAGCCTGGGCGTCGAGTGCCAGCTTGATTTCGGAACCGGTGGCGATGAAGGTGATGGCTGCCTCGCCGTCGCAATCGGCGAGCACGTAGCCGCCCTTGGCGATATCGGTGTCGGCGACCTTTTGCGTCACGGTCGGCAGGTTCTGCCGCGACAGGGCGAGCAGGCTCGGGCCGTCGGTGCGTTCGATGGCGGCGGTCCAGGCGATGGCCGTTTCGGTGGCATCGGCCGGGCGCCAGACATCGAGGTTGGGGATGATGCGCAGGCTGGGAATGTGCTCGACCGGCTGGTGCGTCGGGCCATCCTCGCCGAGGCCGATGGAGTCATGGGTGTAGACCATGATCTGGCGCTGTTTCATCAGCGCCGCCATGCGGATGGCGTTGCGGGCGTAGTCGGAGAAGACCAGGAAAGTGGCGGTGTAGGGAATCAGGCCGCCGTGCAGCGCCAGGCCGTTGGCGATGGCGGTCATGGCGAATTCACGAACGCCGTAGTAGCAGTAGTTGCCGCCCTCGGTGCGGGTGACACCCTTGCTGCCCTTGACGAAGGTCAGGTTGGAGCCGGCCAGGTCAGCCGAGCCGCCGAAGATTTCCGGCACCGCCGGGACCAGCGCGGCAATGGCGTTCTGCGAAGCCTTGCGGGTGGCGATGTTCTCGGCCTTGTCACGACAGGTGGCGAGGTAGGCGGCCTTGGTTTCTGCCCAGGTCGCGGGCAGCTGGCCCTTGATGACGCGGCGCTCGAATTCGGCTGCTTCGGCCGGGAAGGCGGCGCGGTAGGTGGCGAAACGCTTGTCCCAGTTTTCCTCGAAGACGGCGCCGGCCGGCTTGCGGTTCCAGGCGGTGTAGATGTCGTCGGGAATCTCGAAGGCGGCATGCGGCCAGCCGATGTATTCGCGGGCGGCGGCGATCTCGTCCTTGCCCAGCGGCGCCCCGTGGCAGTCGTGCGAGCCCTGCTTGTTGGGGGCGCCCATGCCGATGGTCGTCTTGCAGCAGATCAGGCTCGGCTTGTCGGTGACCGACTTGGCTTCGAGCAGAGCCTTCTCGACGGCGTCGGCATTGTGGCCGTTGACGTCGGCGATGACGTGCCAGCCGTAGGCTTCGAAGCG
>DDWF01000024.1:0-35590 GCA_002345845.1 Betaproteobacteria bacterium UBA2293 | reverse complement strand
CCGTCGATGGAAATGCCGTTGTCGTCCCAGAAGGCGATCAGCTTGCCCAGGCCGAGCGTGCCGGCGAGCGAGCAGGCTTCGTGCGAGACGCCTTCCATCAGGCAGCCGTCGCCGAGGAAGACGAAGGTGTGGTGGTTGACGATCTGGTGGCCAGGACGGTTGAACTCGGCGGCGAGAACCTTCTCGGCGAGCGCGAAGCCGACGGCATTGGTGATGCCCTGACCGAGCGGACCGGTGGTCGTCTCGACGCCGGGCGTGTAGCCGAATTCCGGGTGGCCCGGGGTCTTGGCGTGCAGCTGACGGAAGTTCTTCAGGTCGTCGATGGAGACGTCATAGCCGGAGAGATGGAGCAGGGCATAGACGAGCATCGAGCCGTGGCCGTTCGACATCACAAAGCGGTCGCGGTCGGGCCAGTGCGGGTTGGCCGGGTTGTGCCGCAGGTGGCGGCGCCACAGCACTTCGGCGATCTCCGCCATGCCCATCGGGGCACCCGGGTGACCGGAATTGGCCTGCTGCACGGCATCCATGGCCAGGGCGCGGATGGCGCCGGTCAGGGGAGAAAACTTGGGGGGGGTGCTGACGCTCATGATCCGGAAATCCAGCCTGCGAAAAAGCTGAAATTATCCGGCAAATGGCCCCTTTTGGGTAGGGTTCTCTGCATTTCCGGCAGGTAAATGCCTGCCGGAAATGGTGTTTTTACTGGCTTGTGTCGTAGTTGATCATCATCAGCACACCGCGACCACCACCCCAGCTGCCGCCGGTGTAGGAAACGCTGCCCTGGCCGGGGTAGCGGACCTCGTAGCGGGTGCGGTCAGTGCCGTAATAGAACGGAATCCAGGCCTTGGCCGTCGGGTAGGCGTGAACATTGTGGCTGACGCCAAGCAGTTTCTCGACCTCTGGCTGCTCCATGCCGATGCGCAGGCGAGCCCATTTGCTGTTCGCCGGGATGTTGCCGTAAACCTCGCCGTCGAAGCTGCCGTCGCGCGATTTGACGACGCAGGGGTTGCAGCTCTTGCCAATGGCACTGTCGGCGGTACCGACGCCGGTTGCGGCAGCGGCGGCCGGGGCGGCAGCCTGCTTGGCCGGCGGCGTGCTGGCGGCGGCCGTTTTCGGCTTGGCCGGCTCGCAGTCAGGCGGCGCCAGCGGCTTGGCTTCCTGCTTGGTTGTTTTCCTAGTGCTCTTTTTTTTGCTTGGCGCCGGTTCTGGCGGGCATTCCGGCTTGGCCGCCACCGGTTCTGCCGCCGGCGCGGCGCTCGCCTTCTCGGGCGCTGGCTGGTCCGGCTTGGTTTCGGTGCCGACGCAACCGGCAGCGAGGGCGGCGGCGACGATCAGGGCAAGGGCGCGTGGGTGCATGGGCGATACCTCCGGACAAGTGAGGGGGCAGTCTAGATGAATTTACGTGGCATGGTAGGCGGTGACGTGCTCGACCTCGTTCTTCGAACCCAATACGACCGGCACGCGCTGGTGAAGTTTCTCCGGAATGATGTCGAGGATGCGCTGGCGGCCGGTGGTGGCAGCACCGCCCGCCTGTTCGACGAGGAAGGCCATCGGATTGGCTTCATACATCAGGCGCAGCTTGCCGCCCTGTGCCTGCATCTTGCTGTCGAGCGGATACATGAAGATGCCGCCGCGGGTCAGGATGCGATGCACGTCGGCCACCATCGAGGCCACCCAGCGCATGTTGTAGTCCTTGCCGCGCGGGCCTTCGCGACCAGCCAGCAGTTCATCGATGTAACGGCGGACCGGGGCTTCCCAGAAACGCTGGTTGGCCATGTTGATGGCGAATTCCTTGGTCTCGGCCGGAATCTGCAGGCGCTCCTGGGTGAGCACGAAATGCCCGTGCTCACGGTCCAGGGTAAAGGCGGCTACGCCGTCGCCAACGGTGAGGACGAGCAGGGTGGTCGGCCCGTAGACGGCATAGCCGGCGGCGACCTGGGCGGTACCGGGCTGCAGGAAGGCGGCTTCGGCGGCGGCGGCTGTGCTCAGGTCGGCACCTTCCGGGCATTTCAGCACCGAGAAGATGGTGCCGATGGAGACATTGACGTCGATGTTCGACGAGCCGTCGAGCGGGTCGAAGGTCAGCAGGTATTCGCCCTTGGGGAACCGATGAGGAACGAGGTGCGGCAGATCCATTTCCTCGGAGGCCATGGCGGCGAGATGGCCGCCCCATTCGTTGGCGTCGAGGAGGATTTCGTTGGACAGCACATCGAGTTTCTTTTGCGCTTCGCCCTGGATATTGTCACTACCGGCTTCGCCGAGTACGCCGCTCAGTTCGCCCTTGCCGATGGCGACGGAGATGGCCTGGCAGGCGCGCGCCACCACCTCGAGCAGCAGCTTGAGGTCGCCGGTGATGATGCCCTTGTCGCGCTGTTCCTCGGTCAGGTAACGCGCCAGCGTGCGCTGTGCCATGGAGATTCCCCGCTAAGTCGAAAGGCGGGAATTTTAACCTGCCCGGCAGCGGGCGTGCAGGAAGGCAAAGGCGGCGGCGCCACTCAGCGGCTTGCTGAACAGGTAACCCTGAACCTCGTCGCAGCCGTTGCTGCGTAGCAGTTCCAGCTGGTCGTCGGTCTCGACGCCTTCGGCGATGACGTTGAGGCCGAGCGAGTGGGCCAGGGCAATGGTGCCGAAGGCGATGGCCCGGTCGTTGAGGTCGTGCTCGATGTCGCGGACGAAGGAGCGGTCGATCTTCAGGTGATCAATGGGGAACAGCTTCAGGTAGGCGAGCGACGAGTAGCCGGTACCGAAATCGTCGATGGCCAGCGTGACGCCCATGCGTCCGAGGCTTTCGAGAATGACGATGGCCTCCTGCGGATTTTCCATCACTGAGCTTTCGGTGATTTCCAGCTCCAGCAACTCTGGCGGCAGGCCGGATTCGGCCAGCACGCCGGCCACTGCCTCGCAGAAATCGCGGCGGCGCAGCTGGCGGGCCGAGACGTTGACGGCCATGCGCAGCGGCGGCAGTCCGGCGTCGATCCAGCGTTTCATTTCGCGGCAGGCGTTGAGCAGTACCCATTCACCGATTTCGACAATGATGCCGGTTTCCTCGGCCACCGGGATGAAGCGGTCGGGCGGGATCATGCCGTCGGTCGGGTGCAGCCAGCGCACCAGGGCCTCGACGCCGGTCGGCCGCGTGCCGTTGGCGGCGAACTGCGGCTGGAAGCACAGCGTCAGCTCGTTGCGGGCAATGGCGTGACGCAGCTTGCGCTCGATGTCGAGGCGTTCGCTGGTCACCCGGTTCATCTCGGCGGCGAAGAACTGGAAGTTGTTCCGCCCGGCGGCCTTGGCGTGGTACATCGCCGTGTCGGCATTCTTCAGGATGCTGTCACCGTCGGGGCCGTCGTCGGGGAAGATGCTGATGCCGATCGACGGGCTGGTGTGCAGTTCGTGGCCGTCGACCTGGATCGGCGACGACAGCGCGGCGATGATCTTGTTGGCGACGATGGCGGCGTCGGCCGGCATGGCGATGGCCGGCAGGATGATGACGAATTCGTCGCCACCGAGGCGGGCCACATAGTCGGTCTCGCGGACGACGGCGGAAAGCCGGCAGGCAACCTCGCGCAGCAACTCGTCGCCGACCTGGTGACCAAGGGTGTCGTTGATGATCTTGAAGCGGTCGAGATCGATGAACATGACCCCCAGCAGCCATTGATGGCGACGGGCTTCCGGCAGCAACTGGGCGAGTCGGATGAGCAGCGCCAGGCGGTTGGGCAGGCCGGTCAGCGCGTCATGCTGGGCGATGTGGCGCATGCGTTCCTCGGCCTGACGGCGTTCCGTGATATCGGCGAGGATCCAGATGTAATTGGCGGCGGCACCGCTGTGCGGATCGTCCACGCGGGTCGCCCGGACGCCGACCGGAATGTTCTCGCCATTTTTGCGCGTGACCTCCAGTTCGCTGCTCCAGTTGCCGCGCTCGGCAATCAGTTGCTGCAGGCTTTCCGGGGTCTGCGGCTTTTCCAGGTTGATGAGGGCGAAAACGGTGTGGCCGATCACTTCGAAGGGTTCGTAACCGGTGATCTGCGAGGTCGCCGGGTTGATCGAGACGATGCGCTGCGCCTCGTCGGTGAGGATGATGCCGGCTGGCGTATGGAGAAACACTTTCTGTGCCAGCTGGTCACGCTCGGCACTGCTGCGCCGCTCGCTGATGTCGGTGTAGATGGTGACGAAGCCGCCGTCGGTCAGCGGCACGCCGCGGATGTCGAGGGTCTGGCCGTTCGGCCGGGTGCGTTCGAGGTGATGGTGGCTTGGCGTGCGCGCCCGTTCGATCATCGGGGCGATGATGGCTTCCGGGTCGCCCGGCCCGTATTCACCGCGCCGGGCATTGAAGCCCAGGATGTCATACAGATTGCACGGCTGCTGCGCCAGGAGTTCGGCCGGCAGATCGAGCAGACGTTGCACTTCCTGGTTGTAGAGCACCAGATCGAGGTTGGTGTCGAACAGGGTGACGCCGCTGGGAATGCTCTCGATCACCTTGTGCAGCAGGTCGTGCTGGCGGCGCAGCTTCTCTTCGGCGGCCTTGCGTTCGGTGATGTCGGTGTAGGTGGTGATGAAGCCGGTCAGCTGGCCGTCGACGAACAGCGGCTCGCCCTGTACCAGGTGGGTGCGGCCAGTCGGCCGGGTGCGCTCGAAACAGTGGGCCTCGAACTTGAGCGCCAGTTCGGTGATCCGCCGGACATGCTCTTCCGGATCGCCGGCGCCGTATTCCCCACGCGTTGCCGTGACCCGGATCAGGTCGGAGAAGGGAACGCCCTCATAGACGGAGTCGTGCGGCAGTTGCAGAACGTCGATGAATCCCTGGTTCCACACGCGCAGATAGAGATTCTCGTCAAAGACGCTGATGCCCTGCGGCATGCTGGCAACGACGGCCTGCAGATAGGCATGGCGGCGATTGGCTTCAGTGCCACTCGACAGAAGGGCGTCAACGGGTTGCAAGCTTACGGCTCAAGGGATTGCACATTGTTAAATGATAGCCGAAGCCTCTCTTGCGAACATTAGCTGGATCAGCATTTTTGCCATCCAGGTTTCCTGGCTCAGTCCTGCCACTTGATCGAGCAGCCGATCGAGGCAATTTGTTCGGCCGGGCCGCACCCGCTGGCGGCGATCCCGACCATGGCCGCGAACAGTTCGCGGCGGGCGTCAGGCGCCGCCGGAGTCCGGCCCGAAGCGTCGAGGCGGCCGCGGTACTGCAACTTCAGTTCGCGGTTGTAGCCGAAGAAGTCGGGTGTGCACACCGCACCATAGGCGCGGCCGACCTGCTGGCTCTCGTCGTAAAGATAAGGGAAGGGAAAGTCCAGTTCGCTTGCCCACTGGCGCATTCGCTCTGGCGAGTCATCGGGGTATTCCGCCACATTGTTGCTCATGATGGCGACGCAGCCGATGCCGTGGCCGGCCAGTTCCCGGCAGTCGCGGAGCAGGCGGTCGATGATCGCCTTGACGTAGGGGCAATGGTTGCAGATGAACATGACCAGCAGGCCGTTCGGCCCGCGGCAACTGGCCAGGGTATGAATGTGGCCGTCGGTGCCGGGTAGGGTGAAGTCGGGGGCGGGCTGGCCGAAATCACACACGGGAGGGTTCAGGGCGGCCATGTTTGTGCACTCCAAAAGGCATTTCACCCATAATAGCAGCGATGAATCTGCCCCGCTTTTACTGCCGAGAAGCCCTTTCCCCGGGGGCTCACGTCGAACTTCCCGAACCCGTCGCCCGTCATGCCGTGCGCGTCCTGCGTCTGCCGCCCGGTGCCCCGATGGTGCTTTTTGACGGGCGC
Source organism: Betaproteobacteria bacterium UBA2293 (assembly GCA_002345845.1). The sequence goes on along the minus strand of DDWF01000024.1, from coordinate 29,829 downwards.
GGGGGTGAATATCTGGCCCACATCGAGCGCATCGAGCGCGATCGCGTGTTCGCCGAGCTGGCCGACTGGCGCGATGTCGAGCGTGAGTCGCCGCTGGCGATCACGCTGGTGCAGGCGCTACAGGCCGGGGAGAAGATGGATTTCACTATCCAGAAGGCCGTCGAACTGGGCGTCCGCGACATCGTGCCGGTGGAAAGCCGGCGCAGCGTCATGCGGCTGAGCGGCGACCGTGCCGGCAAGCGCGTGGCGCACTGGCAGGGTGTTGCCGCCGCAGCCTGCGAGCAGTGCGGGCGCAACCAGGTGCCGCTGGTGGCGCCGCTGGAAAAGCTGGAAAGCTGGCTGGCGCGGCCGGCTGACGGAGTGCTGCGGCTGATGCTGGCACCCGATGGCGAACAGGCGCTGGCCGATCTGCCGCCGGCGCGGCATATTCAATTGCTGATCGGGGCCGAAGGGGGGCTCGATCCGCAGGAAGTGATCGCCGCCGGCCAGGTCGGCTTCCAGGCCGTGCGCCTGGGGCCGCGCGTACTGCGCACGGAAACGGCGGGATTGGCGGCGTTGGCGCTGATCCAGGGAATTTGGGGTGATTTCAGGGGGGGGTAAGCAATGTTCGAATCAGCGGAACTCGGCCACAAGGTCGACAAGGAAACATTCAAGAAGGAAGTGCCGAAACTACGTTCGGCGCTGCTCGATGCGCAGTACGACATGCTGGAGAAGAAGGAATTTCCCGTCGTCATCCTGATCAGCGGCGTCGACGGCAGCGGCAAGGGGGAAACCATCAACCTCCTGTATTCCTGGATGGACCCGCGGCACATATCGACGCTGGCCTTCTCCGCGCCGACCGACGAGGAAGCGGCGCGCCCCTACATGTGGCGCTACTGGNNACTGGCGCGCCCTGCCGCCCAAGGGCAAGGTCGGCATCTTTGCCGGTTCCTGGTATTCGCAACCGATCACCGATCGCATTACCGGGACGATGCGTCGCTCCGAGCTGGACGAGCGGCTCGACGACATCAATCGCTTCGAGGCGATGCTGGTCAACGAGGGGGCACTGGTGCTGAAGTTCTGGTTTCACCTGTCCAAGGACGGCCAGAAGACGCGCCTGAAGGCCCTGGAAAAGAATCCGAATACCGCCTGGCGGGTGACCAAGGAAAGCTACGAACGGCTGAAGACCTACGACAAGCTGCAGGAAGTGGCCGGCCACGTACTGCGCGTGACCAACACGGCCAAGGCGCCGTGGATCATCGTCGAGGGTACTGATGACGAGTACCGCTCGCTGACCGTCGGCCGCATCGTCCTTGATGCCATGCAGCGCCGCCTCAAGCAGGAAGGCCGGCAGCCGGTGCCGGTGGCGCCGCCGATCATCCATCCGATCGACAAGAAGAGCGTGCTCAGCGAACTGGACCTGACGCAGAGTCTGGGTAAGAAGGAGTACGAAAGCCAGCTCGCCAAATACCAGGCCCGCCTGGCCGAACTGGCGCGTGACCCGCGTTTTGCCAAGCGCTCGCTGGTGTTGGTCTTTGAAGGCTCGGATGCCGCCGGCAAGGGTGGCAACATTCGCCGTATCGGTGCGGCGCTCGATGCCCGTCAATACCAGATCGTGCCGATTGCCGCGCCGACCGAGGAAGAGCGCGCCCAGCCCTATCTGTGGCGTTTCTGGCGGCATCTGCCGCGCACCGGGCGGGCGGCTATTTTCGACCGCTCCTGGTACGGCCGCGTGCTCGTCGAGCGGGTCGAGGGTTTCTGCACCGAAGCTGATTGGCTGCGCGCCTATGCTGAGATCAACGATTTCGAGCACCAACTGGTCGAGTCCGGCGCCGTGGTCATCAAGTTCTGGCTGCAGATCAGCGCCGAAGAGCAGTTGCGCCGCTTCAAGGAGCGCCAGGACACCGAGTTCAAGCGCTTCAAGATTACCGACGAGGACTGGCGCAACCGCGAAAAATGGGATGAATACGTTGCGGCGGTTTGCGACATGGTGGATCGCACGTCAACCGGACAGGCACCGTGGACGTTGGTAGAGGCCAACGACAAGAATTTTGCCCGGGTCAAGGTGCTGAAAACGGTCTGTGAGCGGCTGGAACTGGCACTCAAGGACGGCGACGGAAAATACACGAAAAAATGAGCGATTCATCCTACGACGAGCATTTCGTCTCCTGGTTCCGGGCCGTCACGCCCTACATCAATGCCTTTCGCGGCAAGACCTTCGTCATTGCCTTCGGTGGCAAGGCGGTGGCCAGCGAGTTTGCCAAGACGCTGGCCTACGACGTCAATCTGCTGGTCAGCCTGGGTATCCGCCTGGTGCTGGTGCACGGCGCCCGGCCGCAGATCGAGGAAGAGCTGCTCGAAAAGAACCTGGAGTCGGTCTACCACCGCGGCTATCGGGTGACCGACGCGGCGGCGCTCGATTGCGTGCTCGACGCCGTCGGCAGCGTCTATCTGGAAATCGAGGCGATGCTGTCGCAGGGTCTGCCCAACACGCCGATGGCCAACAGCCGCATCCGCGTCATCGGCGGCAACTTCATTACCGGCATGCCGATCGGCGTACTCGACGGCATCGACATGCAGTATGCCGGCAAGGTGCGCAAGGTCGACGCCGAAGGCATCAATGCCCAGCTCGGCCTGGGCAACATCGTCCTGCTCAACTGCGAGGGGCCGTCGCCGACCGGCGAGATCTTCAACCTGCAGATGGAAGAGGCGGCCGAAGCCGTCGCCGTGGCGGTGCGGGCTGACAAGCTGGTGTATCTGACCGACAGCCGCGGTGTTACCGACAAGGATGGCCAACTGCTCGATGCCATGACCGCCGACGAAGTGGCCGAACTGCTCAGTGGCGGCGACTGGCTGTCGCCGGACATCCGCCGCTACCTGCCGTGCTCGGTGCGGGCCACGCGGGCCGGCGTTGGCCGGGTGCACCTGATCAGCTTCGAGCAGGACGGTGCCCTGCTGCGCGAATTGTTCACCCACGATGGCGTCGGCACCGTGGTCACCCGCGAATCGCTGGAAAACATCCGCGAGGCCAAGCCGGACGACATCGCCGCACTGATCGCGCTGATCGAGCCGATGGAAATGGAAGGCATCCTGGTGCATCGGCCGCGCGAACTGCTTGAACGGGAAATCGAACAGTTCTCCATCATGCTGCACGACGGCATCATCGTTGGTTGCGCGGCACTCTATCCGCACTCCGATGAAGAGGCCGAGCTGGCCTGTCTGGCCGTCAGTCACGAACATCGCGAATGGGGTTACGGCGAACAGCTGATGAAGCGCATTGAAAAGCGGGCGCGCAAGGCGGGTGTCAAGCGTCTGTTCGTGCTGACCACGCGCACCGAGCACTGGTTCGTCGAGCGCGGTTTCAAACTCGGCAAGGTCGACGATCTGCCGGCCAACAAGCGCGACATGTACAACTATCAGCGGCGTTCGAAGGTACTGTTCAAGACCCTCTGAGCCGGGCTGGCACCGGCTCCAGAATTGACCGGCCCACGGGATGCTGCCGGGAGCAAGGTATCATCCTGCTTCGCCGTTTTCGTCGCAGGATTCCCGCATGAAGCTGACTATTCCCGGCCTGTCCTTCTGCCGTCTGGCCGCCGCCCTGCTGCTGGTCATCCCGTTTTTTGCCGGGTGTGGTGACGAGGGGGGCTCTGCCACACCACTGGCCGCCAAACCGGCGCTGACGGTCAGCCTGGTCGCGCCTGAGCAGAGCGAATGGCCGGCCGTGCTGGCCGCCAATGGTAACGTCGTCGCCTGGCAGGAGGCAGTGATCGGTGCCGAAGTGGCCAATTTCCGCATTGCCGAAGTGCGTGTCCAGGTTGGCGACGCGGTGCGGCGTGGTGACGTGCTGGCGCGCATTGCCGGCGATACCGTGGCCAGCGAACTGGCTGAGGCAGCAGCAGCCGCCGCCGAGGCCGAAGCTGCTGCCGCCGAGGCGGCCGGCAACGCCGAGCGGGCGCGCGAACTGCGGGCCAAGGGCTTCTACAGCACGCAACTGAACGCCCAGTACCAGACCGCCGAACGCATGGCGACGGCGCGGGCCAATGCGGCGCGCGCCCGCCAGCGGGCGGCGCAGCTGAAAATGGACAAGACGGCGGTGCTGGCACCTGACGACGGCATCATTTCGGCACGGCGGGCGACGGTCGGTTCGCTGACCCAGAGCGGTGAGGAACTGTTCCGCCTGATCCGCGGTGGCCGCCTCGAATGGCGGGCAGAAGTGCCGTCGGCCGATCTGCTGCGGGTGCCGGTCGGTACCCCGGCCCGCCTGACCGGACCGAATGGCGGCACGGTCAGCGGCACGGTGCGGGCGGTGGCGCCGAGCGTCGATGCGCAGACGCGCAACGGCCTGATCTATGTCGACCTGCCGCCGACCGACGCCGTGCGGGCTGGCATGTTCGCCCGCGGCGAATTCGAACTCGGGCGGACGCCGGCCTTGTCGCTGCCGCAGACAGCGGTGGTGCTGCGCGAGGGGTTCGCCTACGTCTTCCGCCTGGAAGGCGAGGACCGCGTGGCGCAAACCAAGGTCGAGCTGGGGCGCCGTGCCGGCGAGCGGGTCGAGATACTGGCCGGCCTGCCAGCGACGGCGCGGGTTGTCGAAAACGGTGCCGGTTTCCTCGCCGACGGCGATGTGGTCCGCGTGGTTGACGGTAAAGCGCAGTGATCAACGTTTCCTCCTGGTCGATCCGCAATCCGACGCCGGCCATCCTGCTCTTCGTGATGTTGACGCTGGCCGGCCTGATGGCCTTCTCGGCAATGAAGATCCAGCAGTTCATGGACGTCGACCTGCCGACCGTCACCGTCACCGCCAGCCTGCCGGGGGCGGCGCCGGGACAGATGGAAACCGAGGTGGCGCGCAAGGTCGAGAACGCGGTGGCGACGCTGCAGGGCGTCAAGCATATCTACACCAAGGTGCAGGATGGCACGGCCGTCGTCACCATCGAATTCCGCCTGGAGAAAGCGACGCAGGAGGCGGTGGACGACGTACGCGATGCCCTGTCGCGGATCCGCGCCGACCTGCCGGGTGATCTGAAGGACCCGGTGATCAGCCGGGTCGATGTTGCCGGCTCGCCGATCCTGACCTATACCGTGGCGTCGAGCCGCATGGACGACGAGGCCCTGTCCTGGTTCGTCGACAACACGGTGACCAAGTCCATCCTCAGCGTCAATGGCGTTGGCGCCGTCGCCCGCGTCGGTGGTGTCAGCCGCGAGATCCGCATCGAGCTTGATCCGGCCCGGCTGCTGGCGCTGAACGCCACCGCCGCCGAGATCTCGCGGCAATTACGCCAGACCCAGCAGGAAGCCTCGGGCGGCCGTGCCGATATCGGCGGCATCGAGCAGTCGGTGCGCACCATCGGTACCGTCCAGTCGGCGACTGAACTGGCGGCCATGGACATCGTGCTGGCCGACGGCCGGCGCCTGCGCCTCGATCAGCTGGCGACGGTCAGCGACACCGTCGCTGAGCGGCGCTCGGCTGCCCTGCTCGACGGCCAGCCGGTGGTCGGTTTTGAGATCACCCGCAGCCGCGGTGCCGGCGAGGTCGAACTGGCCGACAACGTGCGCGCTCGCCTGGCCAAACTGCAGGCCGAGTATCCCGACATCGCCATCACCGAAGCCTTCAATTTCGTCGATCCGGTGCAGGAAAACTTCGATGGTTCGATGACCTTGCTGATCGAGGGGGCCATCCTCGCTGTCCTCGTCGTCTGGTTGTTCCTGCGCGATGGCCGGGCGACCTTGATCGCCGCCACGGCCCTGCCGCTGTCGATCATCCCGGCCTTCGCCGTGATGCACCTGATGGGCTTCACCTTGAACGTCGTCACCTTGCTGTCGATGTCGCTGGTGGTCGGCATATTGGTGGATGACGCCATCGTCGAGATCGAGAACATCATGCGCCACCTGCGCCAGGGCAAGACGCCGTATCAGGCGGCCATGGAAGCGGCCGACGAAATCGGTCTGGCGGTCATCGCCACCACCTTCACGCTGATCGCGGTGTTCCTGCCGACCGCCTTCATGGGCGGCGTCGCCGGCAAGTTCTTCGTCCAGTTCGGGTGGACGGCGGCGATTGCCGTCTTCTTCTCGCTGGTCGTCGCCCGCATGCTGACGCCGATGATGGCCGCCTACCTGCTCAAGCCGCCGAAGAAGGAACACCCGGAACCGCGCTGGCTGGAGCGCTATCTCGGCTGGGCCGCCTGGTGCCTGCAGCACCGGGTGCTGACGCTGCTCGCCGCCGGGGGTTTCTTTTTCGGCTCATTCGCCCTGGTGCCGCTGCTGCCGACCGGCTTTCTGCCACCGGACGACCTGTCGCAGACGCAGGTCTACCTGTCGCTGGCCCCCGGCAGTACCTTTGAGGAAAGCCTGGCCAGCGCCGAGCGGGCGCGCGCCATCGTCGACCAGAATCCGCATGTGCGCATGGTCTATACCGCCATCGGCGGCGGCGCCGCCGGCAGCGATCCGTTCGCCCCGCGCGGCGCGGCCGAGGTGCGCAAGGCGACGCTGACGCTCAACCTGACGTCGCGCGCTGAGCGCGGTGGCATTTCCAAGCAGGACGTCGAGCGCCAGCTGCGCGAGAGCCTGGCGGTGCTGCCCGGCGTCCAGGTCAAGGTCGGTTTCGGCGGTTCCAACGAGAAATATGTGCTGGTGCTGGCCAGCGAGAACGGTTCGCTGCTCGCCAGTCATGCCCGCCAGGTCGAGCGCGAGCTGCGCAGCATTCCCGGTATTGGCGCCGTCACCAGCACCGCCAGTCTGGTTCGTCCGGAACTGGTGGTGACGCCCGATTTCGCGCGCATGGCCGACCTCGGCGTGACCTCGGCGGCGATCGCCGACACGCTGCGCATCGCCACCGCCGGCGACTACGACCAGAGCCTGGCCAAGCTCAATCTGGCGCAGCGCCAGGTGCCCATCGTCGTCAAGCTGCCGCCGGCCGCCCGCCAGGACCTCGGCTTGCTCGAACGCCTGACGGTGCCCGGCAAGAACGGCCCGGTGATGATCGCCAGCGTCGCCCAACTAGCCATCGCCGGCGGACCGGCCGAGATCGATCGCTATGACCGCCTGCGCAACATCAATTTCGAGATCGAGTTGAATGGCCAGGCGCTCGGCGAAGTCGAGAATCAGGCGCTGGCCCTGCCCAGCCTGCAAAATCTGCCGCCCGGCGTGATCCAGGCGACCATCGGCGACGCCGAGGCAATGGGCGAACTGTTCGCCAGCTTCGGCCTGGCCATGGCTACCGGCGTGCTCTGCATCTACATCGTGCTGGTCCTGCTGTTCAAGGACTTCGTCCAGCCGGTGACCATCCTGGCGGCGCTGGTGCTATCGGTGCCGGGTGCCTTCCTGGCGCTGTTCATCACCCAGCAGGCGCTGTCGATGCCGTCGATGATCGGCCTGATCATGCTGATGGGCATTGCCACCAAGAACTCGATCCTGCTCATCGACTACGTGATTCTTGCCCGCCGCGATCACGGCCTCGACCGCTGGCACGCGCTGCTCGATGCCTGTCGCAAGCGGGCGCGGCCGATCATCATGACCACCATCGCCATGGGCGCTGGCATGATGCCGATCGCCTTGGGCATCGGTAGCGCCGATCCGAGCTTCCGGGCGCCGATGGCGATCGTCGTCATCGGCGGCCTGATCACCTCGACTTTCCTCAGCCTGCTGGTGATTCCGGTGGTCTTCACCTATGTGGATGATGCCCTCGCCTGGTTGCGGCGAAGCCTGAGCCGAGGCAGCTCCGGCCCTGCCGATAGCCCCCGGCAGGTTTAGCCAACCGTTGTCGCGCTGATGGCCTGCGCCATCGCCTCCGGTGGTGCCGTGCAGACCCGGTTGCGACCGCCGCGTTTGGCCGAATACAGCGCCTGGTCAGCCGCCGCCAGCAGGTGGTCAGGTGTGCTCTCGGGGGTCGGGATGGCAGCGCTGACGCCGACGCTGATCGTGATGCAGGCGGCGATCAGGCTGGCGGCATGGGGCAGCGCTCCGAGTTCGATGCTGGCGCGGATGCGCTCGGCAACTTCGGCGGCGCCGTCAATGTTGGTGTTGGGCAGGATGACCGCGAATTCCTCGCCGCCGTAGCGGGCGCTCAGGTCGCCGGCGCGAAAAGCCTGGCGTTGCAGGATGCCGGATACCGCCTTCAGGCACTCGTCGCCCCCCTGGTGACCGTAGAGGTCGTTGTATGGCTTGAAATAGTCGACGTCGAGCATGATCAGCGCCAGCGAGTCACCCTGGCGACGGGCGCGATTCCATTCGCTGTGCAGTTTGTCGTCGAAGCTGCGACGGTTGGCAAGACCGGTCAGGGCATCGAGGGTGGCCAACTGTTGCAGGGCGATCTGCGCATTCTTGTGTTCGGTCATGTCGCGCAGGGTTTCGACGACGGCGATCAGCCGACCGTCTTCGGCATAGATCGGACCGGCGTCGATGGCCAGGTAGAGGCGCTTGCCGACGCGTGGCATGACGCACCAGTTTTCGGCGCGAACGCCAAGGCCGAGTGCCGAGGGTTCGGTATGGAAGGGGTAGAGGGTCGCCAGCTCGTCGCTCCGCCCCTGGGCAAGGACATCGGCCAGGCATCGGCGCGGCTCGGAATAGAAGGCTTGCCAGTGGTTGCGGGTGCCGATCACATCACCGGCAGCGACACCGGTCAGGCGCTCGCAAGCGCGGTTCCAGACCATGACCCGGCACTCATGGTCGAGAACGAAGGTCGGCACGACCAGATGTTCCATCAATTTGACGGCAAAGCTGCGGTCCTGCGGCTGGCCGCTCCCCTCGAATTCTTCCATGAAAAGCTCCCTTGGATTTGCAGACGGGTGGTTCGTTCGCCACCCTGATTCACTATTGTGCCAGCGATTGCGCAATGGTTGATCGTCTGCCTGTGCGGGGCGGGTTGGCCGGGTGCGATCCTAATCGTCGCTTGGCGGTGGGCGCCGGGTCTCCTTAGGGCGGCCGAAGGCCAGCGTGTAGAAGATATCGAGCGCATTGTCACTGCCGGCCCGGCCGACGATCGACACCTGGCGATTGAGGTTCACCGTCAGCTTGACGATGCCTTCGGCCCGGCCCAGGGCCTGCTCGTAGGAGAGCAGGGCGTTGCTGCTCAGGCGCTTGCCGATGCTGAGGATCTGGTTGCCAGTGCTGGCGGCGGTGTCCATGGTGCTGCCAGCGATGCGGCTGCCCACCGGGCGACCGCCGGCACTGCCCAGTTCGCCTTGGCGGACACCGAATTCGTCGATGCCGAAGGTTGTCTTCAACTGCTGGACAACGCCGCCCGAATTGTTGCCGAGCAGGCCGCCGGCCGCTGCCAGCAGGATTGTCGCATCGCCGGCGCCCATCGTTTCCGGGCCGTGGCCGAGCACCAGCCAGGCGAGTTTTTCGGCGTCCGGCAGGTCCGGGTCGGAGACTAGGCGGATCACCGGCCGCTGGGCGGTACCGCTGATCTGCACACCGGGTTCGACGGACAGACCCTGGCGGACGGCGAGCACGTCGAGCGCCGGATTGTCAAGCAGGCCCTGGAAGGTGAGGATGCCGCGGCTGATCGCCAGGCGCTGACCGTAGGCGTCGAAGCGGCCGTCGCGCAGGCGGATGCTGCCACTCGCCCGCGGCAGGTCGCGGCCGCTGGCGCGCAGGCGGAGGTCGCCGCTCAGGCGGCTGTTCAGGCCGGCGCCGGAAAACAGGAAATGGCGGCCAAGATTGGTGCTGACGTCAAGCTCCAGGGGCGGGCGTAGAGCCGGTGGGGGAACGTCGTCGCTACGGCGGACGATGACGTCTTCGGACAGTCGCGGAATGCCGCCGGGCGCCAGTTGCCAGTAGCCGGCATCGACGGCCAGTTGCCCGCTGGCGCCGAAGCCGTGGCCGCTCCAGGTCAGGCGGCCGGTGCCGGATAGCGCCACCCACTGTTCGGGCAGCTGGAAAATGCCGACGCGCTCCAGGCGGACGTCGAGGGCTGCCTGATCGCCGCCGTTCGCCCCAGCGATACGCATTTCGCCGGTGACCTCGAGGCGTCCGGGCTGCCGGGTAAGCTCGGCCAGTTGGGCGCCGGCATGGAGGCGCAGAGCCCGCGGCAGGGGCTGTAGCTGGCTGGTGAAACTCAGGCGGCGGATGCGCAGCAGGTTATCCTGAAGATCGGCGGCCAGTACGCCATCAATCAGTGCCAGGGCTTGCGCCGGTTGGCGCAGGGCCAGGCTTTCGCCGGCGAACTGGCCATTGCTCGACGGCTGCGCCGGGGTGCCGGCGAGGTTCAGCATGGCGGTGAAGCGGCCGGCACTTTGCCAGCCTTCGCCAATCAGTTCGCCAAGCCATGAAAGGTCGTTGATGTCGGCCGCCAGCTTGCCCTGCCAGGGCGCTTGCCGGTCGAGCTGCCAGGCATCGTGCAGGGCAGCGCTGAACTGCCCGTCGACGCGACCGATGCGCGAGCCGCTGGCGCTCAGGCTGGCTTGCAGGCGGCGGCCATCGGCATCCGCGTGCACGGTGGCGCGCCAGTCGAGCGGGTCGCCGGCCAGTTGCAGCGGACCGACCGACCAGGCCCTACGGCCGAGGCGCAGGTCGCCGGGGGCGCTCAAGGTGACATTGCGCGATGGGGCGCTGCCGGCCAGGCGCGCTTCCAGCAGGCGACCGCGCCAGAGCGGGCCGTCATCGGCGAATTCCAGGCCGCCAGCGGCAGCCAGCGTCAGGCGGCTGCCGTCCGCCAGTTCACCGCCAGCCTGCCAGGCATGCTGGCGATTGCTGCCGCTGGCCGTGAAGCGCAACTCGCGGACGGCGGCCGTCTGCTCGCCAAGGCTCAGCTGGCCGATGCGCAGGTCAACGTTTACTGGCGCCTCGGCAGCGCTGCCGGTAGCCGCCTGCAGGGACAACTGGCGTACGGCGGCAACGCCGGGCAGGGCGAAGTAGGTGGCCTGCAGGTCGGCGTTCATGGTCGGTTGCGCAAGGCTGCCGCGCAGTTCCAGGCGGCCCTTGAGACCGCCTTCCAGGCCGTAGGGGTCGAGCGTCGGTGCGTCGATGAGCACGTTCAGCACATCGCCCGGCCGGCCGAAGGCGCCCTGCGCCTGCAAGTGGTTGGCGCCAGCCTGCAGGCGGATGTCGGCGCGCGGGATGCGCGGCCAGTCCACGTTAACCTCTCCCTCGCCGCTCAGCGGCTGGTCGGCCAGACGGCTGTCGGCCAGGCGGAAGCTGGCGTCCACGACGGGGCGTGGCGCCAGTCGGCCGTTGCCGGTGAACTGGCCGTTGATCCTTGCCACCGGCAGGTCGCCGAAGCGGCTCGGGTCGAAGTGCTGGAATTCGCCACGGGCCTCGAATAGCTGTTCGCCAGCCAGGGCCAGGCGGCCGGCGAGTGACAGCCGGGCCTCGCCGGCGCGCACTTCGAGGCGCGGGATGGCGATTTGCCCGGGCGTGTGACTGGCCTCGGCGGCCAGGACGTAACGGGCATCCTGCAAATTGAGCTTGAGGCTTTGCTCATCGCCGGCCAGAGCAGCGACAAGCGTGCCGTTGAGGCGGGTGCGCTGCAGCCGGGAGACGATTTGTCCGGCATCGATCTGGCGCAGCGCCAGTTCGAGGTCAAGGCGGCCGTTCTGCCAGCGCCCGCTGCCCGAGGCCCGGCCGGAACCGGCGAGTTCGACACGCAGGTCGCGCAGTTCGGCGGCTGCAGCCAGCCAGTCGACACGGCCGCTCAGGCTGCTGAGCGGTAGGCGCTGCCGGTCGAGTGTTCCCGGCTCGGCATTGATAAGGGAAAATTGGCCAGCGACACCGTCACCTTGCGGTACCAGATCGGCCTCCAGGCTCAGCCGGGCGCTCGGGGCGGCGGCCAGCCAGGCGGCCGGGTCGACGTTGGTCAGGGCGATGTGGGCACTGGCGAAGGGGGCGGCGGCAAAGGGGGTGAGGATGGCCTCGGCCGTTCCCTCGATGCCTGCGCGGCCGACCAGTTTCACCGTCATTTCGCGCAGATGGCCGCCGGCCTGCAGGTCGAGGGCCAGCGGCCGTTCCTCAACCTGGCCGCTGATCGCCGCTTTGGCTTCAATGGCCAGCCCGGCGCCACCATCGAGACGGGCCTCGCCGCTGATGGCGGTGTCGCCGATGGTCGAGCGCAGCACCTGCAGCGCATGCTGTTGCCCATCGCTGGCGAGGTGAGCGGCCAGATCCTTGATGGCGATGGCGTCGCCGTAACGTATCTGGCCGACGCTGATTTGCCCGATTTCGATGGCCAGCGGCAGCAGGATGTTCTCCGGCGCTGAGGTCGGCTCGGCGCTGGTAGTGGTGACAATTTGCAGCTCGTCAGCGGCCAGCAAGTCGACTTGCAGGAGGCCGGCAAACAGGGCGGATGGCGTCCATTCCAGGCGCAGGCCGCTGGCGTCGATCTGCAGCTCCTCGGTCTGCCAGCGCAGTTTGCCAATATGCAGCGGACCGAGCAGACGGCCGCTGACTGCCTCGCTCTGCAGGCGGCCGCCGCTGAGGCTGCCGGCCAGTTGCAGGGCGCCGCGCAAGCCACTGTCGCTGGCGAGCAGCCAGCCGGTGACACCGACCAGGGCGGCGACAGTGAAGGCGAAGGCAGTCAGGGCGCGGCGCATGTCAGAAGGGAATGGCCAGGGAAAAGTGCAGGTGCACTTCGCGGCTGCGCTCGCCATAGGCGAGATCGATGCCGATCGGGCCGGCCGGGCTGCGCCAGCGGGCGCCTAGGCCGTAGCCGGCGGCCAGGCGGACGTCGCTCAGGCTATCGACGGCGTCGCCGGCATCAACGAAGGCGGCGATACCCCAGGACTCGTTCAGCCAGTGGGTGAATTCGGCGCTGGCCACAGCCAGATAACGGCCGCCGACGGTAGCCAGGCCTTCCTTGATGCCCAGGCTCTGGTAGCCGTAGCCGCGCACGGAGCCGGTGCCGCCGGTACGGAACAGGTAATCCTGCGGAATGCGCAGGCGGGAATCGGCAAAGGTGCGGCCGAGCTCGCCGCGCAGGCTCAGCCGGTTGTTCGGGCCGAGGCTGATGAACTGCTGCCAGCGGCCGTGCAGACGGACGAAGTTCTGATCGGAGAGGGCGGCCTTGGCGCCGCCGCCGATCTGAAACTGAAGGACGATGCCGTCGCCGGGGTCGAGCAGGTTGTCGACCTTGCGCCAGGTCCACATGACGTTGGGCACCAGGGCGCGGCTGGTCACCGCCAGGGCGCCGGTTGGCTCGCGCCGCTCCTGCTGCCAGCTCAGCGACAGGCGCTGTTCGATGCTGCCGCGCTGCTGCACGCTCTGCACGCCGAAGGCAAAGCGATCCGTCTTCAGCTCTTCGATGTCGGTGCGTTCACTCATGGCGCCAAAGCTGTGCCGGCGGTTGCCGGTGTCGGGTGGCAGGAAGACATCGGCGAACAGGGTCTGCTTCTTCTGTTCCAGGCGCAGGCCGCTCTCCAGCGACCAGGCGCGGCCGAACAGATCGGACGTCTGGTAGCTGGTCTCGACGCGGGCGCCGGTGTTGGAGCTGAGGCCGGCGCCGAACCCGATGCGGTGCGGCTGGCGCTCGCGCAGGTGGACGATGACCGGAGTGCTGACGCTGCCGTCGGCGTTTTCGCTGGCCGCTTCGCGATCGGGAGTGAGGCGTACCGAGCTGAAGTAGGGCGTTGCTTGCAGAGTTGCCTGGAGGGCGCTCAGATCGGCCTCGCGGTAAGGTTCGCCGGGGCGCACGTGGCGGTTGTAGCGGGCGACCAGTTGTTGGTCGTAAAGCTGCAGGCCGTCGATGCGCAATTCGCCGAAGACGTGGCGCGGGCCGCTGTCGTAATGGACGCTGAGGGCGGCGCGCTGTCTCTCCGCGTCGATGTCGGCCAGGCTGTTGAGCAGCCGGGCGGCCGGATACTCTTCATCAAGCAACTGGCCGAGCGCCTGCTGCTTGGCCATATTCCAGTCCTCCTGGCGGAATGGCTGGCCGACCGGCAGGGACCAGTCGGCGATGATGCGCTGGCGGCGTTCGGCGGGAAGGCCGCCATCGATGGCGACATTGACCTCACTGACCCGTGTGCGCGGGCCGGGATCGATCTTCAGGCGCAGTGCGCCTGCGTCGCCGGAGGGTTCAAGCGTTGGCGAGAAGTAGCCTTCGGTGGCCAGCACTTCGCTGAAATCGGCGAGCATTTTCGGCGTCGGGCTGGCGTAGGCGTCAAGATAGGGCGAGAGCAGGCGGCTGATGGGCGCTGGCGCTTCCAGCGTCACTTGCGCCTGGCCGGCTGCCGGCCCCAGCAGGCCGAGCAGCAGGACCAGGCGGCGGCCGCCCAGGATCAAGTGGCGCCCTCGCCGGCCGTTGGCGCGGCACGCGGTGGCAAGAGGAAGCTGCGCGGTTGCTGGCGCAGGCGGCGGCCGATGGCCCGCAACACCGGGCCCCAGTGTTCGAAGTTGATACGGCGGGCGCCCATGGCGGTGCGCATGGCCAGGGCAAAACTGACGGTCAGGTTGGTCAGGCCGATGGCGGCGACGCCAAGGGCGGCCCAGAGGATCGCCTGCCAGGGCAGGGAGAACTGGAAACCGATCAGCGAATAACCGAGATTGGCGCTGGCGAAGGCGATGTGCCGGATGTCCAGGGGCAGGCCGAGAATGGTGCCGATGACGCCGGTCGAGCCGAGCATGCAGCCGAAGAGGAAATTGCCCATGATGCCGCCGAGGCGACTTTCAATATAGCTGCCGACACGTTCGGCACGGTGGTTGCCGGCAAGGCTCTGCAGCCAGCTCAGACGGCCGATGCGGCGGCCGATCTCGGCATAGGCGGCGCGGTTGTCGAAGTAGCCGGAAATCAGCCCGGAGAGGAACAGGTAGAAGCCGGCGATGGCTGCGTGCGGGATCGCCCAGCTCAGCGGGTCGAGGTCGGCGATCAGGTGGGCGCCCTTTTCGGCGGCGATGATCGGCGCGCCGTGCAACCAACTGAGCAGGACACCGATGCCGATGGCAACCGGCAAGGCGATCATGACGTTGCCGGCAATCGCCGCCAGCTGGCTGCGGCTGACGGCGGCGGTGACGTCGACCAGGCGTTCGAGGTCGGCGCTGCGCGTCGGTTTGAGGTCGCCGAGCAGGCTCGCCAGCGTTTGCGCCGTCATCGCCGGCTGCTTGGTGGCGACGGTCATGCCGAGCAGGAAGATGGCAACGAAGCCGAGGCCGTAGATCATGCTGAACAGGAAGGCCTCGACGAACAGCGGGGCATGCAGGCCGCCGGCGAAGATCTTGAGCAGGGCCATGACGCCGATGATGACGCCGGCCCCGGCGGCCGAACGCCACATCCGCCTGTAGTCGGACGGCGTCTCACAGATGTAGTGCTCGCCGGAGCGGGCGGCGTTTTCGGTGACCCGGACAGCGAGCAGACGCGACAGCTGGGTCATGTAGAAACCCAGGCTGTTGCGCCGGTTCTCGGCGAGGAAAGTCTCGTGGGCGAAAGCCGTCCAGCTGGCGATGGATTCCTGGCGGGCAACCGCTTCGCGGCTGCCGGCCAGGATGGAGACCAGTTCATGCAGGCGCGCCAGGCTCTGTTCGCTGCGCGTCAGGATGTAGGACAGATGCAGACTGGTGCCGACCGTCAGGGCGCGCCGGCGGATGCGCTGCAGCGTCTCCCGGCACTGGTCGGCGATGACCAGCAGCTGGCTGCCGTCGTCGGCCTGCAGGGTTGTGTCGTCGAGCGCCCGGCGCAGACTGGTGGCGAATTCCAGGGCCTCGGCGGAGAGGGCGATGAAGCGCGGCGTATCGTCGTCGAAATCCGGTGAGGCGCGCATCAGCTCGCCTTCGACACCGAGACCGCTGACCCGGTGGGCGAGCAGCAGAACGGCGTCGAGCATCTGCTCCTGAATGACACGCCAGTCGATGCCGTGCTCTTCGGCGGCGGGGGCGATGATCGTCCACAGGCGGCGGCTCTGTTCGGCCGGGGCGGCCTCCAGCCAGCGCCAGTCGTCGGCGCGGTCGAAGATGACGTGCAGGCAGTCCTTCAGGCGCCGTTCGTCAGGTGCCTCGGGGAGCAGGTGGTTGCCGATGATGCGCCACCATTCGGAGAAGAAACCGGTGCCGGGGAGAATGCCGCTGTCGGTGAAGAAAGTGACCAGTCGCCGCGAGGCGACGAAATGCAGGACGTGACGGCGAAAGGCAGCGCGCAGTTCGGCGTCGCCGTCGAGAATGTTCAGCATCAGGGCATAGCGTTCACCGCTGCCGGTGTCACGTCTGTTGCGCGGGCGCAACAGCGCCACCAGGCCACGAATCAGCTGAAGGGTTTCGGCTTCGGGCGAGCGGAAGCGCTCGAGGGCGTTCTCGATTGCCCTATCTCCGGGTTCACGTCGGCCGAAGAGCCGGCGCAGCGAGTCAAGGATGCCTGCCATCAATACTTTCGCAAAATGCAACAGCCGCCATGATAAATGAGCGTCGCCGAATGGCCGGGCTTTCCTTTTCCGCGCCCGTGACCCACAATTGTGAAGTTGCAATAAAAACAAAGTAATCCCGCCGCCTCAGTCGGTATTCAAATTCAAGAAAAGGAAGTCCGTCACATGAAGATCTTCAAGAACGCACTGTTAGTCGCCCTGTTGGCTGGCGTCGGTTTCACTGCCACCGCTCAGGAGCGTGTTTACGTCATCGACGCCCGCGACGTCGTCGCCAAGAGCGGTACCGGCCTGTGCTGGCGTACCGGCTACTGGACCCCGGCCGCTGCCGCCGCCGACAAGGCCGGTTGCGAATGCGACAAGGATCTGCTGCCGAAGGAAGCCTGTGCTCCGAAGCTTGCTGATGCCACGCCGGCCGCTCCGGTTGCTGGTCCGAAGCCGACCGGTGAAAAGGTCACCGTCGCTGCTGACGCCCTGTTCGACTTCAACAAGGCTGTCCTGCGTCCGGAAGGCAAGGCCAAGCTCGACGAGCTGGTTTCCAAGGCTGCTGCCATCAAGCTGGAAGTGATCCTCGCCGTTGGTCACACCGACCGCCTCGGTGGTGACGCCTACAACCAGAAGCTGTCCGAGAAGCGCGCCGCCGCGGTCAAGGAATACCTGGTTGCCAAGGGCATCGAAGCCAACCGCGTCTACACCGAAGGCAAGGGCGAAACCCAGCCGGTGACCGGCGACAAGTGCAAGGGCAATGCCAAGACCAAGGCCCTGATCGACTGCCTGCAGCCGGATCGTCGCGTCGACATCGAAGTCATCGGCACCAAGTAATTCGCCGCTGCTAGAATCAAAAGCCCTGCTTCGGCAGGGCTTTTTTTCGCCCCTGGAATTCAGAAATGCCCAATTGCCGCAAGCTGTTCCAGCTATTCATCGTCTCCCTGCTCGTCTTGTCCGGGCTTGTCCAGGCCGCCGATGAGGCACGCCGGCCACGGGTCGGCCTGGTGCTCGGCGGTGGCGGGGCGCGCGGGGCGGCCCATATCGGCATTCTCGAGGTGCTGGAACGGCTGCGGGTACCGGTTGATTGCGTGGCCGGTACGAGCATGGGGGCGCTGGTTGCCGGGACCTGGGCGGCCGGCATGTCGCCGGCCGTGATGCGTCAGCAACTGGCCGAGGCTGACTGGAACGACATGTTTCTCGACAACCCAGAGTATGCGGAAATGAGTCCGCGCAACAAGAGTTTGTCGAAGCGCTTTTTGCCGGGTTCGGAAAGCGGCGTTGGCATCAATGGCGTGCGTTATCAGTCGGCAGTCGTTGCCGGCCAGAAAATCAAGTTGTTTTTCAATCAGCTGGTGCGCGCCAACCAGGGCGAGCGCAATATCGAAGACCTGCCCTTGCCCCTGTCGATCGTCGCCACCGACATCGGTAACGGCGACCGCGTCGTCTTCCGCGACGGGCCGCTGACCCAGGCCATGCGGGCGAGCATGTCGGTGCCCGGGCTGCTGGCGCCGGTCGAGCATCAGGGACGCAAGCTGGTCGATGGCGGCTTGGTCGACAATGTGCCGATCGGCGAGGTGCGCGAGCGCTGCCAGGCCGACGTGGTCATCGTCGTCAATGTTGGCTCGCCGCTGCTCAAGCCGGAGGAGGTCGGTTCGCTGCTGACGGTCTCGGCGCAGATGGTCAATATCCTGACCGAACAGAATGTCTCGCGCTCGCTGGCTACGCTGCGCCAGGGCGACATCTACATCCAGCCGGAGCTCAACGGCATCAGCGCCGGCGATTTTGCGCGCAGTGCCGAGACGGCAGATCGTGGTCGGGCGGCGGCCGAGGCGATGAGCACTCAGCTGGCGGCGCTGTCGGTCGATGAGACCCGTTATACCGCCTGGTGGCGAGGCATCGAAGTGCGGCGGAAGGACTCACCGCGTATCGATGCCGTCGAGATCGTCGGCCTCAAGCGCATCAATCCCTCTGCGCTGGAGCGGCATCTGAGCAGCGCCGCGGGGCAGACCATCCGCCCGAGCGTGATCAACCGGGAATTGCTGCGCATGTATGGTGATGGTTGGTACGAGAGCGTCGATTACACGGTGCTGACCGAGCGGGAGCGCACCATCCTCCGGGTGACTCCGGTGGAAAAGCCCTGGGGGCCGGATTACCTGCGTTTCGGTTTGAATCTGCAGGCGGACAACAAGCAAGGTTCGAGTTTCGGTCTGCGTACGGCCTATCACGCCACCTGGCTCAACCCCCTTGGTGCCGAGGCGCTGATCACGGCGGAGGTCGGCACGGCCAGCCGCTTCGGCGTCAACCTCTATCAGCCACTCGATCCGGCGCAGCGCTTCTTTGTAGAGGGAAATGCCGGTGTTGAACGATCGCGCCTGATGATCTACCAGGATGATCGTCGCGTCGCCAAGTTCAAGGTTACGGAGAGCGGTGCCGGTCTCAATCTTGGCATCAATGTCGGCCGCCTTGGCCCGGTGCGCCTTGGCTGGCAGCGACGCCATTGGGTGTACGAGGTGGACGTCGGGCCCGCGCTGCTGCCAAGAGCTGACGAGACCGTTTCCGGATGGCGGGCCGGGCTCGATTTCGACCAGTTTGACCGCATGCACTTCCCAACGCGCGGCTGGGCCGCGCGAGTCGCTTACTTCTCACCGAACAATGCTGACTATGCGCGCCTCGATACCGAATTACGCGCGGCCTACAGTTTCGGTGGCACGGTCATCGGCGGCCGCCTGCAATACACCGCTGCCAGTCGCGGCCGACTGCCCGTCTACGATTCCGGCACACTGGGCGGCTTCCTTAATCTCAGCGCTTTCGCGCCGAACCAGATTCTCGGCGACGACATCGGCTACGTCGGCGTACGCGCCGAACAGATTGTCGGCCGTCTGCCGCTCGGCCTGCGTGGCGACATGCGTTTTGGGGTGGCCGTGGAGGCGGCGCGGGCCGGTTATCGCTACACGGAAACCCAGGCCAGTGGCACGCTCGATTCGACTGCCATCTACTTCGGCGGTGAAACACCGTTCGGACCGGCTTATCTGGGTTTTGCCCATTCGCGCAGCGGTGTATCCAACCTCTTCCTGTTCGTCGGCACGCCGTGAGCGGGAAGTCCCGGCGCCGGATGGCATACTGACGCCTTCGTCCCCTGCCTGCGGAGTCTTCCATGAACCTGCGTCTTTCCTCCTTGCTGGCGGCCTGCCTGTTGTGGGCGGGGCTGGTTGTTGCCGCCGTCGATATCAATACCGCTACGCGGGCCCAGCTTGACGCGCTGAAAGGCATTGGTCCGACCAAGGCCCAGGCCATTGTCGATTACCGGCGGCAGCACGGACCCTTCCGCTCGGTTGACGATTTGCAGCAGGTGCCGGGCATTGGGCCGGCGACGCTGGACGATATCCGCCGCGAGATTACCGTCGGCAAGCCGCGCGGCAGCGCACCCAAGGCCTTGCCGGCACCGAAGGCAGAAAGCGCCCCGGCGGCCCGGCCGCTTGATGGTGCCGCCGCTCGGCCTGCCGTGCCGGCAACAGCCGCCCGTTCGCCGAGCGGTGCGGCAGCCAGTTCAGCACCAGCTGCCCAGGCGGCACCTGCCGCTCCGGCTGTCACCGGTGCTGTGGCCGGTACGGCGAAACCGGCGACACCGGCACGTCCTGCCTCGCCGAGCGCCGGCGCGGTACCCGCCAAACCGGCTGTTCCCGCCTCGCCTGCTGCTGCCCGACCGGCAACGCCCATGGTCGCGCCGGCGGCGCCGGCCAAGCCCGCCACGCCCAGTCTCGACAAACCTGCAGCGCCGGCCAAGCCGGCCGTCCCGGCCACTCCGGTGGTCCGCCAGACACCACCGGCTCCCGCCGCGCCGGCCCGGCCGGCTGCTCCAGCACAGCCGGCGACGGCCTATTGACCGGCGTTTGAAGCGCGCGTGAGCGATACCCTGCATCTTTGCGCCACCTCCCGTCTGGCCCAGACCTTGCGCGCGGCGCCGGGCGTTGGTCGGGTCTGGCGTACGTCGCTGGCGCTGACGGTCGGCCAGTGGCTGGCAAATCTGGCCGAGGAGGCGCTGCTCGGCGGTCTTGCCGACCTGCCGGTGGCGCTCGACCCCTTCGCCGAAAGCCTGCTCTGGGAAAAGATTGTCGCCGCCTCGCTGAGCGCCGGCGCGCCGCTGTTCGACATCCAGGGCATGGCCGCGGCGGCGGCCGAGGCGCACGCCCTGACGCGGATCTGGAACCTGCGCCCGGCGATCGGCGCGCTGTCCGACGAGGCCCGGCTGTTCACCGGCTGGCAGGCCGAGTTCGAGCGCCGCTGCCAGAAGGTGGGCTGGATCGATGCCGCCGGCCTGCAGCGGCGCCTGATCGAATTGATTGCCGGCGGCCATTTCGCGCTGCCGGGCCGCGTCGAGGTGCATGGGTTCGACCGCCGCACGCCGCTGGAAAACGATCTGCTGGCGGCGCTGGCCAGCCGCGGCGTCGACGTCGTCGCCGAGCCGGAGCGCGCAGCGCCTGGTCAGGCCGCTCGCCTGGCCTGTGCCGACCTCGCCGCCGAATGCGCCGCTGCCGTCGCCTGGGCGCAGCGCCATCTGGCGGCTGCCCCCGATTGCCGGCTGGCCATCGTCGCGCCGGATCTGGCCGGCGTCCGCGACCGGCTGGAATTTCTGCTCGACGACGTGCTGCACCCGGCGGCGATTCGTCCCGACGCCGCCGAATCACCGCGCTGCTTCAATTTCTCGCTCGGCCGGCCGCTGGCCGAAGTGCCGCTGGTGAAGTGCGCCCTTGATTTGCTGCAATTGGGTGGCAGCCGGGCCAAAGTCGAGCAGGCGCGGCTGTCGGCGCTGCTGCTCGCCGGCGGCTGGTCGGCCGCCACCGACGAAGCCGACGGGCGGGCCTTGCTCGATGTCGTGCTGCGCCGCGAATTACCCTATTTCACCAGCCTGCCGGCGCTATTGCGGCTGGCCGGGCGCCTGGCCAGCGACGGCGCGGCGCCCTGTCCGCAGAGCACGGCGGCGCTCACCGCCCTCGTCGAAGTGCTCGGCGGCGCCCCGCGCAGCCTGCGCCCGGCGCAGTGGTCCGGCATCTTCCGCCAGGCGCTGCAGGCCGCCGGCTGGCCCGGCGACCGGCCGCTGTCCAGCCACGAATTCCAGGCCAGTCGTGCCTTCGGTGAAGTGCTCGAGGCTTTCGCCCGGCTCGATACGCTGCTCGGCAGCCTGAACCTGGGCGAAGCGGTGCGCCGCCTGACGCAACTCTGCCGCCAGCGCATCTTCCAGCCGGAGACGCGCGGCCGGCCGGCGCTGCAGGTGCTCGGCGTGCTCGAAAGCGCCGGCCTGCAGTTCGATGCGCTGTGGGTGCTGGGCATGAACGACGACCTGTGGCCGCCGCCGCCGCGGCCGAGTCCGCTGTTGCCGGCCGAACTGCAGCGCGCCGCCGGCACCGCCCATGCCAGCGCCGAGGTCGAGCTCGATTTCGCCCGCCGCGTGCATCAGCGCCTGCTACGCTCGGCGCCGGACGTGGTGTTCTCCTACGCCCAAGCCGATGGCAACCGCGTGCTGCGCCCCAGCCCGCTGCTCGCCGGCTTGCCCGAGGCCATGCTGCCGCCGGCTGAAATCGTCACCGTCGCCCGGCAGCTGGCGGCCGAGGCCGGACGTGCCTGCGTTCAGGTGCAGGATGCCGTCGCCCCGCCGGTGGCCGCCGGCGAGAAGGTATCCGGCGGCAGCTGGCTGCTGCGCGCCCAGGCGATCTGCCCGGCCTGGGCCTTCTACCAGTTCCGTCTTGGTGCCGAAGCGATGGACGAGCCGGTCGAAGGTCTCGACCCGGCGGCCCGCGGCACGCTGGTGCACGGCGCGCTGGAAGTGTTCTGGAAAGCGCTGCAAAGTTCGGATGCCCTAGCGGCATTGAGCGCGGCGGCGCTGGCCGAACGCATCGCCGCCGCCGTCGCCGCGGCTATCGATACCTTCGAGCAGGAGCGGCGGATCACGCTGCCGGCCCGCTTCCGCCAGCTGGAAGCGGCGCGCCTGCAGAAACTGCTGGCCATCTGGCTGGCCGTCGAAGGTCAGCGCCCGGCACCGTTTGAGGTCATCGCCTGCGAGCAGCCGGCGGAAGTCGAGATCGAGGGCATCCGCGTGCGCATGGTGGTCGACCGCATCGACCGCCTGGCCGACGGCCGCCAGGTGATCATCGACTACAAGACCGGCGCCGCCATCGACGTCAAGAACTGGGCCGGCCAGCGCCTCACCGAGCCGCA
The DNA here is from genome assembly GCA_002345845.1 of Betaproteobacteria bacterium UBA2293. The sequence continues at coordinate 7,375 of DDWF01000024.1, read as the reverse complement.
GCTGCCGATCTACGCAGCGCTGGTCAATGACGAGGTCGCCGCCGTCGTCTTCGCCAAGGTGCTGCCGGACAAGCCGGCCTTCGCCGGCGTCGCCGACGAGAAGGACATCCTGCCCGGCGTCCAGGGCATCGGCGACGACAAGCAGAAGATCTTCGACCCGGCCGAATTCCCCGACTGGGTCGCCGTCGTCACCCACTGGCGCGAACGCCTGCACGCCATCGCCGGCGAAGTCCGCGAGGGTAGGGCCGGGGTTGTTTTCGCCGACGAGAAGGGGCTGCAATATTGCGAAGTGCTGCCCCTGCTGCGCCTGCCGGAACGCCACCGGTTGCTGGCGGAAGCACAGCAGGGAAGGGCGCTATGATGTCCGTCATGCTGCGGTTTCTGGCAGTCCTGTTATTGATGCTCGGCTTCAATGTCGGCCTAGCGGGAGAGCGTATGGAAAAAATCGTCACGACCGAGGACGGCCTGTCGCTATGGACGGAATCCTTCGGCCAGCAAGGCCATCGGCCGATTCTGCTGATCATGGGCGCGATGAATCAGGGTGTCATGTGGCCCGAGTCTTTTTGTCAGCATCTGGCGGATCGTGGTTATTTCGTGGTTCGTTACGATCATCGTGATACAGGGTTGTCGTCGACGGTGGATTATCAGGCGACCCCCTATCGGTTGAGCGAACTGAAGAAAGATGCCCTGACCATCATGCGCGCTCATGGCATGCAGAAGGCGGCGGTGGTCGGCCTGTCGATGGGCGGCTACATAGCGCAACTGCTGGCCATCGATCATCCCGAACAGGTGGATCGGCTGGTGCTGATTTCCAGCACCGCCGACCAGCGGCCTTACATGGCGGCGACCATGGGGCAGAGCCTGACCGGCTTCGACCTGCCCGGACCCGGCCCGGCCTTGCTGGACTATGTCCGGGCGGTAGCGGACCAGCCTGCGCGCTCGGCGGCGGAAATCGAAAAATCCCTGCTCGAAGGGTGGGCCGTGACCTACGGCGGCAGCCGGGCCTTTCCCCTGGATTGGGTGGCCAGGTCGCTGCGTCTGGCCGCACGTCGCGCCCCGGATCAACGCCCAGCCTTTAATCACGCGTTTGCCGTGGCCATGTCGCCTGACCGGCGGGAGGGCATCAAGCGCATCCAAGCGCCGACACTGGTTATTCATGGTCAGCACGATGTGTGCCTGCCTTTGGAACATGGCGAATTCCTGGCGGGCAACATTCCCAAGGCGCGCCTGGAGGTCCTCGACATGGGGCATTCCTTCATGGGCTCCTGGGACGACGAAATTATTGCCAGCCTGGTGGCCTTTCTCGGCGAATGATCCTGGCCACCCTTTACATCGAAAATCGCTGATGGCTGCCGTGCCCGATCGTCTCGAAGAAGATAAAAACGCCCGGCTGCGGGCGCTGGAGATTGCTTCCTTCATCGTCGAGGCGCCGGCCGGGGCCGGCAAGACGGAGCTGCTGACGCAGCGCTATCTGCGCCTGCTGGCCGTGGTCGAGCAGCCGGAGGAGGTGCTGGCGCTGACTTTCACCAACAAGGCGGCGACCGAGATGCGCGACCGCATTCTCGGCAGTCTGGAAATCGCCGCCGCCGGCGTGATGCCGGAGCAGGTGCACAAGCAGCAGACCTTTGCCCTGGCGCGCGCTGTGCTGGCCCACGACGCAGCCCGCGGCTGGAGTCTGCTCGGCCATCCCGGCCGGCTGCGCATCACCACGCTCGATGCGCTGTGCGCCAGTCTGGCGCGGCAGATGCCCTATCTCAGCCGCTTCGGCAGCCAGCCGGGCGTCAGCGAGGATGCCGAGGCGCATTACGCCACTGCCGCGCGGCGGACGCTGGAAATGGTCGAGGCCGGCGACGCTGATGCCGAGGTGGTCGCCGCCGCGCTGGCTTGCATGGACAACAACGCCGGTCGCCTGGAGAAACTGCTGGTCGCCATGCTCGGCCGGCGCGACCAGTGGCTGCATCACGCCACGCGCTTCGACGACGGTGCCTTGCGCGCCGAAGTCGAGGCTGGCTTCGCGGCGCTGGTCGGGCGCGATCTGGCGGCCGTCGCCGAGTTGCTCGACAGCAGCTGGCAGGCGCGGCTGATGCCGCTGGCCCGCTTCGCCGCGGCCAACATGCCGGAGCTGCACGAAGCGCTGCTCGACTGGGACGAAACACTGGCCGCCGAGATCGGCGACCTGCCGCGCTGGCGGGCACTGGCGGGCCTGCTGCTGACCGGCACCGGTAGCCTGCGCAAGAGCCTGACCAAGAACATCGGCTTCCCGGCCGGCAAGGAGTTCGCCGCCCAGAAGGAGGCGATGAGCGAGGCACTGGCCGACCTCGCCGCCTTGCCCGGCATCGAGGAGCGCCTGGGCGTGCTCGGCCAGTTGCCGCAGCCGCAGCTGAGCGAGGCCGAATGGGCCACCGTCGAATGCTTCGCCCGCCTGCTGCGCCTGGCCGCCGGGCAGTTATGGCTGGCTTTCCAGGAGGCCGGCGAGGTCGATTTCATCGAGATCGCCGCCCGCGCCGGCCTGGCGCTGGGTGAGGACGAGGCGCCGACCGATCTGGCGCAGGCGCTGGACTACCGCATCCGCCACCTGCTGGTCGACGAATTCCAGGACACCAGTCCCAGCCAGGTCGGCCTGATCGGCAAGCTGACGCGCGGCTGGATGCCGGGTGACGGAAGGACGTTGTTTGTCGTCGGCGACCCGATGCAGTCGATCTACCGCTTCCGCAAGGCCGACGTCGGGCTGTTCCTGCGCGTCCGCGAACGCGGCATCGGCGACATCCGACTCGAACACCTGCGCCTGTTCCGCAACAACCGCTCCTATCCGGGGATCGTCGACTGGGTGAACAGCGCCTTCCCGGGCATTTTCCCGGTCGCCGACGCACCGGAAACCGGCGCCGTACGCTATGCGCCGTCGGCCGCTACGCGGGCAGCCCGCGCTGACAGCAAAGTCGTCGTCCATGCGCTGATCGCCCGTGACGACAGCGATCCCGCCGGCGACGAGGCGCGCCGGGTGCTGGAGATCATCCGGATCGCCCGCCGCGAGGCACCGGCAGAACGCATCGCCGTGCTGGTCCGCGCCCGCTCCCACCTCGACGCACTGGTCGGCGAAATCCGCCGCAGCGCCCCGGAACTGCGTTTCCAGGCGGTGGACATCGAAGGTCTAGATGGCCGCCAGCATGTGCAGGACCTGCTGACGCTGTTCCGCGCCCTGCATCATCGCGCCGACCGCGTGCACTGGCTGGCGCTGCTGCGCGCCCCGTGGTGCGCTCTGACGCTGGCCGACCTGCACGCGCTGGCCGGCGACGACAAGCGATCCACCATCTGGCAGCTGATGCACGACGCGACCCGGCTGACCCGCCTGTCGGCCGATGGCCGGCAGCGCCTGCTGGCCGTGCGCGCGGTGCTGCAACTGGCCTTCGCCGGCCGCGACCGCCAGCATCCGCGGCGCTGGCTGGAAGCCACCTGGCTGCTGCTCGGCGGCCCGCGCTGCCTGGAGGCGCCGGAAGCACTGGCCGACGTCGAGGCTTTTTTCGCCCTACTTGACCGCCTGGCGGCGGCCCGTAAGCTGAGTCCCGAGACGCTGGCGACGCAAGCCGCCGAACTGTTCGCGCCGGCCGATCCGCTGGGCGACGCGGTGCAGATGATGACCGTGCACAAGTCGAAGGGCCTCGAATTCGACACCGTCATCGTCCCCGGCCTGCACCGCGAGACCGGCGCCAACGACAGCAGCCTGCTGCTGTGGGACGAGGTCGCCGGCCCTGACGGCCAGGAGCACCTGCTGGTGGCGCCGCTCAAGGCGCGCGAGGCGGCGAGCGGCGAGCCGACTGCCTACGACTACCTGCGCCGCCTGGAGGGCGAGCGCGCCGGTCACGAGGACGAGCGCCTGCTCTACGTCGCCGCCACCCGCGCCATCCGCCGCCTGCACTTGGTCGGCGTCGCTGTCGCTGACGAGCGCAAGGACGACGGCCTCAAGCCGCCGGCAGCCGGCACGTTGTTGAAGCTGCTGTGGCCAGGCGTCGCCCAGCCGTTGTTCGTCGCCGCACTGGCCGACGCCGAGCCGACGCCGGCCGCCGTCGCCAGCCTCGATCCGGCCAACTTTGAACCGCCGCTGCTGCGCCTGGCCGAGGTCAGTGTGCCGGCCGCCCTGGGGGCGACAGAGGTGGTAGGCGGGGGCGGCGACAATCCGCTGGAACTCGATGTCCTGCCGGAAATCCTGTCGCTGGAAGCCTCGCTCGGCACGCTGGTGCATCGGGCGCTGGAACTGGTCGCTCGCGACGGGCTGGCGCACTGGTCGCCGGAGCGCGTCGCCAAGCTGGCCCCGGCCTGGCAGCGCTGGTTGCAGGCGCAGGGGCATGGCCCGGAAATGGCGACGGCCGCGGCCGCCGAGGCGATTGCCGCGCTCTGCCGCACGCTGGCATCGGCGACCGGCCGCTGGCTGCTCGCCGACCACGCCGAGGCCGGTGCCGAAGAGGCCTGGAGCAGCCGCGGCGACGACGACGGCGTGGCCAACCACATTATCGACCGCTGTTTCGTCGCCGATGGCTGTCGCTGGATCATTGACTACAAGACCGTGCATCTGCCGGAAACGGAACTGGCGGCGCGGGCGGCGGTCCATCGCCCGCAACTGGAGCGCTATGCCGGGCTGTTTGTCGGTACAGTCCCGCCGGTGCGCATGGCGATCTATTTCCCGTTGCAGGATCGACTGATTGAACTGTCATGAGGCGATGTGCGCTGGCTATCGGCCATTGGCTGCAGCGGAATAATTTCTGCTGGTCACAAGTAGCGGCCACGCGGCTGGTTATACTTTAGTAATAGAAGCTTTTATGCGAGGCGAGATGTTCTTGCGGATGATCGTGGTGCTGAGTGCTTTGCTCGGTTTCGGAGCGGCGGTTCCAGCGTCGGCGACCGAGCTGCGCGTGGCCGTGCTGGAAAATGCACCGCCGATGGCTTTTCGCGCCGCCGACGGCCGCCTGACCGGCTTCACCATCGAGATTGCCCGCGCCCTGTGCGCAGAAATGAAAGCTGTCTGTAACCTTCAAGTAAGCACGCTCAATGTCGCCCTTGATGCCCTGACCGCCGGCGACGTCGACATTGCCGCGATCAGCCTGCTGGAGACGCCGGAGCGGCGTGCCAGATTCATTTTTGCCAAACCTTATTTCCGCTCGCTGACCCTGTGGTTTTCTCGGGAAGGGGCACCGCCGGGAGCCGCCGGCGTCCGTGTTGCCGTTCTCAGTGGTTCAGCCCAGGAGCGCTTCGCCCGCGCCCGCAACTGGGATACCGTGGCCGTGCGCACCAACGGCGAGCTGATCGAACCGCTGCGCGCCGGGATCGCCCAGGCGGCGCTGATTCCGATGGGGACCGGCATCGGCCTGATGCAGAACGAACAGTTTCGCCAACTTGGCCTGGTCAAGATGGTGATGAAGGAGCCGGAATTGTCCGGTGATGTGGCTTTCGGCATTTCGCCGCGGCGCCCGGAGCTCAAGGAGCCACTCGACGCTGCGCTCGACCGCATCAAACGTAACGGCACCTACGACCGCATCAATTCGCAATTCCTGCCGCTGCGGGTCGACTGATCATGAGTCGCTTCGTGCTTCCCCGGAACTATCGCGCCGGCGTCGCTTTCGCCGCCCTGGCCGTCGTCTTCATCGTCACTTTCGGAGTCATGGTCGGCCTGCTCTGGGTCGACCAGCAGCGGGTCATCGATACCGCCAATCGCCTGCAGAGCAAAACGGTGCCGGAGATCATCCGCTACCAGCGCCTCGCCCGCAATCTGGACCGCTTGCGCCAGGAGGGGGATCGAGTGCTGCTGCTGACGTCGCCGGCGGAGCGCCAGCAGGCCATGTTCGTCGCCACCCTGGTAGCGAGCCATCCCAGCGTGCTTGACCACGCTCAGGCGGCTACGTTGGCGCGTCAGGTGGAGGGGTTTCTCAGTGAAACCCTGCGCCGCGCCATGGCCGAGGGCAGGGTGCCGGCGGCCAGCTTCGCCGAGTGGCAACAGTTGTCGGCCAATCTGGGCCGCTTGGTGGATGACGTATCGGTCGAAGGCATCAATCTGGCGGCCGGCGACCTGGGCGAAGTCTCGGCAGCGGCCAAGCTCGCCCGCCTCAAACTGACCGTTGCCCTGGTCGTCGTCGGCATTTTCCTGCTGCTTTTCCTCGTCCTATTGCGCGTGCACATGATTCATCCGCTACAGCGCATCGACAAGGCGCTTTCCAAGCTCGGCGTGGACCGCCCGGCGCCTGAGTTCGAGCCGGCGGCGATGGCCGAAATCCAGGCGGTCGAGGAGGCTATCGGCAAACTCCACACATTGCTTGCCGAAAACGAGCAGGCCCGCCAGGCACTGGAAACCCTGGCCAATCGCGATGGACTGACCGGATTGCTCAACCGGCGTCATTTCATGATCATCGCCGAGGCCGAACTGCAGCGGGCGCAGCGCTATCGGCGGCCGGTGACGATCGGCATGGCCGATCTCGACTTGTTCAAGAAGCTCAACGATACCTATGGCCATGCCGCTGGCGACACGGTGCTGCGCGCCTTTGCCGCCCTGATCCAGGAATCAATGCGCCAGTCGGACCTCGTTTGTCGTTACGGCGGTGAAGAATTCGCCTTTGTTTTTCCGGAAATAAAGCTGGCCGACGCGGCCAAGCTGGCCGAGCGTTTTCGCGCCGCCTGTGCCGACCATGACATCCGCCTGGCCGACGGCCAACTGGTCCGCGTCACCTTCAGCATGGGCCTGGCCGATGCTTCGGAAGTCTCGCTGGAAACCGCACTCAACCGGGCCGACGAGGCCCTGTACGAAGCCAAGCGCCAGGGCCGCAACCGGGTGGTGATGGCTTAGTCGCCCAGGAAGTTGGAGCTATTGGCTCAAGATCCTGGGCAACCAGGTAACTAAAGCAGCACGCAGGCCCAGACGGCGGCGGCGTTGAGCAGGCTGAGCAGCACCGCGGCACTGCCCATGTCCTTGGCCCGCTTGGCCAGTTCGTGCTTCTCCGGCGAGGCCTTGTCGACCACCGCCTCGACCGCCGAGTTGAGGATTTCGACGATCAAAATGAGCAGGATGCTGCCGATCAGCAGCGCCCGTTCGATACCGTTGCTGCCGAGGTAGAGGGCCAGCGGAATGGTGATGGCGGCGAGCAGTACTTCCTCGCGGAAGGCTGCTTCGTTGGTCCACGCGGCGCCAAGGCCATCGCGCGAGTAGCCGAGCGCGTTCCACAGGCGACGCAGGCCTTTTTTCCCCTTGTATTCGGCGGCAGTCATGCCTTCTTCTCCAGCAGCGGTTTGAGGAAGCGGCCGGTATGGCTGGCCTTGCACTTGGCCACCTGTTCCGGCGTGCCGGCGGCCAGGATGCGGCCGCCGCCGGCGCCGCCTTCGGGGCCGAGGTCGACGA
>DDWF01000229.1 GCA_002345845.1 Betaproteobacteria bacterium UBA2293 | reverse complement strand
TTCGTGACTCATGTTGGCCAGGAAAGCGCTCTTGCTCAGGCTGGCCGCCTCCGCCGCCTGGCGCGCCTCCTCCAACTCGCGGCTGCCCTGACGTAGCTCGCGGTTGCGTCGCGCCAGCTGCGCCAGCAGCAGCGCCACGATGAACAGGGAAACAAACAGGACGAGCACGGTCAGCCGTTGCTGCGCCCAGATGTCGCGCCAGGTGATCGGCGGCGCCGCGTCGAATGGTGGCGAGCGCAAGGCGCGCATGACGTTTTCCACCGGCAGGTAATCGGCTGGCGGTGCGAAGCCGGCGATGCCCGCCGCCCTGGCCACCGGATGATCGGCTTCGAGCAACATCAGGCTGGAGGCAATGCGTCGTACCTGGCGACTATCAACATGCGGCAGGGCAACGAAGGCCCACTCCGGATAGAGTCGGGTCGACACGACATAGGGGAAACCGGGAAATTCCTGGGCATTGACGATGCGCAAGCGCCCGGTGTCGATCGTACCCTCGGCCTGCAACTGTTCGATCAGGCCGCTGCGGATGAAACCGGCATCCACTTCGCCGGCCAGCACCGCGGTCACCACCGCGTCATGACTGCCGACGATGGTGAAATCGGCATCATCTGGCACCGCCAGACCGGCTTTCAGCAACTCGTAGGCCTGGGTCTGGTAGCCACCGAGATACTTCATGCCGGGCACGGCAATGCGCCGACCACGCAGATGCTCGATGCGGTCTACCCGCTTGTCGTGGCGGGTGATGATGAGGCCACCGAGGCGGCTGCTCGGCACACCGTTCTCCTGGCTGATCAGCGTGGCCAGCGCCCCGGTCAGGTTGAACTGGGTGCGGATCAGCACGTAATGGCTGGGATTGGTGAATACCAGATCGAGTTCGTCGCGCGCCAGCGCCTGTTCGATCTCGTCCTGGTCGAGCACCCGCAGACGGACATCTACGCCCCCCAGTTCCCGGCTCAGGTAATCAGCCAATGGCTGATAGCGCAGCTCGAGCACGGCCTTCGGCCGATAGGCAAAGAGCCCCAGGGTCAGCGTTTCAGCGGCGGCGGGCAGGCTGGCACCCAGAGTCGCGACTAGCAGCAGCAGGCGGAGCGAAAGCCGCACGGAGGTTATGCCTTTTGGCGTAGAAATGAATTCGCCATTATTCGCGCCGCACGCCAGGAGCGTCAATGCTTGACGCCTCTTGGCCCGGCAAAAAAAAGGAGGCCTGAGCCTCCTGCTTGACGCTTGCCTGAGCAGGCAAAGCGGCTATTTTTTCAGGGAATCGCGGATCTCGCGCAGCAGCAACACGTCCTCGGGTGTCGGCGGCGGCACCTCCGGTTCCGGGGCCGGCTCTTCCTTGCGCAGGCGATTGAGCTGCTTGACCATCATGAAGATGATGAAGGCAAGAATGACGAAGTTGACCAGGATGGTCAGGAAATTGCCGTAGGCGAAAACCGGGATGCCGGCCTTCTTCAGGTCGGCGAGCGTCAGCAGGTTCTCCGGGTTGTCGCCGAGGACGAAGAACAGATTGGAAAAATCGAGCTTGCCGAGGACCCGACCGACCAAGGGCATGATCAGATCGCCGACGATGGAGTCGACGATCTTGCCGAAGGCGGCGCCGACGATGACGCCGACCGCCAGATCGACGGCATTGCCCTTGACGGCAAATTCCTTGAATTCCTTAACGATGCTCATGGTCTGACTCCCCTCGGATGGTTGGCGACAGGCCGATTATTCGCGGCGCCCGGCGCCAGCGTCAAGCCGATTTTCATAAACGCAGACCACGTTGCAGGCGCTCGACGCCAGCGCGCAGGGTTTCTTCGGTCTTGGCGAAGCAGAAGCGCACGACGCGGTCGTCACGACCGTCGGCATAGAACACCGACACCGGGATGACGGCGACACCGACTTCGCGGGTCAGCCATTCGGCGAATTCGCGATCCGGCTGGTCGGAGAAATGGCCGTAGCGCGCCAGCTGGAAGTAGGTGCCGCGACAGGGCAGCAATTCGAACGGCGTATCGGCCATCAGGCGGCGGAAGAAATCGCGCTTTTCCTGATAGAAGGCGGCCAGCCCGAGATGCCGCGAAGCGTCCTGCATGTACTCGGCGATGGCCAGCTGCGACGGCGTATGGACGGTAAACACGTTGAACTGGTGCACCTTGCGGAATTCACCCATCAGCGCCGCCGGGCCGACGACGTAGGCAATCTTCCAGCCGGTGATGTGATAGGTCTTGCCGAAGCTGGAGACGACCAGACTGCGCGCCGCCAGCTCGGCGTGGCCGGCCAGGCTGGCGTGGCGTTCGCCGTCGAACAAGATGTGCTCATAGACCTCGTCGGAGAGGATGACGATATCGGTGCCGCGCACCAGTTCGGCCAGCTGCGCCAGATCGGCGGCAGTCAGCAGGCTGCCGGTCGGGTTGTGCGGCGAATTGACGATGATCATCCGCGTCCGCGGCGTGATCAGCGCCTTCACCTGCGCCCAGTCCGGCGCGTAATCGGGAAAGTGCAGCTGCGCATGGACGGCCGTGCCACCGACCGTCTCGATGGCCGGCACATAGCTGTCGTACACCGGCTCGAAGACGATCACCTCGTCGCCGGGGCGGACGAAGGCGGCGATGGCGGTGAAGATGGCCTGGGTCGCGCCGGCGGTGACGGCGACTTCCGACTCGACGTCGAAACGGGTGCCGTACAGGGCATCGACCTTGTCCACGATGGCCTGGCGCAGCTCGGGCACGCCGGCCATCGGCGGGTACTGGTTGCGCCCGGCCAGCATGTGTTTGTGCATGGCGTCGAACAACGAGCGGTCGGCCTGGAAATCAGGAAAGCCCTGCGACAGGTTGACCGCCCCACACTCCGTCGCCAGCCGCGACATGACGGTGAAGATGGTGGTCCCCATGGCCGGGAAACGGGAGTCGATGTGGATGGGAGTTTGCATGTGGAAAGCACCGAGCGGGACAGGGGCCAGATCTTGCGCCAAGGCCGGCGGACGAACAAGCCGCCGGGCTGAAAAAGGTTTAGTATTACATCCGTTATAACAAATCCGGAGACCGCCATGTTCGCGCTCAAACTGACCCAGATCGGCAATTCGGTGGGCGTCGTGCTGCCCAAGGAACTGCTGGCCATGCTGCATGTGGACAAGGGGGACACGGTCTATTTGGTCGAATCGCCGGAAGGTTTCTCGATGACCCCGTACGATCCTGAAGTGGCACGCCAGGTCGAGGCCGGCCGCGACTTCATGCGCGAATACCGCGACACTTTCCACGAACTCGCCAAATAAGGTGTTTACCTGGATCAACCGGCAGGCACTGCTGCTGCTGCACGGAGAAAGCCTGGTCCTGCACGGCGGCGCCCAGGGCATCCGCGACGACGGATTGCGCGACTCGGCGCTGGCCCGCCCGGAAAACCTGGCGGCCTACGGCCAGCCGGACGTCTTCGACTGCGCCGCCGCCTACGCCTTCGGGCTCTCCAAGAACCAACCGTTTGTCGACGGCAACAAGCGTGCCGGCTTTCTCGGCGCCGGCATGTTCCTGCGTCTCAACGGCCACCGCCTGACCGCCAGCCAGCACGACGCCACCCTGACCATGCTCGCCCTCGCCGCCGGCGACCTCGGCGAAGCCGAATTCGCCGCCTGGCTGCGCACCCACACTGCTCCCCTCTGAACCATGAACATCGACGGCATCCCCACCCGCACCCTGCGCGCCCATCCGGAAAAGCGCGTCATCGACATCATCGACCAGGCCCGTCTGCCGCATGCCCTGCACTGGGTCCGCGTCGCCACGCTGGACGAGGCGGCGCACGCCATCCGCGCCATGCAGGTGCGCGGCGCCCCGTTGATCGGCGCCACCGCCGCCTACGGACTGGCCATCGCCCTTGGTGAAGACGCTTCCGACGCCCGTCTGGGCGAAGCCATCGCCGTGCTTGGGGCGACGCGGCCGACGGCGGTCAACCTGCACTGGGCGCTGGCCCGCATGCAGGCCGTGCTGGCACCGCTGCCGCCGACTCTGCGCGAATGCGCAGCGTGGACCGAAGCCGATGCCATCGCCGAGGAGGACGTTGCCCAGAACGCCGCCATCGGCCAGCACGGCCTCGGCCTGTTGCGCCAGATCGCCCGCCGCGATGGTCGCGCCTTGAACATCATGACGCACTGCAACGCCGGCTGGCTGGCCA
>DDWF01000241.1 GCA_002345845.1 Betaproteobacteria bacterium UBA2293 | reverse complement strand
AGGCTTCGAGAGCTTCGAATATCAGGTCCTCTGGGTCGACTTCTTGAGTGAGTTCTGGGAGATCGTGGATCCCTTTCACCTCAACAGGAGATGCGCAATGGTCAACCCGTCGCCGGCCCCAAGATTTCTGCTCACCCTCTCCCATGGCGTAGTCGTTCCCGCCCTGTCCCGACGCACCGGCGCGCCTTGCCGCACGGTGCAAACCCGCTGGCTGGTGGTCGAGATCGATGAACAGGTACGGCTTGTTGGCTGCCTCGACCGCAGGGGGCGCGTGTTCCGGACAGCCGTGCGCGACAACCTGCGGCTGCAGACGCGCAGCATCGCCACCGCCCGTGAGTTGACCGCCTGCGACGCAATCGTGCGGGCGCTCGATGCGGCCGCCACCCCGAAAGTCGACATGGAGGCCGCCGGAGCATTTATTGACTACAGGTCGCTGCGGCTCGCTGACGGCATGGACAACTACAGCGCTTGGCCAACGGTGAACGGCGATGTGGTGGCCAGGCTGGCCACCACGCACGGCATGCTCGTCCCGTCCGAGGACCCGCTCAAACCGCCATTCCGCGCCGTCGGTCTGCTGTGGGAGAACGGCGACTTTGCGCGGAACTCACCCAGCGCCATCCTTTCGTTCGCAAGCTCCGCCGGCGTTATTCTCGCCGCCGCCTACCCCGACGCCCTCGCCGAGCGGTTCGTACGCCGGAACGCCGCCGCCTGGACCGACTGGATGCCCGCTGCTCCTGACGAAAAAGCAAAGCGGTCCGCGATGCGCATGGAAGCCGCGTTCCCGAAGCGCGAGCACGTCGCCCTCACGCCGGAGCTCGTCTTGCGGTTCCTCGGCAAGAATCCCGGCAGCGAAGTGCTGTCGCTCAAGCCCGGCCCCGCCCTCGACACTGTCATCTGGAAGAACGGCGTGAGCCGATCTGGCAAGCGCGTCAGCGCCGAACACATGTTCTTGCGCCCATTCTTCGAAAGGTTCATGGAACCGGTGCCGGCCGAGTAAGCTCGGCAGCTTCCGGGGAAGACCCTGAGGCTCCGTGGTGGCGACACTCCGGGGCCTTTTGTTTGTGGCGTTAGGGCGTCTCTTGCCCTTGGCGGCGCCGCAGGAGTGCTCGGAGCAGGCATCGGCTCCAGCCTCATGCACGTCTGGATCCGACACTTCCATCTGCCCAAGCTGCCAAGTCGCGCGGCCAATGAAAGCCCGTGAAACGGAAGGCTTTCCCGCCGGCGTACGCGGACCCTGCTTCGTGCAAATCCACTCTTTTTCGATGAGCTCGAACGTCGTGCCGCTCTTCATCACGATCTTGACGCCCTTGTCCGGGTTGCACGTGATGGACTCGACAACGCTGCGCAGCTGCATCGCGATGCGCGCGCGGCGTGCGTAGACGGCTTCGTCAGACATGTCGACGTATCCCGGCAGGCCAGTGTCAGGTGACAGCACGTCAGCGTCGGAGCGTCCACGGAATTGAGTTGAGTCTTCCGCCGCCTGGCGCGCTGCCGTCGCCTCCGCGCGTGCCTGAGCGAGTTGGTCGCGCAACGTACGGCGCTCCTGATGCAGTTCCGCGAGCTGCTGGCCTATTTCTTCCATGTCCTCGAGTTTGTTGGTTTTGAGCAACGTCATGAACTTCTGGATCGAGACCGCCACATGGTCCAGCTTCGCCTCAATGGTGGCAATGCGGTTCGCGTGCTGTTTCAGCTCGGCAGCGTGGATGCCGACGGCGGCGACGATGTCCAGGTCGTCTATGAGGCCGGAGAGCACGAAATTCTCAATGTACAAGTAGTTGAAGTACCGGCGATTTGAGCAGCCGTGTCCCGCGTGAGCGGAATTGCACGTCAGGTAGTGCGCCCAGGGCCGGAGGCCGTTCTTCCTCGTCTTGTCCTGGGTGGCGTTGTGATAGCCCATGGTCCCGCCGCAAACAGCACAACGCGCGAGTTTCTGGAAAAGATTCGCGTACTTCTTGCCCTTCCTGCCCCGCTGCCCCTTCTTGCGAAGGAACGCCATGTCCTGCACCCTTGCGAACAACGCCGGGTCAATGATTTCCGGGTAGTACCCCGTAATGACTTCCTGCCCCTTGTTGCCCTCTTCGGTCTTGAATTCGGCGATGTATTCGCCGACAACAGCCCGATTACACAAGAGTTTGTTAACATAACTTTCATGCCACACGGGTTTACGAGTATTCCAAGCCGAGATGCCCTCTTTCATGAGGGTGCGGGCGATGACGCCACGGCCGTAGCCACTCACGTACATGTCGAAGATGCGGCGCACGAGCTGTGCGCGTTCTTCGAGCACGTGGATTTTGCCATCGCGAACTTCAAGCCAGCGCGGCACTTGGCTCGTCACGATGACGCCATCTTTCGCCTTCTTGCGTTTCGTTTCCCAATTCGCGCGCGATCTGAAGGACTTGTGCTCGGATTCACTGTTGGACCGCATCATGTCCGCCAGAATGGGGAAGAAGGCAGCGTAGGACGCAAGGTCAAGGATCACGTTTTGAGCCGTAAGGCCGATTCTGACCCCGTGTTGCGTGATGTTCAGAAGCAACATCAGCGCCTGATTCACCCTATTACGGGTCAGCCGGTCGAGGGACTCGGCGACGAGCACCGAACCAGGCGGGATTTCACCGCTCTCAATGCGCTTGAGGAAGTGGCCGAGTTCGCCTGTCAGTGCGTTGTCGCCGCGAAATGCCGAGACGCCGATGTCCTGAAGCGTTTCCGCCAAGTGCAAGCCGTGGGTTTCGATGAACCGCATGGCGGCGTCGTGCTGCCGCCGTTCACCGTCGCCCCAAGCTTGCGACTGAGATGACAGCCGGATATACGCATACGCCTGAGCCGCTGGAGATAGTGTGGTGAGTGTAGTTTCCATGAGATGACACTACGGCTCCGATTTTTCATGATGCCAGGAGTTTTTTGGGGGTCAGGCTGTGCCTGGTGACGCCAAAAACGACAATTGCCAGAAATTGCTGGCGAAATTTGTTTCGCTTTGGGTAAGATAATTCTTCTGTGCTTCCCGCCAGAGGGCCGCGGCCCTCTGGACACCCAGTGG
>DDWF01000112.1:1861-2691 GCA_002345845.1 Betaproteobacteria bacterium UBA2293 | reverse complement strand
ACCGCCAGACCTTCGAGGATGTGGCCGCGTTCGCGCGCCTTGCGCAGCTCGAACACGGTACGCCGCGTCACCACTTCGCGGCGGTGCGACAGGAAGCACTCCAGCGCCTGTTTCAGGTTGAGCAGGCGCGGCTGGCCGTCGACCAGCGCCACCATGTTCATGCCGAAAGTGTCCTGCAACTGCGTCTGCTTGTACAGGTTGTTGAGGATGACCTCGCCGACTTCGCCGCGCTTCAGTTCGATGACGATGCGCATGCCNNATGTCGGAAATGCCCTCGATCTTCTTCTCGTTGACCAGTTCGGCGATCTTCTCGATCAGCGACTTCTTGTTAACCTGGTACGGGATTTCGTCGACGATCAGCGCCTGACGGTCGCCCTTGCCGATGTCCTCGAAGTGCGTCCGGCCGCGCATGATGACGCGGCCGCGGCCGGTCTTGTAGCCTTCGCGCACGCCCATGACGCCGTAAATCAGGCCGGCGGTCGGGAAGTCCGGGGCCGGGATGTACTCAATCAGGTCGTCGATGGTCAGCGCCGGGTTTTCCAGCAGCGCCAGACAACCGGCGACGACTTCGTTGAGGTTGTGCGGCGGCACGTTGGTCGCCATGCCGACCGCGATACCGGCAGAACCGTTGATCAGCAGATTCGGGATGCGCGTCGGCAGGACCGTCGGCTCCAGTTCCTTGCCGTCATAGTTGGGCTCAAAATCGACCGTTTCCTTGTCGATGTCGGCGGTCAGGTCGGAGGCGATGCGGTCGAGGCGGCACTCGGTGTAACGCATGGCGGCCGCATTGTCGCCGTCGATCGAACCGAAGTTGCCCTGGCCATCGACCA
>DDWF01000112.1:0-1844 GCA_002345845.1 Betaproteobacteria bacterium UBA2293 | reverse complement strand
CGCCGTGCGGGTGGTACTTACCCATGACCTCACCGACAACGCGGGCGCATTTGACGAAGGGACGGTTCCACACATTGTTCGTCTCGTGCATGGCGTAGAGCACGCGGCGATGCACTGGTTTCAGGCCATCGCGCGCATCCGGCAGCGCCCGGCCGACGATCACACTCATCGCGTAATCGAGATAGGAACGCCGCATCTCGTCTTCGAGGCTGATCGGCAGTGTTTCTTTGGCGAATTGGTCCATGTCTCACAATCGCACCGCTCGCGCGATGCCTTATTGGTTGTATTGAGCGTAATTTGCTATTTTACCACGCCCACATCAACGGACAGACGCCGTTTCATGACACTCACACCCGAAACGATCGACCTGCTGATCGAGGCCCGCTGGATCGCCCAGATCGAGCCCGACACCGTACTCGACAACCATGCGCTGGCCATCCGCGACGGGCGCATCGTCGCCATACTGCCAAGCGGCGAGGCGCGCCAACGCTTCCGTCCGGCGCGACGGACGACACTGGACCGGCACATCCTGATCCCCGGCCTGGTCAACCTGCACACGCACGCGGCGATGACCCTGATGCGCGGCCTGGCCGATGACCTGCCGCTGATGGAGTGGTTGCAGAAACACATCTGGCCGACCGAGGCCGCCCACGTATCGCCACAATTCGTGCTCGACGGCACCCGCCTCGCCTGCGCCGAAATGCTCAGAGGCGGCATTACCTGCTTCAACGACATGTACTTTTACCCGGAGGCGGCTGCCGAAGCAGCCATCCAGTTTGGCATGCGCGCGATACTCGGCATCACGACGCTGGAGTTCCCGACGCCCTACGCCAGCGACGCCGATGACTACCTGAACAAGGGTCTGGCTGTCCGCGATCAATGGCGTAGCCACCCGCTGATCTCGTTCTGCCTGGCGCCACACGCCCCTTATACAGTGGCCGACGCTACTTTCGAACGCGTACTGACGCTGTCTGAACAACTGGGACTGCCTGTTCATTGCCACATCCACGAAACGCGGCATGAAATCAGCGAGGCCATGGCCCAGCATGGCCAAGCCCCGTTGCAACGACTACATCGCCACGGCCTGCTCGGTCCCGCCTTCATCGGCGTTCATGC
Organism: Betaproteobacteria bacterium UBA2293; assembly: GCA_002345845.1. Next base: position 728 of record DDWF01000112.1, on the reverse strand, counting down.
CGTACATCTGGCTGACGAGGAACTGGATCTGCTCGCCGCCACAGGTGCTCACATTGCCCACTGCCCGACCTCGAACCTGAAGCTGGCCAGCGGTTTCGCCCCTGTCGCCGCGATGCTGAAACGCGGCATCAATGTCGGCCTCGGCACCGATGGCGCAGCCAGCAACAATCGCCTCGACGTCTTCGGTGAAATGCGCCTGGCCGCCCTGCTGGCCAAGGGAGTCAGCGGCGACGCCGCCACCCTGCCGGCCCGCCAGGCCTTGCGCATGGCCACCTTGAACGGAGCGAGAGCACTCGGTCTGAGCGAAGAAATCGGCTCTCTGACCCCTGGAAAAGCCGCTGACATTTGCGCCGTTGATCTCGGCGGCCTGGATAACAGCCCTTGCTTCGACCCGGTTTCACATCTGGTCCACGTCGCTGGGCGGGAGTCCGTAAGCCATGTATGGATTGCCGGAAATTGTTGTGTAGACAACAAAATATTGACCTGCGGCCTGGCAAATAACTTGGATTCGGTGGTATCGCTATGGCAGAATACTTTGGAAGTTCGCCGGAATAATTGATGCTGGGTTTTGTCGCGGACTAATAAATTTGCAAATTTTCTTCAACGAGGGAAAACAATGATCAAAAATATCGCTACGAAGTCTCTGCTTGTCGCCCTTCTGGCCGGCGTCGGTTTCACCGCCACCGCTCAGGAACGCGTTTATGTCATCGACGCCCGCGACGTCGTCG
>DDWF01000251.1 GCA_002345845.1 Betaproteobacteria bacterium UBA2293 | reverse complement strand
TGCCAACGTTTACGTGCGGCTTAGTCCGTTCAAATTTCTCTTTTGCCATTATCGGTTCTCCAATAACGAATTACTTCTTGTTGATGACGGCCTCGGCGACGTTCTTCGGCGCCTCGGTATAGTGCTTGAATTCCATCGAGTAGGTAGCCCGACCCTGCGACAGCGAACGCAGCGAAGTGGCATAACCGAACATCTCGGACAGCGGCACTTCGGCGCGCACGACCTTGATGCCGCCAGCCTGGTCTTCCATACCCTGAACGATGCCGCGACGCGACGACAGATCGCCCATGACGTTACCCATGTAGTCTTCCGGGGTTTCGACTTCGACCGCCATCATCGGCTCAAGCAGCGTCGGGCTGGCCTTCTTCATGCCTTCCTTGAAAGCCATGGAAGCTGCCATGCGGAAGGCGTTTTCGTTCGAGTCCACGTCGTGGTAGGAACCATCGAACAGGGTGAACTTGACGTCAACCACCGGGAAGCCAGCCAGCACACCGCTGGTGACGGCATCCTGCAGCCCCTTGTCGACCGCCGGGATAAATTCGCGCGGCACGACACCGCCCTTGATGGCATCGACGAACTCGTAGCCCTTGCCGGCTTCGTTCGGCTCGATCTTGAGCCAGACGTGACCGAATTGCCCGCGACCGCCGGACTGCTTGACGAACTTGCCTTCCTGCTCGACAGCCTTTTTGATGCATTCGCGGTAAGCAACCTGCGGCGCACCGACGGAGGCATCGACGTTGAATTCACGACGCATGCGATCGACGATGATATCGAGGTGCAGTTCGCCCATGCCGGAGATGATGGTCTGGCCAGACTCTTCGTCGGTACGGACGCGGAAGGACGGATCTTCGGCCGCCAGACGGCCAAGCGCGATACCCATCTTTTCCTGGTCGGCCTTGGTCTTCGGCTCGACGGCGACGTGGATCACCGGCTCGGGGAAGATCATGCGCTCGAGAATGATCGGCGCATCCGGATCGCACAGGGTTTCACCAGTGGTGACATCCTTCAGACCCACGCAAGCGGCGATGTCGCCGGCCAAAACTTCCTTGATTTCTTCGCGGTTGTTGGCGTGCATCTGCAGAATACGACCGATGCGCTCCTTTTTGCCCTTGATCGCGTTGTAGACCGTAGCACCAGACAACAGAACGCCAGAATAAACGCGAATGAAGGTGAGCTGGCCGACGAACGGATCTGTCATCAGCTTGAACGCCAGCGCCGAGAACTTTTCGGAATCATCAGCCTTGCGCGAGACTTCCTTATCGCGCTCGTCGAGACCGGTAACCGGCGGGATATCGACCGGCGACGGCAGCAGTTCGATGACGGCATCCAGCATGCGCTGCACGCCCTTGTTCTTGAAGGCGGTACCGCACAGCATCGGCTGGATTTCGCAAGCCAGGGTGCGCAGGCGCAGGCCTTCCTTGATCTTGGCTTCCGACAACTCGCCGTTTTCCAGGTACTCGTTCATCAGGTCTTCGGAGGCTTCAGCAGCCGCCTCGACCATCTGTTCGCGCCAGGTGTCGGCCGTTTCCTGCAGTTCGGCCGGGATGTCGCGATAATCGAACTTCATACCCTGGGAAGCCTCATCCCAGTAGATGGCCTTCATCTTGATCAGGTCAACCACACCCTCGAAGGTATCTTCAGCACCGATGGGAATGACGATCGGCACCGGACTGGCCTTCAGGCGCGTCTTCATCTGCTCGACGACCTTGAAGAAGTTGGCGCCGGAACGGTCCATCTTGTTCACGAAGGCCAGACGCGGCACCTTGTACTTGGTGGCCTGACGCCACACGGTTTCCGACTGCGGCTGGACGCCGCCAACCGCACAGTAAACCATGCAAGCACCATCGAGCACACGCATCGAGCGCTCGACTTCAATGGTGAAGTCAACGTGTCCCGGGGTATCGATGATGTTGAAGCGATGCTCGGGGAAGTTGTTTTCCATCCCCTTCCAGAAACAGGTCGTCGCAGCCGAGGTAATGGTGATACCACGCTCCTGCTCCATCCAGTCCATGGTGGCAGCACCGTCGTGCACTTCACCGATCTTGTGGTTAACACCGGTGTAGTAGAGGATGCGTTCGGTCGTCGTCGTCTTGCCGGCGTCGATGTGAGCGCTGATACCGATATTGCGGTAGCGCTCGATGGGGGTTTTACGTGCCACGTTAGAGCCCTTTGCGAATTAGAAGCGGAAGTGGGCGAAGGCCTTATTGGCTTCGGCCATGCGATGCACTTCGTCACGCTTCTTGACGGCGCCGCCGCGGTTTTCGGCCGCTTCCAGCATTTCGGCAGCCAGACGCTGACCCATCGACTTTTCCGAACGCTTGCGGGCGGACTCACGCAGCCAGCGCATGGCCAGCGCGGCGCGACGAGCCGGGCGAACTTCGACCGGAACCTGGTAGTTGGCACCACCAACGCGACGGGACTTCACTTCGACCATCGGACGAACGTTGCCCATGGCCGAGCTGAAGACTTCCAGCGGATCCTTGCCGGACTTGGTGGTGATGATATCGAAGGCACCATAAACGATGCGCTCGGCAACAGACTTCTTGCCGCTCTGCATGATGGCGTTGATGAACTTGGAGACTTCCACATTGCCGAACTTGGGATCCGGCAAAATGTCGCGCTTGGCGACTACACGACGACGGGGCATATTGACCTCAATTAAACACGATTCAGTTGAAAAGCCGGGAAGGGGTTTTCACCCACCCGGCTCTCACGGCCACCCATGAGAATGGCCACTTACTCAAGCCACCCGACGAATCAGGCAGCCTTCGGACGCTTGGCCCCGTACTTGGAACGGGACTGCTTACGATCCTTGACGCCCTGGGTATCCAGGGAGCCACGCACAGTGTGGTAACGCACACCGGGTAAGTCCTTGACACGACCACCACGGATCATGACCACGGAGTGCTCCTGCAGGTTGTGGCCTTCACCGCCGATATACGAAATGACTTCAAAGCCATTTGTCAGGCGAACCTTGCAGACCTTACGCAGGGCGGAGTTCGGCTTCTTCGGGGTGGTAGTGTAAACGCGGGTGCAAACGCCACGCTTTTGCGGGCATTTTTCCAGAGCAGGCACCTTGCTCTTGGTGACCTCGGCAACGCGCGGCTTGCGCACGAGCTGGTTGATAGTCGGCATATCGAAATCCTTCAACGGCCGGGCACCCAAAGACGGTGCACGACGGCAATTTTGTTATCCAAAGCAGAGACAATGATTAGCCTCTGCCGACAAAGACCATAGATTCTATGGTTGATCAACCCCCATGTCAACGAGACACGGGGGTTGCAAAACAGCTTACAGACCCTGATCGACTTCCTGTGTTGCGTTTTCGGCAACAGCCGGCTCGATTGTCCGGTCGGCGGCCTGATCCTCGCCAGCCACCTGGGCCTTGCGGCTGCGGTGATAGGCGAGGCCGGTACCGGCCGGAATGAGGCGACCGACGATGACGTTTTCCTTGAGACCACGCAGTTCGTCGCGCTTGCCCATGATGGCGGCTTCGGTAAGAACGCGGGTGGTTTCCTGGAAGGACGCGGCCGAAATGAAGGAGTCGGTCGACAGCGAAGCCTTGGTGATACCGAGCAGCATGTGCTCGATGGTCGCCGGCAGTTTGCCGTCGGCAGTCATGCGATCATTTTCGGCCAGCAGCTCGGCGCGTTCCACTTGTTCGGACTTGATGAACTTGGTGTCACCCGGTTCGACGACGGTCACCCGACGCAGCATCTGACGGACGATCACTTCAATATGCTTGTCGTTGATCTTGACGCCTTGCAGACGATAGACGTCCTGGACTTCGTCGGTGATGTAGCGGGCCAGCGCCTCGACGCCCTGCAAGCGCAGAATGTCGTGCGGATCAGGCAGACCTTCGACAATCTTCTCACCCTTGTTGACCACCTGACCATCATGCACCAGTACGTGCTTGTCCTTCGGCACCAGGTATTCGTGGGCGGTGCCGTCGAGATCGGTGATGATCAGACGCTGCTTGCCCTTGGTGTCCTTACCGAAGGAAATGGTGCCGGTGAACTCGGCGAGCACGGAAGCATCCTTCGGCGTGCGGGCTTCGAACAATTCGGCAACACGCGGCAGACCGCCGGTAATGTCACGAGTCTTGGCCGATTCCTGCGGCATGCGGGCAAGCACGTCACCGACACCAACCTGCTGGCCGTCGACCACGGAAATGATCGAGCCCACCTGGAAGGCGATCGACACGGAATGATCGCTGCCGTGAATCTTGACCTCCTGACCGGCGTCGTCGAGCAGCTTGACGACCGGGCGGACACCCTTGGTCGCCGCCTTGCCGCCACGCTTGTGGTCGATGACGACGAGGGTGGACAGGCCGGTGACATCATCGACCTGCTTGGCGACGGTAACGCCTTCCTCAACGTTCTCGAAACGCACGGTACCGGCATATTCGGTAACGATCGGCCGGGTGTGCGGATCCCAGGTGGCCAGTTTGGCGCCAGCCTTGACCGCCTTGCCTTCGTCGGCCAGCAGCATGGCGCCGTAAGGCACCTTGTGGCGCTCACGCTCACGACCGTGATCGTCGGTGATCAGCACTTCGCCGGAGCGGGAGATGACAACCTTCTCGCCCTTGGCGCTGGTGACAAAACGCATGTTGGAGGTGTAGCGGATGGTACCGGCCGACTTGGCTTCAATCTGCGAGGCCACGGCAGCACGGGATGCCGCACCACCGACGTGGAAGGTACGCATGGTCAGCTGGGTGCCCGGTTCGCCAATCGACTGGGCGGCGATGACGCCGATCGCTTCGCCGGCATTGACCATCGTGCCGCGGCCGAGGTCACGGCCGTAGCACTTGGCGCACAGGCCGTAACGCGTGTCACAGGACAGCGGCGTACGGACCTTGACTTCGTCGATACCCAGCTTGTCGATCAGATCGACCAGGTCTTCGTCGAGCATGGTGCCGCCGAAGATGACCGTTTCCTGGGTTTCCGGATCGACCAGATCATCGACCGTGACGCGGCCAAGGATACGCTCGCGCAACGGCTCGATGACTTCGCCGCCTTCGACCAGGGCCTTGACGGCGAAACCGTTCTGCGTGCCGCAGTCGTCTTCGGTAATCACCAGATCCTGGGTCACGTCGACCAGACGACGGGTCAGGTAGCCGGAGTTGGCGGTCTTCAGCGCGGTGTCGGCCAGGCCCTTACGAGCGCCGTGGGTCGAGATGAAGTACTGAAGAACGTTCAGACCTTCGCGGAAGTTGGTGGTGATCGGCGTCTCGATAATCGAGCCGTCCGGCTTCGCCATCAGGCCGCGCATACCGGCCAGCTGACGGATCTGGGCGGCGGAACCGCGGGCGCCGGAGTCGGCCATCATGTAGATGGAGTTGAACGACTCCTGCTTCACCTTCTTGCCGTGGCGGTCGATGGTGTCCTCGTGGCCGAGTTCGTCCATCATCACCTTGGCCACCTGATCACCGGTACGGCCCCAGATATCGACGACCTTGTTATAACGCTCGCCGTTGGTCACCAGACCGTTGGTGTACTGGATCTCGATTTCCTTGACCTCGGCTTCGGCGGCCGAAATGATTTCGTACTTCTTGGCCGGCACACGCATGTCGTCTGAACAGAAGGAGATGCCGGCGCGGGTAGCCAGGGCGTAGCCGTTCTGCATCAGCTTGTCGGCGAAGACGACGGTTTCCTTGAGGCCGCAGCGACGGAAGGATTCGTCGATCAGCTTGGAGATTTCCTTCTTCTTCAGGGCGCGGTCGATGACCTTGAAGGGCAGGCCCTTGGGCAGGATCTTCGAGAGCAGCGCCCGACCGGCGGTGGTTTCGACACGGACGATCTTTTCCGTCCATTCGCCATCGACGGCTGCCGGCTCGTACTGGGTCAGACGCACCGAAATGCGGGTCTGGATATCCAGTTCCTTGGCCGCCAGGGCGCGTTCGATTTCGGCGATGTCGGCGAAGTACATACCTTCGCCCTTACCGTTGATCTTCTCGCGGGTGGCGTAGTACAGACCGAGCACGATGTCCTGCGACGGCACGATGAT
>DDWF01000336.1:180-8090 GCA_002345845.1 Betaproteobacteria bacterium UBA2293 | reverse complement strand
CTCGAAGGCACCAAGGAGTTGCCGCGCCGCGTCCTGCACCCGAAGCGCAAGACCATCGGTCTGCGCGTGCCGGATCATCCGGTGGCACTGGCGCTGCTGGCGGAATTGAACGAGCCGTTGCTGACAACGACGCTGCAATTGCCTGGCGACGAGTACCCGTTGACCGAGGGCTGGGAAATCCAGGACCGCCTCGACGATCACCTCGAACTCATTCTGGATGCCGGTGGCTGTGGCACCGAGCCGACCACCGTTATCGACCTGACCGGTTCAGTGCCGGAACTGGTGCGCGCCGGTCGTGGGGCGCTGGCACCCTTCGGGCTGGACTGAGTCGTGCTCGATATCAACGCCATCATTCAGACGATCGCCATCGTCGCCCTGCCGGTGATATTCGCGATCACCCTGCACGAGGCGGCGCATGGCTACACTGCCCGCCATTTCGGCGATCCAACGGCCTGGGAGCAGGGGCGCATCAGCCTCAATCCGATCCGTCACATCGATCCGATCGGCACCATCCTGATTCCGGCAGCCATTCTGCTGTTTTCCGGCGGCACCTTCCTGTTCGGCTATGCCAAGCCGGTGCCGGTCGATTTCAGCCGCTTGCGTCATCCGAAGAGCGACATGCTGTGGGTGGCGCTTGCCGGCCCGGCGGCCAATCTCTTCATGGCCTTCTTCTGGGCCCTGATGTTCAAGCTTTCCTGGGTGCTGCCCGACTTTTTCAGCCTGCCGCTGGCGCGCATGGCCGAGGCCGGCATCATCGTCAATTGTGTGCTCATGGTGCTCAACCTGTTGCCGCTGCCGCCGCTTGACGGCGGGCGCGTTGCCGTCAGCCTGTTGCCGCACCGGCTCGCCTGGAAATTCGCCCGTATCGAGCCCTGGGGCTTTCCCATCTTGCTGCTGTTGTTGTTCACCGGCATTCTCGGCGAGGTGATGACACCACTGGTGAGCTTCTCGGCGCACGCCATCGAATCCCTTTTCGGACTTTACTGATCGACCATGTACGCAGAACGTGTCCTTTCCGGCATGCGCCCGACCGGCGCCCTCCATCTCGGCCACTATCACGGGGTGCTGAAGAACTGGGTCAAGCTCCAGCATGACTATCCCTGTCTGTTCTTCGTCGCCGACTGGCATGCCCTGACCACGCATTACGACGATCCGCAGGGCATCGAGAAGGCCTCCTGGGACATGATCATCGACTGGCTGGCCGCTGGCGTCGATCCCAGGCAGGCGACGCTGTTCATCCAGTCGCGCGTGCCCGAGCATGCCGAACTGCACCTGCTGATGTCGATGATGACGCCGCTCGGCTGGCTCGAACGCGTGCCGACCTACAAGGATCAGCAGGAGAAGCTGGCTGGCAAGGATCTGACCACCTACGGCTTCCTCGGCTATCCGCTGTTGATGAGCGCCGACATCCTGATCTACCGCGCCGACAAGGTGCCGGTCGGCGAGGACCAGATTCCGCACGTCGAATTCACCCGCGAGCTGGCTCGCCGCTTCAATCACATGTACGGCCGTGAGCCGGGTTTCGCCGACAAGGTCGAGGTGGCGCTGGTCAGTCTGAACAGCAAGAGCCGCCGCAGCTTCACGGATCTGCGCACGCGCTTCCAGCAGAACGGTGACAAGGAGGCGCTCGAGCGCGGCAAGGCCTTGTTGCATGAGATGACGCAACTGGCGACGGCCGACCGCGAGCGGCTGGCCGGTTATCTCGAAGGTACCGGCAAGATGATCCTGGTCGAGCCGGGCTACCTGCTGACGCCGGAATCGAAGATGCCGGGCCTCGATGGGCAGAAGATGTCCAAGTCCTACGGCAACACCATCACCCTGCGCGAATCCGAGGATTCGGTGGCGAAGAAGGTCAAGAGCATGCCAACCGACCCGGCCCGCGTCCGCCGTAATGATCCGGGCGAGCCGAGCAAATGTCCGGTCTGGCAACTGCACCAGGTCTATTCCGACGATGCCTGCAAGGAATGGGTGCAACAGGGTTGCCGCAGCGCCGGTATCGGCTGCATCGAGTGCAAGCAGCCGGTAATTGATGGCATCCTGCGTGAGCAGGTGCCGATGCGTGAACGGGCGCAGGTTTATCTCGACGACCCGACGCTGGTCAAGAACATCATTGCTGATGGCTGTGAGAAGGCGCGCACGCTGGCGCGCGAAACCATGCGCGACGTACGCGAAGCGATGGGGTTGGAATACCACTGATGGCGAATCCGGCCTGGATTCCCGACGGCGGGCGCTCATGAACGCCGCCGTCGACGCGCCGCAGGCCACCCTGTTCGAGCCGGTCGCCCTGATCTACGGGCAGCCGCTTGAGCATCTGCCGCAGGATCTGTACATCCCGCCCGATGCGCTGGCGATCATGCTCGATGCCTTCGAGGGGCCGCTCGACCTGCTGCTCTACCTGATCCGCAAGGCCAACGTCGATATTCTCGACATCCCGATGGCGCCGCTGACCCGCCAATACCTCGATTACATCGAGAGCATGCGCGCCAGCAATCTCGAACTGGCGGCCGACTATCTGGTGATGGCGGCGATGCTGATCGAGATCAAGTCGCGCATGCTGCTACCGAGGCCCAAACTCGGCGCCGACGGTGAGGCGGAAGATCCGCGTGCCGAACTGGTGCGCCGGCTGATGGAATACGAGCAGATGAAGCTCGCCGGTCAGCGGCTCAACGAACAGCCGCAGGCCGGGCGCGACTTCTTCTGGGTCGAGACCTTGGTCGAGAAATCGCTCTATGTGCGCCTGCCGGAAGTCTCGCCGGAGGACCTGAAGGCGGCCTGGATGACCGTGCTGCGCCAGGCTAACCTGAAGCAGCATCACAAGATCGGGCGCGAAGAGTTGTCGGTGCGCGAGCACATGGGCATCATCCTGCGCCACCTGCAGGAACGCGGCGGTTTCGTCCAGTTCGAGACCTTGTTCGCGATCGAGATGGGGATTCCTGGCCTGGTCGTCCATTTCCTGGCGATGCTCGAACTGGCCCGCGAGAAACTGATCGAAATCACGCAGAGCGAAGCCTTTCAACCAATTTACGTACGAGTGCACTCCGGTGGAACCGAGCCAGGTCAAGAAGATTCTTGAAGCCGCATTGCTCGCTGCCCGTGAGCCGATGACGACGCACGACATGAAGAAGATGTTCGACGAGGAACTATCTTCCGATACCCTGCGCAAGCTGCTCGACGAATTGCGCGAGGACTGGACGGCACGACCGGTTGAGCTGATCCAGCTGGCCTCCGGCTGGCGCTTCCGGACGCGTGCCGAATACCTGCCGTACCTGGAGCGGCTGAATCCGGAAAAGCCGCCGAAGTACTCGCGGGCCATGCTCGAAACCCTCGCTATCATCGCCTATCGCCAGCCGGTGACGCGGGGCGATATCGAGGAGATCCGCGGCGTTGTGGTCAATGCCAACGTCGTTCGGACGCTCGAAGAGCGCGGCTGGATCGACGTCGTCGGTCATCGCGACACCCCCGGTCGGCCGGCGCTGCTGGCCACCACCAAACAATTTCTCGACGATCTGGGCTTGCGTAGTCTCAGCGAATTGCCGCCGCTTGAACAGATCAGTCAGACACTGGAGCTGAATTATGAAAACCAATAAACGCACGCCTTTCCGTTCGGCGCCGAGCAAAGCCACCGACACTCCCCGCCCTGTCCGGGGCGCGCCGCGGCGGACGCCGGAGGTCGAAGCGCAACCACCTGTCGCGGAAGTTGCTGCCGCGCCGACAACGCGCCGTCGCCAGGGCAAGGTACCGACCGGGCGGGCCAATCGCGGCAGCATTGGACGCAACGGCAAGCCGCTGATTGAGGCCAAGCCAGAGCGCTTGCAGAAGATACTGGCCCAGGCCGGGGTCGGTTCCCGTCGCGAGATGGAGGAATGGATCGCTGCCGGCAAGATCAGCGTCAATGGTCAGGTGGCCACGCTCGGCCAGTCCGTGGTGCCGACCGACAAGGTCAAGATCGGGGGGCGTCTGATCAACATCCGCTTCACCGGCAGCTCGCGCCCGGCGCGCGTGCTGATGTACCACAAGCCGGAAGGGGAGATTGTCTCGCGCGACGATCCGGATGGCCGTCCGTCGGTTTTTACTGCCCTGCCACGCATGCGCGGTGGCCGCTGGATCGTCGTCGGCCGGCTCGACTTCAATACCTCCGGATTGTTGCTGTTCACCACCTCCGGAGATCTGGCCAACCGCCTGATGCATCCGAGTTCGGAGCTGGTGCGCGAATATGCCGTGCGCGTGCTCGGCGAACTGACGCTGGACGCACAGCAGAAGCTGCTCAATGGCATCGAGCTGGAGGATGGACCGGCGAATTTCTCCAGTCTGGTCGATGGCGGTGGCGAGGGGGCCAATCACTGGTATCGCGTCAGCCTGTTCGAAGGACGCAATCGTGAGGTGCGCCGGATGTTCGAGGCGGTCGGCTGTACGGTCAGCCGCCTGATCCGCGTGCGCTACGGTCCATTCACGCTGCCGCCGCAGCTGAAGCGCGGCCGTGTACACGAATTGTCGGAGGCCGAGGTGAGGGCCCTGATGCGCGAACTGGACAAAACGCCGCGAAACGAGCCGGGAGCGAAGGAAAGCCCATAAATAGTCCGCCGTATTCATTTACCGGGAGGAGTAAACTCGTTATAATTCACGGGTTTGTTCCTCCCGCCGTTTTTGGCGGGACATCTTTTTTCAACAAGATGGGCGTTTCGCCCATTTTTTATTTGTGGTCATGGATTTAAACACGCTGATTGAAACGACCGTGAGCGGTCTGGGTTATGAATTGGTCGACATCGAGATGTCGCCGCGCGGCCGCACCATTCGCGTCTTCATCGATGCGCCGGCCAAGGAAACGGGCATCGATGTCGAGGACTGTGCGCGCGTTTCCAATCAGCTGACGCGTGTTTTCGAAGTCGATAACGTCGATTTTGACCGTCTGGAAATCTCCTCGCCGGGACTCGATCGGGTCGTCAAGAAAGCCGAGGATTTCACGCGCTTTGCCGGTCAGGATATCCAGATCAAGGTTCGTATTCCGCAGGGTGGTCGCCGTAATTTCCAGGGCGAACTGCTTGGCTGCAAGGACGGCAAGGTTGGCTTGCGCCTGGAAAAAGATGATGTGGAACTGGAATTTACCAATATCGAGAAGGCACGTCTGGTGCCTCGTTTCGACTGAAGGACTAGGAGGTTTTAGCCCATGAGCCGTGAAATTTTGCTGCTGGTCGATGCACTGGCCCGCGAAAAGAACGTCGGCAAGGAAATCGTTTTCGGTGCCCTTGAGCTGGCGCTCGCGTCTGCGACCAAGAAGCGCATCCACGACGAGGCAGACGTGCGGGTCTCCATCGACCGCAATACCGGTAGTTACGAATCCTTCCGTCGCTGGCAGGTTGTGCCCGACAACGAGTACGTCAACGAATTTCTCGAGATTCCGCTGTCCGAGGCACAGAAGGACGATCCCGAGATCGAGGCTGGTGATTCCCTGGAAGAGCCGCTGGAGCCGATCGATTTCGGCCGCATCGGTGCCCAGGCCGCCAAGCAGGTCATCCTGCAGAAGATCCGTGACGCCGAGCGCGAACAGATCCTGGCTGATTTCCTCGATCGCAAGGAACATGTCGTTTCCGGCACCATCAAGCGCATGGAACGTGGCAATGCCATCGTCGAAGCTGGCAAGATCGAAGCCGTGCTGCCGCGTGACCAGATGATTCCCAAGGAAAATCTGCGCATCGGTGACCGCATCCGTGCCTATCTGCTGCGCATTGACCGCAATGCCCGTGGTCCGCAGATCATCCTGTCGCGTACCGCGCCGGAATTCGTCATCAAACTGTTCGACATGGAAGTGCCGGAAATTTCAGACGGTCTGATGGAATTGAAGGCTTGTGCCCGCGACCCCGGTCTGCGCGCCAAGATCGCCGTCAAGTCGAACGACCCCCGCGTCGATCCGATCGGTACCTGTGTCGGTCTGCGCGGTTCGCGCGTCACCGCCGTGCGTAACGAGATCGGCGGCGAGAACATCGATATCGTGCTCTGGTCGGCCGACCCGGCCCAGTTCGTGATTGGCGCCCTGTCGCCAGCTGAAGTCTCTTCCATCGTCGTCGATGAAGAGAAGCACACCATGGATGTCGTCGTCGACGAGGACAACCTGGCCATCGCTATCGGTCGCAGTGGTCAGAACGTTCGCCTGGCCTCGGAACTGACCGGCTGGACCATCAACCTGATGACCCAGGACGAGTCGGCCAAGCGCTCGGAAGCCGAGTACGCTGTGACCCGCGTCACCTTCATGGAAAAGCTGGATATCGACGAAGAACTCGCCGACCTGCTGATCGAAGAGGGGTTCTCGACGCTGGAAGAAGTGGCCTACGTGCCGCTGGCTGAAATGCTCGAAATCGAAGGCTTGGACGAAGGCATTGTCAACGAGCTGCGCAATCGGGCACGCAATGTCCTGCTGACCGAAGCCATCGCTACCGAGGAGAAGCTGGAGAGCGTCTCCGAGGATCTGATCGGTCTCGAAGGTATGACCAAGGAACTGGCCGCCAAATTGGCCGAACATGAAGTCAAGACCCGTGACGACCTCGCCGAACTGGCGGTGGATGAACTCACGGAAATGACCGGCATCGACGAAGAGCGTGCCAAGGAACTCATTCTCAAGGCACGGGCTCACTGGTTCGAGTGAGCGGGGAGGTAGGAAGTATGTCTGCAACATCAGTCTCACAATTTGCCGTTGAACTCAAAATGCCGGTCGCGGCCCTGCTCGAGCAATTGGGCAAGGCCGGCGTCGGCAAGCAGGGCGCCGAAGATACGCTGACCGACCAGGACAAGGCGAGGTTGCTCGACTACCTGCGTCGTGCCCATGGCGACGAGTCAAAAACCAAGATCACCCTGACCCGTAAGCAGACGAGCGAAATCAAGTCGACCGACTCGCATGGTCGGGCGCGCACGGTGCAGGTCGAAGTGCGCAAGAAGCGCGTGCTGGTCAAGCGCGATATCGGCGAAGCCCTGCAGGATGCGCCTGTCGAATCCGAAGAGCTGCCGGTTGAGCCGCTCGTCGAAGAAATTCCGCCGGCACCCGAGCCCATTCCCGAGCCGGTGATTGAAGAGCCGGTTGTCGAGGTCGTTGCCGAGCCGATCGTTGAAACGCCGGTCGTCGTTGAAGAAACCGCGCCGCCCGAAGTGGCCAAGGTCGTGGCCGCGCCGCTGACCCGCGCCGATATCATCGGTGAGGAGGAGTTGCGTGCCCGCGATGAGCAGATGCGTCGCCAGGGCCAGTTGCGGGCCATTCAGGAACGCGAGTTGAAGGAAAAGCAGGCCCGTGAAGTCCAGTTGGCGCAGATGCGCCTGCAGGCCGAAGCTGCTGCCGCCGCTGCCAAGCTGGCCGAACAGGCCAAGCAACAGGCTGCTGCCCAGGCCAAGACGCAGGAAGCGCCGGCAGAGAAGGGAACGCTGCACAAGCGTCCGGATGCCCCGGGCAAGGATGCCAAAAAGGGCGGCAACGCCCGCGCCGACGACGGCAAGAAGAAGCCTGGCATCAAGACGCGCTCTGCCGATACCGGCTCTTCCTGGAAGAGCGGCCGTGGTGGTCACAAGAAGCATGGTCACGCCAGTGACGACGGTCAGGGCAGCTTCCAGGCGCCGACCGAAGTCATCGTTCGCGAAGTGCATGTGCCGGAGACCATTTCCGTTTCCGACCTGGCGCACAAGATGGCTGTCAAGGCCATCGAAGTGATCAAGGCGATGATGAAGATGGGTTCGATGGTCACCATCAACCAGGTTCTGGATCAGGAAACGGCCATGATCGTGGTCGAGGAAATGGGCCACAAGGCGTTCCCCGCCAAGCTTGACGATCCCGATGCCTTCCTCGTCGATGCCGGCGATCACAAGGACGTGCCGCTGGAGCCGCGCGCCCCGGTGGTTACGGTCATGGGCCACGTCGATCACGGCAAGACCTC
>DDWF01000336.1:0-174 GCA_002345845.1 Betaproteobacteria bacterium UBA2293 | reverse complement strand
CCGGCGGCATTACCCAGCACATCGGTGCCTACCACGTCGAAACTGAACGCGGCATGGTCACCTTCCTCGACACGCCGGGTCACGAGGCCTTTACGGCGATGCGTGCCCGTGGTGCCAAGGCGACCGACATCGTCATCCTAGTCGTTGCTGCTGACGACGGCGTCATGCCGCAGA
>DDWF01000250.1 GCA_002345845.1 Betaproteobacteria bacterium UBA2293 | reverse complement strand
CGATGAACGCCATCATCGGCATGTCACACTTGGCGCTGAAGACAGAGATGACGCCGAAACAGCGTGACTACATCGGGAAGATCCAGCGTTCCGGCCGACATCTGCTCAACATCATCAATGACATTCTCGACTTCTCGAAGATCGAGGCGGGCAAGGAAGAACTGGAACGGACGCCCTTCGATCTCGAACCGGTCATTCAGAACGCCCTGTTCATGGTCCAGCAGCGGGCCGAGGGCAAGCCGGTCGAACTCATCCTCGACTGGCGCCTGCCGGCTGACCTGCCGCCGCTGCTCGGCGATCCGCTGCGCCTGGGGCAGATCCTGATCAACCTGCTGAGCAATGCCGTCAAGTTCACCGAGCGCGGTCATGTCCGGCTGAGCATCAGCGAAGTCGGCTCAGACGAAGGTGGCGTCGCCTTGCTCTTTGCCGTCGAGGACACCGGTATCGGCATGGATGCGGAGCAGCTTGGCCGCCTGTTCCAGGAGTTCACTCAGGCCGACGGGGCGACGACCCGCAAGTACGGTGGCACGGGTCTCGGCCTGAGCATCTCCAAGCGATTGATCGAGGCCATGGGCGGGCAGATCGCCGTCGACAGCGTTAGCGGGCGCGGCAGCCTGTTTCATTTTCAACTGACTCTTCCGCTTGCTGGCGAACGGGTAAGCGGAGCCGCCGACCAGTCTCTGCTGGCCTGCACCAGGGCGCTGATCGTCGATGATTACGCACCGACCCGCGACAGCCTGACAGCCATGCTGCACGCCATCGGCTGTGCCCATGTCGATCATGCCACCAACGGTGACGAGGCGCTGGTCCGCCTGCTGACCGAAGCGGCAGCCGGTACGCCTTACGATCTGCTGCTGCTCGATTGGGAGATGCAGGGCCTGGCCGGCGCCCGCCTGATCGAGGCGGCCCGCGTCCGCGAGCTGAGCCTGCCGGAATGCACGTTGGCCATGTCCTCGGCCGATGTCGGCCTGCTGCGTGCCGAGATGACTTGCCCGGAAATCGGCGAATTGGCCCAGAAACCCCTGCTGCCCGGTGTTCTGCGGCGACTCTGTCGGCGGCAAGCGGGGGCGGGGGGGCTGGTGGCGGCAGCGGCAGAGACTCTGCCGCCGGATCTGCGGGGTATGCACATCCTGCTCGTCGAGGATCATGAACTGAACCGCCAGGTGGCCAGTGAAATGCTGCTCGGCTGGGGGGCGACGGTCGATGTTGCCGAGGATGGTCTGGTTGCCCTGGAAAAACTGCTGGCGGCCCCCGCCGACTGCTATGCCCTGGTGCTGATGGATCTGGAAATGCCGGTCATGGACGGTCGCGAGGCCATTCGTCGCCTGCGTGCCGAGCGCCGATTCGTCGATCTGCCGGTCATCATCATGACCGCTCATGCACAGGGGGTGGAGTTGCAGCGGGCGCTGGCCCAGGGGGCTTCCAGCTACATTGCCAAGCCCTTTGACCCGGATGAACTGCTGGCCAGCATTGCCCGCCATTGCCATCGGGCAAAGCCCGTGCCCGCAAGTTCGAGCGCGGCAACACCAGCTGAAGAGGCATTTCTGGCAGCGCTGAGCGCCATTCCGGAAGTCGATGTGGTGGTTCTGGAGAAGCGTTTCAGCGGTCGTTTGCGTTTTCTTGCCGAGGCCATTCACTACTTTGTCGACGATGCTCGGCAATTGCCCGTCCGCCTGCGTAACGCCATCGAGCTGGGCGATATCGACACGGCGCGGCGCGATGCGCACTCCTTCAAGGGGCTGGCCGGGACCTTCGGCTTGCGCGAGTTGCAGGAAGCATTGCGCCGGCTGGAATTGGCGATCGTTCCCCGGGCGCAGCCGGAGTCGGAACTGGCTGCTGTCGAGCGTTGTCTGGCCGCCGTGCTGGACGCTCTGGGCGGGCTACCGGTAGTCGCCGGCGCGGCTCTGCCCAAGGGGCAGGTGGGTGATGTGGAGGTGATCGTCACCCAGCTCGTTCGCCATCTGCGTGATGGCGATGGCGAGGCCGAAGAAATGTGGCGCAACAAGCGCACGCTGCTGGCTAGCCGCTACTCGCCGCGGCAACTGGCGAAAATTGAAAGAGCAATTGCCCACTGGGATTGCGACGCGGCCATCCAGGCCTTGGGCGAGCCGGTGGGAGGGGAGGAAAGCAAATGAATCAGGCACGACAGCAGATGGTGCTCGTCATTGATGACACGCCGGCCAATCTCAGTCTGCTCAACCAGTTATTGCGCCCGCACTACCACGTCCGGCTGGCCAGTAGCGGCGCCCGTGGCCTGGAACTGGCGGCCATGCAGCCGCCCGATCTCGTCCTGCTCGACATCATGATGCCGGAGATGGACGGTTACGAAGTATGTCGGCGCCTGAAGGCCAGTCCTGGGTCCGCCGGCATCCCGGTCATCTTTCTCACGGCCAAGGTCGATGCGGCCGACGAGGAGTTGGGCTTCGAAGTGGGCGCCGTCGATTTCATTCACAAGCCGATCGTTCCCTCCATCGTCCTGGCGAGAGTGCGGACCCACCTGCAGATCAAGGCCTGGCAGACCTTTCTCGAAGATCAGAGCGCCTGGCTGCAAGGCGAGGTCGAGCGCCGGGTCAACGAGGTGCTGTACCTGCAGGAAGCGGCGATCCGCGTCATGGTTTCGCTGGCCGAATTCCGCGATGAATGTACAGGCAACCATATCCGCCGGACACAGACTTACGTGCGCCTGCTCGCCCTGCACCTGAGCCGCCAGGAGCGCGATCGCGAGTTCCTCAGCGCCGAGCACATCGACCAGATCGCCAAGGCCTCGCCGCTGCACGATATCGGCAAGATCGCCATTCCTGATCACATCCTGCTCAAGCCGGGCAAGCACACGCCGGAAGAGTTCGAGATCATGAAGACGCATGCCGAGAAGGGTGAAAGCATGCTGATCCGCACCCGTCGGGAACTGGGCGAGGATAACCTGATGCTGCATTTCGCCTGCCAGATCGCGCGCAGCCATCACGAACGCTGGGACGGCACCGGTTATCCCGATGGCCTGCAGGGTGAGGCCATTCCGCTGTCCGCCAGACTGATGGCGGTGGCCGATGTCTACGATGCGCTGCGCTCGGTACGTCCCTACAAGAAGGCGTTCAGCCACGAAGAGGCCGTCGGTATGCTGCTTGAGCAGCGAGGGCGACATTTCGACCCAGCCGCGATCGATGCTTTTGTCGTGCTGCAGGATGAGTTTTCGCAGATCGCCAGGCAGTTGGCCGATAGCGCCTTGAACGAATTTTAGGAACACCATGAAGCTCCGCTGTCTGTGCGCCCTGTTGATCGCCTTTCCGCCACTGGCGGCGGCCGTCGATTTCGACTGGTCCGGCTTCGCCACGCTCGGCTACGCCATTTCCGACAAGCCATATCGCTATCAGCGTTTCATCGATGAAGGTGGCACCTTCGCGCGCGACAGCGTCTTGGGCGGGCAGCTCGACGCCCGCCTGACGCCCCGCCTGTCGGTAACCCTGCAGGCCCGCCTGGCGCCGTCGGACGACAGCGATTCGGGGTGGGATCCGACGCTGGCCTGGGCCTTTATTTCCTGGCGGCCGGCTGATGATTTCATGCTGCGCGTCGGCAAGTTGCGCATCCCCTTGATGCTCGATACCGAGAACCTCGATGTCGGGGTGACCTATCCCTACGCCCGCCTGCCGACCGAGGTTTACGCGACGGCCCCGACCAGCGACATCTACGGACTGATGCTGTCGCAATCTTGGTGGAGTGCCCTCGGTGAATGGGCGCTGGATGGCTACTACGGGCGCATCGGTTCCCATCAGCGTCTCTATCTGCGCCGCGCAGCCGGTGAGCCCGATGGCCGGGCCAGCTACGACTCGACGCGGATGAAAGGCGGCGGCCTGGTCGTCTCGCTGCGCCGCGACGAGGACATCTATCGTCTCGGTCTGCACCGCATCCGCACCGAGCGGCGCCAGGGCGATATCACCGCCGATTTTCCCTTCACCTACTTGCCACCGCCCTACCAGCCGGGAGAAGGTTTCTACGATCTGAGCAATGCGCCGCAGACCAAGGCCTCGATCACCCGCATGCTGATCCTTGGTGCTTCGCTTGAACTGCCGGCCGCCTTTCGTCTCTCCGGCGAATACGTCCGCCTGCTCAACGACGGCGCCGTCAATGGCTGGAATCGCTGGGCCGCCTATGCCGCATTGAGCCGGCGCAGCGGCGACTGGACCCCTTACGTGTACCTGGCCCGCATGCAGTCCGGCAGCCAGGTGCTCAAGCTGTACGACGACGTCACCGACAACCGCGTCTCCATTCCCAATCCGCTGATCGATGCCAGTCAGCGGGCGGTCGGCGACATGTTGCTGGCGCATGACCAAGGCACGCTGGCGATTGGCACCTCGTATCGTCTGGGGGTTAATACCTTGCTCAAAGCCGAATGGTCCCAGACGCGCACCTGGCGCGTGTCGGGCTTCATCGATCCGCCGGCCGGTGGCGATAGCGCGAATCAGCGTATCAACGTGTTCTCCGTCTCCTGCAGTTTCACCTTCTGAAACCGGCGATGAAACGCGCTCAACTGTTCCTCGCTTTCCTCGCCTGGCTGGTGGCGGGGACGGTGCTGGCCCAGGATATCGTCGTCTTCGCCCATCGCGGCATGCCGAAAAGCGATGCAGTCACCCTCAAGCGCCTATATACCGGACGAATCGTCTCGATCAGTCAGCAGGCCGCGCGACCGGTCAATCTCATCGCTGGCCACCCCGTGCGCGAGGCTTTCCTGGCGCAAGTGCTCGCTCAGGATGAGCGCGAATACACCGCGTACTGGCTGGTCCGGCGTTATGTCGGCAAGGGGGCGCCACCTGCCGAATTTGCCACGGTCGACGAATTGATCGCTTTTGTCGTCAGCACGCCGGGCGCTGTCGGCTATGCCCCGGCCAACCAGTTACCTTCCGGTAGCAACATCATTTTTCGACCCTGAGCCGTGAGGGGGTGGCAATTTTTTTTCGGAGTGGTAAGCTGAACCCGTGTCGAGATAAGCAGCGTGTCCCGACATGCAGTGGCAGTCAATGCTGCGTTGCAGGAGATTCTATGGCAGTTGTCGAAGGAAGATTTTCTTGAGATTACCGAGTAGTACTCCCTAACGGCGACAAGCCGAATGCCCCGGTCGACAAGACAGGGGCGCAGCAAACGAAGCCCATGCCTCAAAGCATGGGCTTCACTCATTTGGAGTCCGAAAATGTCCATCGTTCGCCATGGTGTCACCCGCCGTTACGCCGACAGCGTCGTGCATGGTGGCACGGCATACCTGGTCGAGGTGCCGCCGGATCTCGACGTCGGCATCGCCGAGCAGACCGCTGGCCTGCTGGCTTCGGCCGAGCGCCTGCTGGCGCAGGCTGGAAGTGACCGTTCGCATCTGCTGATGGTCACCATCTACCTGGCCGACATGGCAGATTACGCGGCGATGAACGCCATCTGGGACGACTGGCTGCCAGTGGGCTGCGCGCCGGCACGCGCCTGCGTCGAAGCGCGCCTGGCCGATCCGCGCATGCGCGTCGAAATGGCCTTTACTGCGGCTCTGGCTCAGGGCTGAACTTCGGCAGTGCAGTCGCAGCCCTGGCCGGCAGCGATCCAGCGGGCCAGGCAGCGCCTGGCGAAACCCTCAAAAGCGGGCGGAACCCATAAATAGCCTCCGGGCTGGGTCAGTAGGCCGCAGTGATAGCGAGTCTCGGCGGCTGACCATTCAAGGGCCGGGCAAGGGCCGACGGCGCGCAGGAAGCGCAGGCGGCCGGCCGGACAGGTCTCCAGGGCGCAGCAGACGCCGCAGCCGGTGCACGGCTCGCCAACGGCCGGCTTGGCGGGCGCGCTGCGATGAAGGTGAATGGTTTCGCTAGCCACGATGAATTCTGCCGGAAAATCGTGCTACCTCCTGCTCGCTTCTTCGATTGAACCAATGAATGCTCCCTGGGTCACAAGCGAGTACCTTATTGACGGAGGTGTCGATGAAGAAATTCCTGACCGTATTGTTTGCCGGCCTGTTTGCCCTCGGTAGCGTCAATGCGCTGGCCTGTGGCGACAAGGCGAAGGATGAAAAACAGATGAGTACTCCGGACAAGACCCGGACCTGACTCGCTTCGCGTGCATGCAAAAGGCAGCCTCGGCTGCCTTTTTTATTGGGTTTGCCGGTTCAGCTTTCCAGCAGGCTGCGCAGCATCCAGGCATTTTTTTCGTGAATCTGCATGCGCTGGGTCAGCAGGTCGGCGGTCGGTTCATCGCCCGCTTTGTCGACGATCGGGAAGATGCTGCGGGCGGTCTTGGTCACGGCTTCCTGGCCAGCCACCAGTTGCTGGATCATCTCGGTAGCCGTCGGCACACCTTCGCTTTCCTTGATCACCGTCAGCTTGGCGAATTCGCGATAGGTGCCGGGAGCAGCGACGTCGAGGGCACGGATGCGTTCGGCGATCATGTCGAGGGCGTTCCACAGCTCTGTGTACTGCTCCATGAACATCACATGCAGGGTGTTGAACATCGGTCCCTTGACGTTCCAGTGGAAATTATGGGTCTTCAGGTAGAGGGTGAAGGAGTCCGCCAGCAGGCGGGAGAGTCCTTCAGCGATTTTTTCGCGGTCTTTCTTGCTGATGCCGATATCCATGGTGTTCTCCTGAAATTGAAGGTTCATACGCTCTGTATGATGCTCCGGCCATTTTTTTCAGGCAAATGAATTGAGCCTATAGCGGCGATAGCGGACAAAAAAAGGCGAGGCCGCGGCCTCGCCCTTTGCTGCAGGGAAATCGACTATTTGTCGTTGCTCTGCAGGCTCTTCAGGAAGTCGGCATCGGCCTTCTCTTCCTCGGCATCGGTCGCTGCCGGCTTGTCGCCATCCTCGTCGTCGGTCGGGCGGGCCATCATCGATTCGAGATCGAGTTCCGGTGCCTTGCCCTCGCGCTCCAGGCGTTGCATTTCGCGCTGGGCGTCGTCGCCGTAGCTGACGATGTTGGGGAAGATGATGATCAGTGCCACCATGATGATCTGGATGCAGACGAAGGGTACGGCACCCCAGTAGATGTCGGTCGTCTTGATCGAGGGCGGGGCGACCGAACGCAGGTAGAACAGCGCGAAGCCGAAAGGCGGGTGCATGAAGGAGGTCTGCATGTTCACCGCGAGCAGGATGCCGAACCAGATCAGATCGATACCGAGCTTGTCCGCCACCGGTGCCAGCAGCGGCACGATGATGAAGGACAGCTCGAAGAAGTCGAGGAAGAAGGCGAGCAGGAAGACCATGATGTTGACCACGATCAGGAAGCCCATTTCGCCACCCGGCAGTGATGTCAGCAGATGCTCGACCCACAGGTCGCCATTGACGGCGCGGAAGACCAGACCGAACACCGTGGCGCCGACCAGGATGAAGATGACGAAGGAGGACAGCTTGCCGGTGGTCTCCATAGCCTGCTTCAGCAGCTTCCACGACAGACGCTTGCGCATGACGGCCATGATCATGGCGCCGGCCGCACCCATGGCGCCGCCTTCAGTCGGCGTGGCGATACCGAGGAAGATGGTGCCGAGGACCAGGAAGATCAGCAGCAGCGGCGGCACCATCGTCGTGATGACTCGGAGGAGCAGCTTGAAGCCGCGCAGCGAACGGGCTTCCGGCGGCAGCGCCGGAGCGGCGGAGGGCTTGAAGATGGTGAGCAGCAGAACATAGCCGACATACAGTCCGGTGAGGATCAGTGCCGGGACGATGGCGCCTTCGTACATGTCGCCGACCGATTTGCCAAGCTGGTCGGCCATGATGATCAGCACCAGCGATGGCGGGATGATCTGCGCCAGCGTGCCGGAGGCGGCGATGACGCCGCAGGCCAGGCGCTTGTCGTAGCCGTAGCGCAGCATGATCGGCAGCGAGATCAGGCCCATCGAGATTACCGAGGCGGCCACCACGCCGGTCGTTGCGGCGAGCAGGGCGCCGACGAAGATGACGGCGAAGGCCAGGCCGCCACGCATCGGGCCGAACAGCTGGCCGATGGTGTCGAGCAGATCCTCAGCCATGCCGGAGCGTTCAAGAATCAGCCCCATGAAGGTGAAGAAGGGAATGGCGAGCAGCGTGTCGTTGCCCATGATGCCGAAGATGCGCTCAGGCAGCGCCTGGAACAGCGCCGGCTGAAGCAGCCCGAGCTCGATGCCGATGAGGCCGAAGACGATGCCGTTGGCGGCCAGGGCGAAGGCGACCGGATAGCCGAAGAGGAGGAAGACGACCAGGGCGCCGAACATCAGCGGCGCCATGTTGGCGATGACCCATTCCATTATTTGCCCTCCTTGGCTTTGTTGGCCGCGGCAAGGAGGTCGGCAGCCAGTTGTTCTTCGGGGGTCGGTGCCTTGACCTTGGCGTTCGGGTCTTCAATACGACCAGCGAGGAAGGCGATGCGCTTGATCAACTCGGAGATGCCTTGCAGGGCGAGCAGCGTGAAACCGATCGGCAGCAGGATTTTTACCGGCCAGCGGATCAGGCCACCGGCGTTGGCCGAGTATTCGTTGATCCGGTAGGACTCGGCGACCAGTGGTAGCGACAGCCAGAGCACGGTGATGACCATCGGCAGCAGGAAAAAGATGGTGCCGATGATGTCGATCACGGCCAGGCCGCGTGCCGAGAAGCGGCTGGAGATGACGTCGATGCGCACATGCTCGTTCTTTTGCAAGGTGTAGGCGGCACACAACAGAAAGACGCCGGAGAACAGGTACCACTGGATTTCCAGCAGGCCGTTCGAACTGTCGTTGAAGATGAAGCGGTAACTGGCGTTGCCGGCACTGATCACGGTCATGATCAGGACCAGCCAGAAAGCGCCTTTGCCGACCCGCTCGTTGAGCCAGTCGATCAGCTGCGAGAGCTTGAGTAGAAGGGTCACGGATTGTCCTCCTCGGTTGATAGAATTCCCGGCTTCTGGAAGTGGCCGGAGTTTGATTGAAAATTTCAGTCGGCCAAATTTACTGCGAAGGTGATAGCTAGAACATGGTGGAAATCCCTACAAGCTCCATAACGCGCCTCTGTCTGGTGCGTCACGGTGAAACGGAGTGGAACGCGGCGCGCCGTATCCAGGGGCAGATCGATATCGGCCTCAACGCCATCGGCCATCGCCAGGCGGCGGCTGCCGGGCGCTGGTTGATGACGGCCGGCATCAATGCCGTTTACAGCAGCGACCTGCAGCGTGCCTGGTTGACGGCGCAGACCATCGGTCAGGCGCTGGGCTTGGTGCCGCAAGCCAATCCGGCGCTGCGAGAACGGCGCTACGGCGTCTTCGAGGGGCTGACCTACGACGAGGCGAAACGCGACCATCCGGCCGGCTATGCCGCTTTTGAGGGGCGCAACGCCGACTACGATTTCGAGAATGGCGAAAGCCTGAAAGTGATGTTCGAGCGGGTGACGACGGCTTTGTGCGAGATCGTCGCCGGCCACCCCGGCGGCAACGTGGTCGTTGTCGTTCATGGTGGCGTGCTCGACATCGTCAATCGCTTCGTCCGCGGCAACGGCCTGGAAATGCCGCGCGATTTCCTGATTCCGAATGCCGGCCTGAACTGGATTGCCTGCTGTGACGGCGCCTGGTCAATCGAAAGCTGGGGCGAAACCGCACATCTGGAGCCGGGCGCCCTTGACGAGCTGCCTTCGTGATAAGATTCCCGCCCTTTTCAATGGCTTGAGGCATTCCCCATGTTTTCCGCGAAAGACACCCTGGCAAAAGTTGACCCCGAACTCTGGCAGGCCATCGAGGCCGAGAACAAGCGCCAGGAAGACCACATCGAACTGATCGCGTCCGAAAACTACGTCAGCAAGGCGGTCATGGAAGCTCAAGGCTCCCAGCTGACCAACAAGTACGCCGAAGGCTACCCGGGCAAGCGCTACTACGG
>DDWF01000157.1 GCA_002345845.1 Betaproteobacteria bacterium UBA2293 | reverse complement strand
TACACCGGCGGCACCGTGCTGCATCTCTACATGCGCGAACGCATCTCGACCGCGGCCGCCTGCCGGCAACTGGTGCAAACCGCGCTGTCGCGTTTCCGGCTGCCCTACATCACGATCACGCCGACCTTCTCGATCTGTCCGAAACACGGCTACCTGGCCGGCGAGCACGAGTTCTGCCCGAAGTGCGATGACGAAATCCTCGCCCGCGCGGCCCCGCCCATTGACACCCCTACTGCGAAAGGAAGAAACCATGTCTGAAACGAAATCCCAAGCACTCCTGAACGACTCCGAACGCCAACGCTGCGAGGTGTGGACCCGCGTCATGGGCTACCACCGGCCAGTTTCCGAGTTCAACCCGGGCAAACAGAGCGAGCACGGCGAACGACGGCACTTCGCCGAACCATGTCAGGCATCGGCCGCTTGTGGCTGACAGGAAAACCCTGGTGGTGGGCGGGCTGACGCCCTTCACCACCATCGACTTCCCCGGCCGGCTGGCCGCCGTCGTCTTCTGCCAGGGGTGCCCGTGGCGCTGCGGCTATTGCCATAACCCGCACCTGCATTCGCCGCAGGGCCGGGAGAGGCACTGGAGCGATGTGCTCGACTGGCTGGAGCCCCGGCGGGGCCTGCTCGACGGCGTCGTTTTCTCCGGTGGCGAACCGCTGCTGCAACGCGGCCTCGCCGCGGCTCTCGGCGAAGTTCGGGCGCGGGGCTTTGCCACTGCGTTGCATACGGCCGGCATCTACCCGAAGCGGCTGGCTGCCGTACTGCCGACGCTCGACTGGGTGGGTTTCGACGTCAAAGGACCGTTCGAGGACTACCGTCGCATCACCGGTGCCGGCGACGGCGAAACGGCGCTTGCTGCCTTGGATATCTTGCTCAAGGCGGGCACCGACCACGAAATACGCTGCACCGTCGATACCGGGCTGCTGGATGCCGACGCCATTGCCCGGCTGGCACGCCAATTGGCGGCTCGGGGCGTCTCGCGGCTCGTTCTGCAGTCTTGCCGCCGTAATGGACTGCCGGCACAGCTGCCCGAAGCACTGCTCGACGCAGCGGCGGCCTATCTGCCGCAGATCGAATCGAGATAAGTGGATAAACGATTTCACAGAAAGAAAGCACGTCAATAATGAATGCACCATCGCCCAATGCCTTGTTCAATGACTGGGAGCTGCCGACACCCACGGTCGCCCCTGAAAATCAGGCAAAAACCGAAGTCGACCGTAGCATTTTGCCGGTGGCACCAGCCCTTGCCCCGATCAACGCCGCCGACAAGCGCATCGTCAACGGCAAGGGCGACATCAACCAGCTCGCGCCGTTCAAGTACCCGTGGGCCTGGGAGTTTTTCCTGAAGGCCAACCGCAACCACTGGACGCCGCTGGAAATCGGTATGGCGCAGGACGTGCACGACTACCACCACAAGCTGAGCGGCGCCGAGCGCCACGTTTTCGAGAACGTGCTGGCCTACCTGACGACCTCCGACATCCTGGCCATGCGCAACATCGGCCTGGCCGTCATGGAAAAGATGAGCGCACCGGAATTGCAAATCTACCAGGCCCGCCAGGTCTATGAAGAAGCGCTGCACACCTGGACCTACCAGCACTGCATCGAAAGCCTCGGCCTCGACCAGCAGGAAATCTACAACCGCTACCGCGTCGTGCCGGAAATCCACGGCAAGATCGCGCTGGCTAACCGCCGGCTGGAAAAGGTGCTGCGCTCGGACTTCGACCTCACCGACCGCGCCAATCTGCACGAATTCGCGCTGTCCTACTTCTTCTTCGCGGTGATCTTCGAAGGCTGCTGGTTCTACAACGGTTTCACCCCGGTCTTCGCGCTGCAGCGGCGCGGCCTGATGAAGGGCGCCGCCGAGCAACTGCAATACATCATGCGCGACGAGGTGCTGCACTGCGCCTTCGGCATCCGCGTCATCCGCGAACTGCTGGTCGAGGAGGGACTGACACTCGACCCGGCCGCGCTGCGCACACTGTGGGATGAAGCCGAGGCGGCCGAAACCGCCTACGCCGGCTACATCCTGCGCGACCCCGTCCTCGGCTACAACGCCGAACTGCACGTCGCCCAGTTCCGCTTCATCGCCAACCGGCGGGCGCGCCAGGTCGGCGTCGCCGAGCCATTCCCGGGGGCTGAAAACGTCCTGCCCTGGCTCGACGAGCAGGCCAACCTGCGCAAGGAGAAGAATTTCTTCGAAACCCGCGTCACCGAGTACCAGACGGGCGGGGCGCTGGCTTGGGATTGATCGCCGAGCCCTTCCTGGGCGTGCCGTGCCGACTCCCCTCCTTGTCACGCCCAGTTGTCCTCGCCCATCTGCTGGCTCTGACCTCGGACGACCGCTACGGTCGCTTCGCCACTGCGCTCTCCGATGCCGGTATCGCCGCCTACGCCGACCGCATCGACTTCATTCGCGACTTCTGTTTCGCCACCCTCGAACAAGACGGCCAACTCTCCGGCTTCATCCACCTCGCCGTGTATGGCGAGGTGGCCGAACTCGGTGCCAGCGTCCTTCCCCCATGGCGCCAACAGGGCAAGGCGCGCCGGCTGTTCGCTTCGGCGCTGGGGTTTGCCGCTTCAACTGGGATACTGGAAGTCCATCTCGCTACCGGGCATCCGGCGGCGCGGCGGATTTGTGGCGGATTGGGGTATGGGATGCGAGAAGGGATGGGGTGTCCGAGAGTGAGAGTCAGTCTGCTGAAGTGCTGATCAGCACCGGCTAGAAACGCTGTGCGCTCAGGGGGAAGAGTGCTCGATTCGTTCGGTAGCAGCCGTTCGGTAAGTCGGTAGTTGGCAGTTATCACCGTTTCAGCTTCAACGGATTCTTCATTGCTACGCCCGTCGATGAAAACACCCCAGCGCCCGCCCGGCCAGCACCCCAACCACCAGCGGCACGCACGGCAGCCACAGCGGATGCAGCGTCACTGGTAGTACGAAGCCGATGACCGTCGCGCAGA
>DDWF01000089.1 GCA_002345845.1 Betaproteobacteria bacterium UBA2293 | reverse complement strand
GGGCCTTGATCCCGCGCCAGCCGCAATTTCTCGATGGCCTCCACCGCGGTGAACGGTGTGACGTTGGCGGAGACATCCGCCATGGAAAGGCGCAACGCCTGCGCATGCGTGCAGCCGTACATCTCGCACATGCGGCGGTTCACATCGAGCGTGCGGCCGGTCTCGGCATCATGGATGAAAAACGCATCGCCGGCGGCGTCGAAGATGGCGCGAAAGCGCGTTTCGCTTTCGGCCAACTGTTCGATGCGGCTCTGCACCGTGGCGGTCATAGTGTTGAAGTCGGCCGCCAGCTCGCCGATTTCGTCATGGCTGCCGATGGGGATCGGCGTGCCGTAGTCGCCGTCGGTGACGCGCCGGGCGCCGGCGAGCAGGCTGGCGATGTGGCGCGTCAGCAGGTAGCCGCCGGAAATCAGCAGCAGCAGGGACAGCAGCACCTCGGCTGCGGCGATCAGCAGGCTCTGCTTGAGGACGTTACCGCGCAGCGTGGCAAGGCCGGCCAGCGACAGGCCGAAGCGCACCGTGCCGACCTGGATATCCCCTGACAGGGTCAAGGGAATCTGCGTGTCGTAGGTCAGGTCGCCCAGAGCATCGATCACGCTCCTGTCGATGGCTGTCTCATGGCCATTTTCGCCGATGCCGGCGAGTGGATCGCCGCGCTGGTCGAATACCTTGATGTAGTTGATCTCGGTGCCATGAGAGCCTGCCAGCTGGTGCAGGATCGCCTTGATCTCGCTGTGGTCGCGCTGGAAAACGCGGCCGGCCAGCGAGGCATTAAGCAGGGGTTCCAACGCCTCGAGGCGGGCGCGGGTCTGCGATTCGAGTGCCTCGGTCACCAACCGGTAACTGTTGGCGACCAGCAGGCCGAGCATGAGGATTTCGACGACGACGGCAGTCGCCACCAGCCTGAAGCGGAGCGAGCGGTACCAGGGGGTGAGGCGAGCGGCAGGCGACATTGCCGGCTATTGCTTTTCGAGCACCGCAGTGTAGGGATCGATGCGTTTCATGGTCGCGGCATCGAGCGGGCGGAAGCCGACCTGCTGGGTTTTCTTGAAATAGGCCCTGCCGGCCTCGGTGTTCTTGAAATCGAGGAACGCCAGTTCGAGCTTCTTGAGAATTTCTGGGGTGAGACGCGAATGGGCGAGGATCAGGAAGCCGGGCGTCGGTTCCGCCCGGTGGATTTCCCGCAGGTTCTCGCGTTGTTCGGGCGAGGCGTTATCCCAAAGCTGGCCGATGGTGGCCCCGGCATCGGCCTCGCCGCGCATGATCGCCTCGATCACGTTGGAGAAACTGGCAGGATCGATGAAAATCACGTCGCGCTCGATGGCCATGCCCTGCTTGCCGAGGGCATGATTGACGATCTGGTAGGTCATCGACAGCCTGGCACCGACCGCAAGCGTACGGCCCTTCAGATCGGCCAGCGCTTGTACCGGTCCGCCCTTGCGTGCCAGGGCGACGACGGTGACATCACCCGTCTGGGCGATCCGCCGGTAGCCGTCCCGTTTTTCCGCCAGTCGCCCCATGTGGGGGGCGGTGAAGATGATGTCATACTCGCCGGCGCGCGTCCGGTCGATGAAGTTGGCGAAGTCCGGGGCCGAGCGCAGCGTGACTGGAACGCCGAGCGTCTTGCCCAGATGTTCCTTGAGTGGGGCGAACCGCTCGGCGGTTTGACTGGCCGAGAGCAGGGGGTAGATGCCGAAGACCAGTTCATTCGCGGCGTGGACCATACCCGTCCAGCAGGGCAGCAGCCAGCAGGCGGCCACTAGCTTGAAGAAGGTTCTCGTCATGGCATTCTCCTCACTAGAAAGTTGGATGGCTCTTGGCGGCCAGCGCACGGAATTGTAACGTCCCGTCGCGAAAGTGCTCGTCAGTTTCTGCTGCGCTTGCCAGCCAGCCGCAGTTCAGCCGTTTCCTGCTGCCGAAGCTGCCTGCGTCGTCATCCGCTTGAGTTCGTAGAGCGTTTCCAGCGCTTCGCGCGGGCTCAGGGCGTCCGGATCAAGTGCCGCCAGCGCTTCGATAACCGGGTGCGGCGCGGTTTCAAAAGTCGGCGTTGGCGGTACGGCGCTGTTGCTGGCGAACAGGTCGGCCTGCGGCCCGGCTTGGGCCGCGCGGTTTTCCAGTTCCGCCAGGCGGCGTTTGGCTTCGCGCAGGACCGCGGCGGGCACGCCGGCCAGTGCGGCGACCTGTATGCCATAGGACTGGGAGGCGGGGCCCGCCTCGACGGCATGCAGGAACACGACCGACTGGCCATGCTCGACGGCGTCCAGATGCACGTTGGCGCAGGCGGGATAATCCAGCGCCAGGCGCGTCAGTTCGAAGTAGTGGGTGGCAAACAGCGTCCAGGCGCGGTTCTTTTCGATCAGTTGGCGGGCAATGGCGAAGGCCAGCGCCAGGCCGTCGAAGGTGGAGGTGCCGCGCCCGATCTCGTCCATCAGCACCAGCGAGCGGTCGGTGGCGCCGTTGAGGATGGCGGCGGCTTCGGTCATCTCGACCATGAAGGTCGAGCGTCCCGAGGCGAGATCGTCGGACGCGCCGATGCGCGTGTGGATGGCG
>DDWF01000203.1 GCA_002345845.1 Betaproteobacteria bacterium UBA2293 | reverse complement strand
GAAGGCGCGCTGATCTGCAAGTGCTTTGCCATCGACGCGGTGATGATCGAAGACGTGGTCAAGGCCAACAACCTGAACACCGTCGAACAGGTCACCTTCTACACCAAGGCCGGCGGTGGTTGTGCCGCCTGTCACGAAGGCATCGAGGAAATCCTCGCCAAGGTCATGGCCGAACGTGCCGGTCCCGGCGAAGTCTCGCCGCCGCCAGCCTGCCCGGCCACGCCGGAAGCGCCGAAGCCGCCGAGCAAGAAGCTGTCGATCGTCGAGAAGATCGCCAAGATCCAGGAAGTACTCGAGTCGGTTCGCCCGATGCTCCAGCGCGACCACGGCGATGTCGAACTGGCCGACGTCCAGGGCAAGAAAATCTACGTGCATCTGAAGGGCGCCTGCTCCGGTTGCATGATGGAAGCGGCCACCCTCGGCGGCATCCAGCAGAAGATGATCGAAGCCCTCGGCGAACTGGTCCAGGTGCTGCCGTCGTCGCACATGCCGGTCGAAGCCTGATCGCCGCACAACCCCCACAGAGAATCCAAAAGGACAGCGCCATGGAACCGATCTATCTGGACAACAACGCCACCACGCGCTGCGACCCTGCCGTGGTCGAAGCCATGCTCCCCTTCTTCACCGAGCATTTCGGCAACGCCTCGTCGATCCACGCCTTCGGCAGTGAAGTCGGCAAGGCGCTGAAGAAGGCCCGCAGTCAGGTGCAGGCACTGCTGGGCGCCGAGCACGACTCGGAAATCATCTTCACCTCCTGCGGCACCGAGTCCGACTCCACCGCCATCCTCTCGGCCCTCAAGGCGCAGCCGGAACGCAACACGGTGATCACCACCAACGTCGAGCACCCGGCCATCCTGACGCTGTGCGAATGGCTGGAGAAGGAAGGCTACATCGTCCACAAGCTGAAGGTGGACAAGAAGGGCCGCATCGACATGGATGAATACAAGTCGCTGCTGCAGGACAATGTCGCCATCGTTTCCGTGATGTGGGCCAACAACGAGACCGGCACCATCTTCCCGGTCGAGGAAATGGCAGCGCTGGCTTCGGCCAAGGGCATCATGTTCCATACCGATGCGGTGCAGGCCGTCGGCAAGATTCCCATCGACCTGAAGAACACCAAGATCGACATGCTGTCGCTGTCCGGCCACAAGCTGCATGCGCCGAAGGGTATCGGCGTCCTCTACCTGCGTCGTGGCTGCCGCTTCCGGCCGCTGCTGCGTGGTGGTCACCAGGAGCGTGGTCGCCGCGCCGGCACCGAGAATTCGGCGTCGATCGTCGGCCTCGGCATGGCCTGCGAGCTGGCACTGAACAAGATGGAAATCGAGAACACCGAAGTGAAGCGCCTGCGCGACAAGCTGGAGCAGGGCATCCTGAGCCAGGTCACGCACTGCTTCCCGACTGGCGATGTCAGCAACCGTCTGCCCAACACCAGCAACATCGCTTTCGAATACATCGAAGGCGAGGCCATCCTGCTGCTGCTGAACAAGATGGGCATCGCCGCCAGCTCCGGCTCGGCCTGTACCTCCGGCTCGCTCGAACCGTCGCACGTGATGCGCGCCATGGGCATTCCCTACACCGCGGCACACGGGACGATCCGCTTCTCGCTGTCGGTCTACAACACCGAAGCCGAAGTTGACCGCGTCATCGAAGCCGTTCCCCCGATCGTCGCCCAGTTGCGCAAGCTGTCACCCTACTGGACCGACAAGGGGCCAGCCGCCAACCCGGAAGCCGCCTTCGCCCCGACCTACGCCTGACACGGCGAAACTTTTTGCATCAGTCTCTCTGTAGCACCTCGGTTAGCCCCGGAAGCAATTCCGGGGCTTTTTTTCCGGGTGTCGTTCTGGCATCGGCCGATTAGGTGCCGTCCGGGTCGCTGCCGCCGACCGGCAGCACTTCGATGTGCTCGTCGAACTCCACCTCTTCGATGTGCGGGTGGCGTCGTTCGGGCGTCAGGCGGCGCTCGGCAATGCCCGGTGGCGGGCCGATGTCGATTGCGCGGCGGTCCTTGCCCGAGCGTTTGTCGGGTCTTGGCGTATCAGTCATCGATTTGCGAAAATTGCGAAAATACGAAAACAATCATATTAATGACATTGCTGTCATTCTGTTGCCGGATTGTGACTTTTTTTGTTCGCAGTGGTTCGCTGGCGGTTCTCGCTGCAGCGCCATTTCAAAACTTGCCATCGCCGAAGAAACTTGTCGGCGACCCGGCTAGTGCCGGTTCACGGCATGCATAATGGTCAGACCCCTGCTTTCCTATTTTCCCTAGAGTACTGGCGAGGCCGTTGTATAGCTGGCAGGCATCGTGAAAGGGCGCAGTGGTGGTCGTTCAGCCTCTGAATCGCGTGGTTTTCGAGGAGTTTTGAATTTGGGCTACTTTCCTGCAATCGTCGGTTTGCTGGGCGTGCTTGGTTTGATCGTCTTCTTCTGGACACAGCTCGGTCCGGGGTCAGGCCGCAGACTCGGGAATCGAGTCGCTGCGCATATCGGAATTCCGCGAAATGTCTTCTACGCGCTTTTGGTAAATGGCGTCAAAGGGTCGTCTCGTGAACTGCTGCGGTCGCTCGAGAAATCGAAGACGGGCGTGGACGAGGCGAGCGTTGCGCTTGCCCCGTCGCTGAGCCGAGGAATTGAGCGACTGGAGGGGCGCTTTGGTCCGCAGGAGGCGTATGACAAGGCCAAGCACATCGTTGCCGGACTGATCGCCAAATCGGAGCGGGCACAATAAGGATCAGAACCTTATTGCTGCCCATATTTTGCTGGGGCAGTTTCCGGACAGCAGGTGGATGTCTTCAGCCCGGCAGGCGTAACGTGACCTGCAGACCGCCAGCTTCGGCGCGGCCGAGTTGCATTTCGCCGCCGTAGGTTTCGGCGATGTCGGCGGTGATCACCAGGCCGAGGCCGCTGCCTTCGATGCTTTCGTCGAAGCGCCGGCCGCGGATGCCGATCTGTTCGATCTGCTCGGTGGACAGGCCGGGGCCGTCGTCGGCGATGGTGATGACAATTTCCGTTGCCGTCGCCGCGGCTTCTACTGAAACCATCCTGGCCGCCCACTTGCCGGCGTTGTCGAGCAGGTTGCCGAGCATTTCCTCGAAATCGGTCGGCTCGCCGCGCCAGTGCAGGTCGTCGGCGATATCCACCTGCCAGTCGAGCGGTCGCTCCTGGTGCAGGCGGCGCATCAGGGCGACCAGACTGGCGATGCGTTCGCCGATGGCGATCGGCCGGATTTCGCCGGCACCGCTACCGGCCCGCGCCAGGTGGCGGTCGATCAGGCGCGACATCGAGGTCACCTGCTGGCGCAGCAGCGGTTGCTGCTGGATGGTGGCATCGCTGTTGAGGATGGACAGCGGTTTCTTCAAGGCGTGGCTGAGGTCGGCGGCATGGCCGCGGGCGCGGGCGACGATCTTGGCGTTGCGCGCCAGTAGCAGGTCCAGTTCGCCGGCCAGCGGGTTGAGATCGGCGCCGTAGCCGCTGCCGATGCGTTCCGCGTCGCCGGCGCGCACGGCCGACAGGCGGTTGCGCAGGCGACGCAGGGGGGCAAGGCCGAGACGCAATTGCAGAAAGCTGATGAACAACAGGGCGCCAACCAGCAGCAGTTGGGTGATCAGCAGGATGCTTTCCAGCTGCGCCAGTTCTTCCTCGATTTCGCCAGCGGGTCCATAGACGTGAAGAACGGCCTGCTGGCCGTCGATGGCGACCGGGTGGGCGCGGCCGAGCAGCGGTATGTCCTGCGGGCCGTTCAGGCGTTGCAGTGGATGGTTGCTGGTTATCGGCCGGGCGCCGGCGGTATTCAGCGAACTGTCCCACAGCGAGCGCGAGCCGAGCATTTCACCGGCGCCTTCCAGTTGCCAGTACCAGCCGGAGAAAATGCGGCCGAACTCGTCGTTGTTGCGTCCGGGGGCAAGGCCGAGGCCGCCGCCGGGGAGGAGTAGCAGGTCGGCGATCAGGCGTTGCGCCTTCTCGTCGAGGCGTTGGCCGAAGCTCTTGTACAGGCTGTCCTGCACCTGCTGGCGTAGCACCCAGCCGCCGAGCGAGCTGACCAGCAGGGCGGCGAGGGCGCCGATGACGAACAGGCGGGCGCCGAGCCCCCAGCGTTCAGGATTCGCCAGGGCCATCGGTGCTTTCGCCGAGACGGAAGCCGCGGCCGCGCTCGGTATGGATCAGGGGGTGGCCGAGCTTGCGGCGGATACGGCCAATCAGCACATCGAGCGTATTCGAGTCGGGATCAAGGTCGCGGGCATAGACGTGCTCGCTGATCTCGCTGCGCGTCACGACATGGCCCTGGCGCTGCATCAGGTAGGCGAGGATGCGCTGTTCCTGGGCGGTCATCGTCAGCGGCTGACCATCGAGGGTGAAGCGGTCGGCATTGGCGTCGTACTGCAGCGGGCCGGCCTGCAGGATCGGGGTCGCATGGCCGAGCGAGCGGCGTTTGAGCACGCGCAGGCGCAGCGCCACCTCTTCCTGGAGAAAGGGTTTGGTCAGGTAATCGTCGGCGCCGGCGTCGAAGCTGGCCAGCTTGTCGCTCCAGCGGCCACGGGCGGTGAGTACCAGCACCGGCATGCGGCGTCCGTGCTCGCGCCAGTGGCGCAGCACCGAGACGCCATCCTGGCCGGGCAGGCCGAGGTCGAGGACGGCGGCGTCGTAATCCTCGGTGCAGCCGAGGAAGGCGGCTTCGTCACCGTTGCCGACAATTTCGGCAATCATGCCGTCCCTGGCCAGGCCGGCGGCGATGCTGGCCGCCAGTTCGGCATCGTCCTCGACGACCAGCACCCTCATCGCGCCAGCTCCTCGCCGTTGAGTATTTCGCCGCTGATGGCGTCGACGTCCAGTTCGATGATGCGGCCGTCGGCCAGGCGGATTTCAATTTCATAGAAATACTTGCCGTCCTGGTCGTATTCCAGTTCCGCCTCCTGGATCACGCCGCGATAGCGGGTCGGCAGGCGGTCGAGGATGTCGGGCAGCGGCCGCAACCGGCTCAGCACCTCGCGACGGTGGCCTTCGCCGCCGATCAGTTCGCCGCTTTGCGCATCGACGACGAATTCGCGCAGCCGGCCGTCGAGCAGGATGAGCTGGATTTCGTAGATGAGGCGGTTGTCGATGCCAGATTTCAGCTCCACTTCCAGAACATGACCCGGATGGCGGGCGAGCAGATTGCGCAGCATGCGGGCGACCGGCACCCGCGCCACGGTTTCGGGAGGCTGGCGTACCTCGCTGCCGGTGGTGGCATCGACGAGGACTTTCGCGCGCTGGCCATTGCCCTTGAGGATGGTGATTTCGTAGACCCGGCGGCCACTACGGTCGCGTTCGAGGTCGACATCGAGCACCTTGCCGGGATGTGTGGCCTGGACGGCGGTGAGAATCTCGGAGAGCGGTTTCAACTGTCCGGCCTCGACGGCACGGCGGATGACATATTGCTCCTCGGCGCCGGCGGTCGGTGGAAGAGCGGCGAGTGCCAGGAACAGGCAGGTTATCAGGTGGGGCTTCATCGGCGCCATGCTGGCTCGGACTGGGTAAACGGTTGGTGAATTGTAGCGTTAGCATTTGTTTAACATTGCCTCAGCACAATGGGCGCAATTCTGATTATTGAGCAAATGCCCATGACGCCTGACCCATTCGATACTCCTTCCAGCGGCTTTGGCGATCGTTTGCTGGCGATTCTGCTGCTGACTTCGGCAGTGGCCGCCTTCGCCCTGCGCCATCGCCTGCTGACGCTCCTGCTGCTGGGCTCGGCTGTGGCCGCCATCGGCGCGCTGGCCCGGGATCCGGCGGCACCGGGAGTCTGGCCGTGGGAGGCGCAGGCCAGTGTCGGACGGCCGGCCGCCAGGCTCGGGTTGGCCGACTACCGGGTGCAGATCGAGGCGCAGCCCATTGCCGGCGTGGCTAGCGACGTCTCCGGCCTGACCTACGACCCTGATCGGCGCACACTGTTCGCGATCACCAACAAGCGCCCGGAAATCATCGAACTCTCGCTGCAGGGCGAAGTGCTGCGCCGGCTGCCGGTGAGCGGTCTGGAAGACCCGGAGGCCATCGAATACGTTGCCCCCGGCCTTTACGTGATTGCCGACGAGCGCTTGCAGGCGCTGCTTGAAGTCCGTATTGACGAGACGACGACGGCCATCGATACGAAAGCGGCCAGGCGTCTGAGCATCGGCATGGAGCTTAACGGCAACCGGGGTTTCGAGGGGCTGGCCTACGATCGGGCCGCTGACCGCTTGTTCGTTGCCAAGGAGAAAAAGCCCATGCGCATTTACGAGGTCAGCGGTTTCCCGTCGCTGGCTGGCAGCGGCGAACGGCCGTTGCATATTGCCAATGACGCGAAGCGTGATGCGGCGCTACCAGTGCGCGATCTGTCCAGTCTGCATTTTGATGCGGCCAGCGGCCATCTGCTGCTGCTCTCCGATGAGTCGCGTCTGGTTGTCGAGATGGATGCACAGGGACGTTCGCTGGCACGACTGGCCCTGCGCAAGGGACGGCACGGACTGGTGAAAAACGTACCGCAGGCCGAGGGACTGGCCATGGATGACGCCGGCCGGCTCTACGTGGTCAGCGAACCGAATCTCTTCTATGCCTTCGATCGCCAGAATTGAAGCGGGGTCGGGCGTCAGCGTCAGGGCAGGTACTTGGGGCACTTGACGATGGGTAGAACCTCGATGTGTTCATCGAATTCCACTTCCTCGACCTCCGGCCCGCGCCGTTCGGGAATTTCCCGACGTTCCTCGGTTCCATAGGGAGGACCGACATCGAGTTCGCGGCGGTCCTTGCCAGTGCGTTTGTCTTCGTCAGGGCTAGCGCTCATCAGTCAGTTGGCAAAGTTCAGATGGGATATTTCCCGTCAGTCTAGTGCGCTTTGCCGTCGGCTTCCCGACTTTTTTTCACGTGCCGCGAATGCTCATTCGCAAGGTGCTCAGGTATTGTTTGTCATACTCAGATGGTCTATTCAGCGGACGGCCGGCAAGCCCTTGATCCAGTCACGCTGGGCTTCGCGACGGCGTTTGTCGGTCAGGCGCTCAATGATGCGCTCGGCGACCTCGGCGAAGGGCAGCATGCCGCTCGGCAGGATTTCGTCGCAGCGCAGGATGTGCAGGCCGATTGGCGATTCGAGGACGTCGCTGATCTCGCCCTCGCCGAGGGCGAAGGCGGCCGGCTCCAGTTCGCTATAGAGCTGGCCGCGCTTGACCACGCCCAGCTTGCCCCCTTCCATGGCGGTCGGGCATTGCGAGTAGCGCAGGGCGGCGGCGGCAAAACTGTCGGGCTGGCGGACCGTGCCACGCAGTGCGCTCAGCTTGATGTGCACCTTGTCTTTTTCCTTCGGATTGTTGAAGGTCATCAGGACATGGCGGAGCCGCCGCGCTTCCGGCCGGTCGAAGGCTTCCGGGTGCAGACGGTAGTAAATTTCAGCATCGACGGCAGTGACCGGGGCGGTGCTGGAGGCGACTTTTTCCAGCACGCTTTCAACCCGCAGATCACGTTCCACAGCCTCCGCCAGCAGATCCTTGTCGAGGCCGCTGCGTTCGAGGTCGAGGGCAAATTCGTCGGCCGACGGGTAGCGCTGGCTGATTTCGGCGATGCGCGTGGTCAACGTCGCCTCAGGTACCACGACATTGGCCGCAGCACTGCTGGCCAGGATGCGCTGCTCGATGCTGTCCTGCTGGCGGGCGACCTCGGACAGCCGATGACGTTCCGGTTCGGACAGCGTCTCCGGCGCTTTCCGGAACAGTTCCCAGGAAAGTTTCAGTTCAAGGTAACCAGCTTGCATCGTCTTACTCCTTGGCTTCAGTCGGGTCCAGGGCGTCTTCGGGAATCTGCAGGACGCGCCCCGGCAGGCTGTCGAAATGGATGTGGTAGGCGACGCCGCCGGGCGCGTCGCGAACGACCTTGATGACTTCGCCGATGGCGCCGACAGGAATCAGTACCTCGCCGCCGACCGACAGGCCTTTGGCGGCCAGCACCTTCTCGCGGAATTCGAAGCGCGACGGTGTCCACGGCTCGTCGCCACCGATCAGTTCCTCTTCGCGGCAACCGACGATCTTGCCTTCGTCGAGGAAATTCACCGAGTAGATGATCTGATCCTGGAGAAAGGTGCCGACATCGACGACGTAGCCGATGCTGCCGCGGCGGACCAGCGGTGCCCCCGGATCGAGCCCAGGGTAGGTGCCGTCATTGCGCACGTTGCGGGTCAGGCGCACGGCCTCGCCGTACTCCCATTTGGCGTTCATCATTTCTGGAAGACCTTGTCGAGGGAGACGAAGGAACTGAAGCCACCTTCCGGCTTGGCCTGGTTCTGGAACACGGCAAAGACCTTCTCGGTAATCGAGTTGGAGGTGACGAAGTCCTGGTAGGCACGCTCCAGCCACAGGCGATAGATACCGCGCTGCAGTTCTTCCTCGGGCGGCAGGTTGGGCGCCTGCTTGGCCAGGTAGTCGTGAAAGCGCTGCAGAATGTGCAGGCGGTTCACATGGACGACGGAAGCTTCGTAGGGAACCTCGAAGTAGTCGAGGAAATCTTCGGCGGAAACCAGGTCTTCCATGGCTTCGGCAAGGCTCAGGGTATCTTCCATCATGTTCTCCTCAGGCAGCGGCAAGTGATAATTCGGGTTCATCGGATTGCTGAAACTCATTGACCACCTCAAGCAGCTTGCCGGCACCGAGCTGGTCGCGGCTGTCGAGGCCGGCGAGTTTGGTCAGTCGGGCGCGCGAGGCGGAAATCTGGCCGAGGCGCAGGAGCACGACGCTGGCGGCCTTCAGGGCGAGCAGGTAGAAACGCAGCAGG
Source organism: Betaproteobacteria bacterium UBA2293 (assembly GCA_002345845.1). Next base: position 1,523 of record DDWF01000203.1, on the reverse strand, counting down.
CCAAAGGAATTTTTGGCGGCAGAACCCAGGCGGTTTTCGTCGAGCAGGTTCCAGTCGGGCGGCAGGCCGAGGTGGCGGCCGGACAACTGCATGGCGCGCTCGGCGACGACCAGGGCGTCTTCCAGCCGGTGCTGGTAGAAGTAATAGCGGTACAGACCGACCAGCACGCTGAGATTTTCCGGCGCCAGCAGATGGGCGCGCAGCAGCGACAGCTCGGCGGCCGGATCGCCGTATTCGCTGGCCGCCTGGGCGATCAGCCGTTCGGCTTCGGCCGGCAGGGCATCTTCGAAATACAGCTTACAGTCGGAAAAATCGAGCAGGTCCATGTCAGATCACCGCCTCATTTTCGCAGCACAGGTCGCCGGCACTGCAGACCTTGCACTCGCCGCCACGATCGGGGGGGGGCGGTTCGTTACGGAGTTCGGCCAGTTCCTTTTCCATCGTTTCGATGCGCTCGATCAGGCAGGCGATCGATTTGGCCACCGGGTCGGGCAACAGGTTGTGGTCGAGGCTGATGCCGTCGATCGGGCGTGCCGAACCGACCCGGGTGTCGACGATCCGGCCGGGAATGCCGACCACCGTCCGGTCGGCCGGCACGTTCTTGACGACGACCGAGTTGGCGCCAACGCGCACCCGTTCGCCGATGATGATGGGGCCAAGGATCTTGGCGCCGGCGCCGACGACCACGCCGTCGGCCAGCGTCGGATGGCGCTTGCCCTTGCTCCAGGAGGTGCCGCCCAGGGTCACGCCGTGATAGAGGGTGACGTNNCGTCACCGATCTCGGCCGTCTCGCCGATGACCACGCCGGCCCCATGATCGATGAAGAAGCGGCGGCCGATACGGGCGCCGGGGTGGATGTCCACATTGGTCAGCGTCCGCCCGAGAAAGGACAGGAAGCGCGCCGGGAAGCGCCAGCCGGCGCGCCACAGGCGATGTGCCAGGCGGTGGCAGAGCACGGCATGAACGCCGGGGTAGGTGGCCAGCACCTCGAAGGTCGAGCGGGCGGCCGGGTCGCGCTGAAAGACGCAGGCCAGGTCCTCGCGAAGGAGCGAGCCGAGGCCCGGGGCAGCGGTTGCGGTAGCAGTCATGGTCAGCGCTTCAGACATGGAAGGGGCTCCGGACGGAGGAAAGCAGGGCCTGCAGATCGCCGCTTTCCGGCGGCCGCTTGCGGCTGGCGACGAAATGGCGGACCAGCGGCAGCAGCGCGGCGGCCTCGCCGGCTTCGAGAGTGAGACCGAGTTCGGCGAAGACGACTTCGACGGCGCGCGAACCAGAATGCTTGCCGAGGACGATGCGGTGTGCCTGGCCGACTTCGCGCGGGTCGAAGCCCTGGTAGTTGTCCGGGTGCTTGAGCAGGCCATCGACGTGGATGCCGGCTTCGTGGGTGAAGGCGCCGGCGCCGACGACGCTCTTCTGCCACGGCACGGCGCGCCCGGAAGCGCTGGCGACGCTGGCCGAGAGGCCGGGGAAACCCTTGAGCTCGATGCCGGTGGCGATGCCGTACAGCTTGCCGAGGCCGAGCA
>DDWF01000054.1:3009-3235 GCA_002345845.1 Betaproteobacteria bacterium UBA2293 | reverse complement strand
ACCGCCATCAGCACCGGGCGCGAGCCTTCGGGGATGTCGGTCGGCTTCGGCTTGACGACGCCGCGCTCGGCCTCCAGCTTCTCGATGATCGAGTCATGCACGACCTTGCGGCGGACCATGGCGGCTTCGTAATCGACATCCATGACGTCGATCTTGTCCATGGTGAACTCGTCGCCGCGGTCTTCACCCAACAGGCCGACGGCGTCGGCGCGGCACTGGCGGCAGT
>DDWF01000054.1:0-2926 GCA_002345845.1 Betaproteobacteria bacterium UBA2293 | reverse complement strand
TCAGCGGCATGACGTTGTGCAGGAAAGCGCCCTTGGCCTTGACCACCTTCGAGACTTCCTTCAGGTGCTCCTCATTGACGCCGGGAATCAGCACCGAGTTGACCTTCACCAGGATGCCCCGGTCGGTCAGCATCTGTAGACCCTTCTGCTGCTGTTCGATGAGAATCCGCGCGCCTTCGATGCCGAAGATGCGTTTGTTCTCCCAGAAGATCCACGGATAGATCTTGGCGCCAACTTCCGGATCGACGCAGTTGATGGTGATCGTCACATGGTCGATGTTGTGCTTGGCGATCTCGTCGACGTACTGGGGCAGCGACAGGCCGTTGGTCGACACGCACAGCTTGATGTCCGGGGCCTTTTCGGAGAGCTGCTGGAAAGTCTCGAAAGTGCGGCCCGGGTTGGCCAAGGGGTCTCCCGGTCCGGCGATGCCGAGTACCGTCATCTGCGGAATCTCGGCGGCAACGGCGAGTACCTTCTTGATCGCCTGATCCGGCGTCAGCAACTCGGAGACGACGCCCGGACGGGATTCGTTCGAGCAGTCATACTTGCGGTTGCAGTAATTGCACTGAATGTTGCAGGCCGGCGCCACGGCGACGTGCATGCGGGCGAAGTAGTGGTGTGCCTGCTCGGAATAACAGGGATGGTCCTGTACCTTGGCACGGATGTGATCCGGCAGGTGGGCCAGACCATCCGGCGCCGTGCCGCAACCGCTGGAGGCGCAACCACCGCTCTCGGCGGCTGCTGCGGTATTGCTGATAACGGGAAGTTCCACGATGAAGGCTCCTCGAATGCTGTCCGCAGCCTTTTCAGCAAGCGCTGTGCCAACAGGGAAAGCCGAGAAAAAACAATGAGCTGCAAAATCGTCGTCGGCGCCTTGTGCGGCGCTTGTCGCGAATGCGACAAGTCGTGGTGTTCGTCGCTCGGCCCGCCTAGAATGGACGAAACACCGAGGGCACCATGAAAACATCCGGAGACAATCCCGCCCGTTGCCAGCCGCCGCTGGCGCCAGCAGTCATCGATTCCCGGCCGGGAGGCGAGGCATGAGCGGAAGTGCGGGAGGCACCCCCGCCGCCGCCATGGAAACCTTCGTCTGGAACGACCGCTTTCTGACCGGCGAAACCATCGTCGATGACGAACACAAGGAACTGGTCCGCATCATCAACTGGGTCGGCAGCCTGCAGGCCCGCCAGGGTGTTCGCCCGGAGGAACTGCACGCGGTACTCGACCAACTGGTGCAGTACGCGGTGATGCACTTCGCCCACGAAGAAGAGCTGATGGCCGAGAGCGGCGTGGACGAGCGGCATGTCAGCCTGCACCGCTCGATCCACCGCGATTTCGCCAGCCAGGTGACGAACATGCGCGAAATGGCGCTGAGCAGTGGCGATAGCGAATTCCTGCTGCGCTTTCTGACCAACTGGCTGGCCTACCATATTCTCGGTACCGACCAGGCGATGACCCGCCAGGTTCAGGCTATCCGCCGCGGCTTGACAGCGGCCGCCGCTTGGGAGGGTGAGCGCAGCCACAAGGCCGATCCGGCGACGGCCAACCTGCTCGATGCGCTGAATTCCCTGTACCGGGTGATCGCCTCGCGCAATCAGGCTCTGGTCGAGATCAACCGCAGCCTGGAACAGCGGGTCGCCGAACGTACCGCCGCCCTGAGCGCGGCCAATCAGCAGTTGACGGTCGAGCATGGCGAATTGAAGACGGCGCTCGATACCGTCAAGGCTACGCAGCAGCGGCTGTTCGAATCGGAGCGCAAGCGTTCGCTGGAGTCGAAGCGGCACATGGAGCAGTTGCTGGCCCAGATCGTCGACGGCGACCCGGTGCCGACCCTGGTCATCAACGCCGAACACAAAGTCACCCACTGGAACAAGGCTTGTGCTGCGGTGACCGGCATGCCGGCGGCCGAAATGATCGGCACCGACCGGCATTGGTCGGCCTTCTACCCGCAGGAACGGCCGCTGATGGCCGATCTTATCGTCAGCGGCGAAGTCGACCGGCTCGACGCCTTCTATCACGCCAGCCTGCGCCGCTCGGCGATCATCCCCGACGCCTGGGAGGCGGAGAGCTTCTTTGCCAACTTCGGCGACGGCGGCCGCTGGCTGTACTTTACTGCCGCCCCCTTGCGTGACGACGGGGGGCGCATCATCGGCGCCATTGAAACCCTGCAGGACGTTACCGAGCGGCACCAGGCGGAAGAGGGCTTGCGCCAGCACCAGGCACACCTGGAAGAGTTGGTCGCCCGGCGCACGGCGCAGCTGACTGACGCCAAGGAACAACTGGTGCAGCAGGAAAAGCTTGCCTCGATCGGCCAGCTGGCAGCCGGCGTGGCGCACGAGATCAACAACCCGATCGGCTTCGTCCATTCCAACATCGGCACCCTGGAAAACTACCTGGGTGACCTGTTCGCCATGCTCCAGGCCTACCAAGAGGCTGAGCCGGCCATTGCCGATCCGCAGGTGGCGGCGCGCCTGAAGGCCATGCGCGAGAAGATGGACCTGCCTTACCTGCGCGAGGACATCCCGCAACTGGTCGGCGAATCGAAGGACGGCATTACCCGCGTCAAGAAGATCGTCCAGGACCTGAAGGATTTCTCGCGCGTCGACAGCAGTCAGGAATGGCAGTTCGCCGACCTGCACCAGGGCATCGACTCGACGGTCAACATCGTCGCCAACGAGATCCGCTACAAGGCCGACGTGGTCAAGGAATACGGCCAGCTGCCGCAGGTCGAGTGCCTGGCCTCGCAGCTCAACCAGGTGTTCATGAACNNTGCTGGTCAATGCCGCCCATGCCATGGGCGAGCAGCGCGGCACCATCACCATTCGTACCGGCGTCGCCGGCGACAGCGTCTGGCTGGAGTTCGCCGACACCGGCAGCGGCATTCCGGAAGCCATCCGCCAGAAGATCTTCGATCCCTTCTTCACCA
>DDWF01000115.1:3124-6928 GCA_002345845.1 Betaproteobacteria bacterium UBA2293 | reverse complement strand
GCCGCTCAGGTCGGACTCGATCTCGCGCAGGTCGGCGCAGCGTTCGCTGGGCGAGGGGGCGCTGGTATTCGGGATATAGGTCATGGCAAGTCCTTAACATTCAAAAAATTCACCCTGCGGCCGCTACGCATGGCGGCAACGATGCCTGGTGGAGGGTTGATGGTCACTGCGAGATCGTTAGAGAGGTACGCATTTTACGCTGCCAAAGGATGCGGCGACGGATTGCATCTCCTGCTGCCGAAGGGCATCTGAAAGTCCGCGTGACCGGAGGGCGTCCCGTGGGGCTGGCGGAAAAAAGTGCCCGGCAGCGGGTCCGCTGTGCCGCCATCCATCATGCATCGCTGGTTACTCGATGCACATTCTCCGTGCATGTGCCACGCCGCCGCCCCAAAAGAGGGCGCGCCAGAGGCACTCCTGCCAGCACCGGTCAATGGCAGGCATTGCCGCTCTGCAAGCGGCTTCAGCGCAATTTCACGGTGCCAGGACGCGCCTGGCACGGAATTCGCTCATCAGTTCCCCGTAGCCCACTGCGCAACCGCGCCTACTTCATCTCATCCTCATAAGGGAGCCCGTCCATGCATCGTCGCAACTTCGTCAAGGCCACCGCCGTTACCGTCGCACTCGCCGCCGCCGGTTTCATTTCCGCACCCGCGTTTGCCGCCGACACCATCAAGGTCGGCATCCTCCACTCGCTGTCGGGCACGATGGCGATCTCCGAAACCGCGCTGAAGGAAACGGCGCTGATGACCATTGCCGACATCAACGCCAAGGGCGGCGTGATGGGCAAACAGCTCGAAGCGGTGGTCGTCGATCCGGCCTCCAACTGGCCGCTGTTCGCCGAGAAATCACGCCAGTTGCTGACGCAGGACAAGGTGGCGGTCGTCTTCGGTTGCTGGACCTCGGTATCGCGCAAATCGGTGCTGCCCGTGTTCAAGGAACTCAACGGCCTGCTGTTCTATCCCGTGCAGTATGAAGGCGAGGAACTCGAGAAGAACGTCTTCTACACCGGCGCCGCGCCCAACCAGCAGGCGATCCCCGCCGTCGAATACCTGATGAGCAAGGACGGCGGTTCGGCCAAGCGCTTCGTGCTGCTCGGCACCGACTACGTCTATCCGCGCACCACCAACAAGATCCTGCGCGCCTTCCTGAAGTCGAAGGGCGTTGCCGATGCCGACATCATGGAGGACTACACCCCCTTCGGCCACAGCGACTACCAGACCATCATCGCCAAGATCAAGAAGTTCGCTTCGGAAGGCAAGAAGACCGCCGTCATCTCCACCATCAACGGCGACTCCAACGTGCCCTTCTACAAGGAATTGGGCAATGCCGGCCTGAAGGCCACCGACGTGCCGGTGGTGGCCTTCTCCGTCGGCGAGGAAGAACTGCGCGGCGTCGATACCAAGCCGCTCGTCGGACACCTCGCCGCCTGGAACTATTTCCAGTCGGTGAAGAACCCGACCAACGATGCCTTCATCAAGATGTACAGGGACTGGGCGAAGAAGCAGAAGCTGCCGAACGCCGAGACGGCGGTGACCAACGACCCGATGGAGGCCACCTACGTCGGCATCCACATGTGGAAGCAGGCGGTCGAGAAGGCCAAGAGCACCGATGTGGACAAGGTCATCGCGGCGATGGGCGGGCAGACTTTCAAGGCGCCGTCCGGCTTCGAAATCAAGATGGACGAAAAGAACCACCATCTGCACAAGCCGGTGCTGATCGGCGAAGTGAAGGCCGACGGGCAGTTCAATGTGGTGTGGAAGACCAAGGGGCCGGTCAAGGCCGCGCCGTGGTCGCCCTACATTCCGGGCAACGACAAGAAGAAGGGCGAGCCGGAAGGTAAATAAGGGCCAGTAATTCTGCTGCACCTGGCAGCAGCATGAACAGCGGGACGGCGTGCAAGTGCCGTCCCGCCATCGCCGACTTTTGCCCAAAAACCATGCACCATCTTCTCCTTGTACTTTTCTGCTGGCTGAGTATGTCGGTCCATGCGTCGGTCGATCCGGCGCTGGTGCAGCAGCTCGCGTCCGAAGAGTCCGACGACAAGATTGCCGCGATCCTGCAGATCGCCGCGACCGCCGAGCCGGAAGCGCTGAAGATTCTTCAGTCGCTATCCGAGGGTACGCTGACCGCGCCCGACGGCAGCGAGATCATGCTCAACAACCGCGTGCGCGGCGAACTGGCAAATGCGCTCTCCGGCCTCAAGTTGTTCGACCCGGATGTCAAGGTGCGCCGCGCCGCCGCGCAGGAATTGCAGACCAATGTCAGCCTGGAAATGGCGCCATTGCTGGAAAAGGCGATTGCCAGGGAGGGTGATGCCAGGATCAAGGCGCTGCTCGTCGCGGCGCACGCGCAGGCCAGCCTGACCAGTACCGAGGCCAGCGCACGGCTTTCCGCCGTCAAGACGCTTGGCGATTTCGCCAGCCGCAACACGCGCAGCCTGCTGCTGCCGCTGACCAGATCAGACGGCGAGTCCGATGCAGCCGTGCGTGCCGCGGCGCAGGAATCGCTGAAGTCGGTTGAAGCCAGGCTCGCCGTTGGCGAAAACCTCGGTCGCGTTTTCAGCGGCCTCTCGCTTGGCAGCATCCTGCTGCTCGCCGCGCTGGGTCTGGCCATCACCTACGGCGTGATGGGCGTCATCAACATGGCGCATGGCGAACTGCTGATGATCGGTGCCTACGCCACCTATGCGGTGCAGACGGTCTTTCGTAGTCATTTCCCCGAATGGATCGACGCCTACGTGCTGGCGGCAATCCCCGTAGCCTTCTTTGCTGCTGCGGCGGTCGGCATCCTGCTCGAACGCACGGTGATCCGCCACCTCTACGGCCGGCCGCTCGAGACGCTCCTCGCCACCTGGGGTCTGTCGCTGATCCTGATCCAGGCGGCGCGTGTGCTGTTCGGCGCGCAGAACGTCGAGCTTGCCAACCCATCCTGGATGGCGGGCGGCGTCGAGCTGATGGCCGGCCTGGTGCTGCCGTGGAACCGCATCGCCATAATCGTTTTCGCGCTCGGCGTGCTGCTGCTGGTGTGGCTGTTGATGAACAAGACGCGGCTCGGCATGTTCGTGCGCGCCGTGACGCAGAACCGCCCGATGGCCGGTTGCGTCGGCGTGCCCACTGCCAGGATCGACACCCTGGCGTTTGGCCTGGGCGCCGGCATTGCCGGCCTCGGCGGCGTCGCGCTGTCGCAGATCGCCAACGTCGGCCCGGACATGGGCCAGGGCTATATCGTCGATAGCTTCATGGTCGTCGTGTTAGGCGGGGTGGGGCAGCTCGCTGGCGCGGTCTGGGCCGCGCTGGGCCTCGGGATCTTCACCAAGTTCCTCGAGGGCTGGAGTGGCGCGGTGATCGCCAAGATCGTCGTGCTGGTATTCATCATCATCTTCATCCAGAAGCGTCCGCAAGGCTTGTTCGCGATGAAAGGACGCTTCGTCGAAAACTGATATGGCCCCCCACGCTCGCAAATTCAGCTCGCTGCCCCCCACGGGGGGGCNNTTGGGGCGGCCCGGCGGAGACATGATGAGAACCCCGCTCACCGTCCGCTTCCTGCAGGCCACGCCGAAATCGGGGTGGATTGCCATTGCCCTGTTTGCCGCGCTGACCTTCGTCGTGCTGCCGGTGCTGCACCTCGCGGTGCCGCCGGAGAGCCCCTTCCATGTCTCCACCTACGCCATCACACTGGCCGGCAAGATCATGTGCTACGCCATCGTCGCCGTGGCGATGGACCTGATCTGGGGCTATACGGGCATCCTGTCACTCGGCCATGGCCTGTTCTTCGCCCTGGGCGGCTACGCCTTCGGCATGTACC
>DDWF01000115.1:0-3116 GCA_002345845.1 Betaproteobacteria bacterium UBA2293 | reverse complement strand
TTCCTCGACTGGAAGGAACTGCCCTGGTACTGGATGGGTTCGGACTCCTTCCTGTGGACCCTGTTTCTCGTCGTCGCCGTGCCCGGTCTGGTCGCCTTCATCTTCGGATATTTCGCGTTCAGGTCGCGCATCAAGGGCGTGTATTTCTCGATCATCACGCAGGCGCTGACCTTCGCCGCGATGCTGCTGTTCTTCCGCAACGAGACCGGCTTCGGCGGCAACAATGGCTTCACCGACTTCAAGCGCATTCTCGGCTACAGCATCACCTCGCCGGAGATGCGCGTGATCCTCTTCGCGCTCTCGGCGGCGCTCCTGATGGCGACGCTGCTGGTCGGCCGCTACCTCGTCGTCTCGAAGTTCGGCCGCGTGCTGGCGGCGATCCGCGACGCCGAATCGCGCACCATGTTCCTTGGCTACAACCCGCTCTGGTACAAGCTGGCGATCTGGACCTTCTCCGCCATGCTGTGCGGCCTGGCCGGCGCGCTCTACGTGCCGCAGGTCGGCATCATCAACCCGGGCGAGATGTCGCCGGCCAACTCGATCGAGATCGCCATCTGGGCAGCGGTCGGGGGGCGCGGCACGCTGATCGGCCCGGTTATCGGCGCAGCCATTGTCAACCTGTCGAAGAGCTTCTTCACCCAGGCGTTCCCCGACTACTGGCTGTTCTTCCTCGGCGCCCTGTTCGTCGGCGTGACGCTCTGGCTGCCCGACGGCGTGGCGGGATTGTGGAAGCGCTGGAAAGCGCGCCGGGCATGAACCCAGTCGCCAATATTGCCGCCGAAAATCGTCACGACCAGGAATGGCTGGGCGGCACCCCCATCGGCCACATCGTGCAGTCGGGCGAAGTCGATATTTCGCACAAGGTCATTCTTTACCTCGACGGCATCTCCGTCAGTTTCGATGGCTTCAAGGCGCTCAACAACCTCAACCTTGCCATCGACGCCGGCGAGCTGCGCTGCATCATCGGTCCGAACGGGGCCGGCAAGACGACGATGATGGATGTCATCACCGGCAAAACGCGGCCGGACGAAGGCCGCTGCTTCTTCGGTCAGACCATCGACCTGACCAGGCTGCGCGAAGCCGAGATCGCCCACGCCGGTATCGGCCGCAAGTTCCAGAAACCGACCATTTTCGAAAACCTCAGCATCTTCGAAAACCTCGAACTGTCGCTGAAGATGGACAAACGCGCCCGCACCAGCCTGTTCGCCTGGCTGCTCGACGAGCAGCGCGACAAGATCAGCGCCACGCTCAAACAGATTCGCCTCGACCATGAAGCCGAACGCCCCGCCGGCCTGCTCTCGCACGGCCAGAAGCAGTGGCTGGAGATCGGCATGCTGCTGATGCAGGACCCCAAGCTGCTGTTGCTCGACGAGCCGGTGGCCGGCATGACTGACGACGAAACCGAGCGTACCGCCGAGTTGTTCAAGTCGCTTGCCGGCAAGCACAGTCTGGTGGTGGTCGAGCACGACATGGCCTTCATCGAACAGCTGGGCGGCAAGGTCACGGTGCTGCACGAAGGTGCGGTGCTGGCCGAGGGCGACCTGGCGACCGTGCAGAACAACGAGCGTGTCATCGAAGTGTATCTGGGGCGCTAAGCCAAAGGCGGGCCAACAATCATGCTTGTGGTGAAGGGACTCAACCAATACTACGGCGGCAGCCACATCCTGCGCGACCTGTCCTTCGACGCGCCGGTCGGCAAGGTGACGACGCTGCTCGGCCGCAACGGCGTCGGCAAGACGACCTTGCTCAAATGCCTGATGGGCCTCGTCCCGGCGAAAACCGGCAGCGTGCAATTCGAGGGCAAGGACATCACGACGCTGCCCACGCACGCCCGCGTGCGCGCCGGCATCGGCTATGTGCCGCAGGGCCGCGAGATCTTTCCGCGTCTCACCGTCGAAGAAAACCTGCAAATGGGCATGGCCAGCCTGCCGGGCAACAGCAAGCTGCCCGAACGCATCTGCGAACTTTTCCCGGTGCTCAAGAGCATGCTCAAGCGGCGCGGCGGCGACCTCTCCGGCGGCCAGCAACAGCAGCTGGCCATCGGCCGCGCCCTGGCGCTGAATCCGCGCCTCTTGATCCTCGACGAACCGACGGAAGGCATCCAGCCTTCGATCATCAAGGATATCGAACGGGCGATCCGCGTGGTCGCCAGCAGCAAACCCAAACTCGATGTCGCCCGCCAGCAGGCCGAGCGCCACGAAATCCGCGACGCCATCGAGAAAGTGGCCGCGACCGGCGAGGTCGCCATCCTGCTGGTCGAGCAGTACTACGATTTCGCCCGCGCGCTGGCCGATCAATACCTGGTGATGGAGCGCGGCGAAATCATCCGGCGCGGTGCCGGCACGGACATGGAAAAGGATAAGGTCCGGGAACTCCTGGCCGTCTGACGCGGACGCACTTTCCGCACTATGATGCATCGATGCAAGCCACCGAACCGCTTATCTCCCCTTGGCAAGCCTGTCTCGAACTGGGCTTCGAGCGGCGCGACGCCAGCACAGTGCTGGCGCGACGCCAGCACAGCGGCCCCTTGCGGGTGCAGAAGCCCCTGTATCCCGAAGGCCCGGACCAGTGCCACGCCATCGTGCTGCACCCGCCGGCGGGTATTGCGGGGGGCGACCAGTTGCAGATCGACGTTGCGGTCGGCAGCGCTGCCCAGGCCCTGCTTACCACGCCCGGCGCCGGCAAGTGGTATCGCTCGGCCGGCCCCGCGTTCCCCGGGGCGGAGCAGTTCGTGACCTTAAAAGTCGGCGCTGGCGGGACGGCGGAATGGCTGCCGCAGGAGAGCATCGTGTTCTCCGGCGCCATGGCGCACATGCGCACCAGGGTGGAACTGGCCGAGGGCGCGCGCTTCATCGGTGTGGAAACCCTTTGTTTCGGCCGCCGTGCCAGCGGCGAAAGCTTCGCGCGGGGCAGCCTGCGCCTGGCCACCGACATCCGCGTGGGCGGACAACTGCTCTGGCGCGAACGTGGCCGCATCGACGGCGGCTCGGCGCTGCTCGATTCGCCCATCGGTCTCGCCGGGTTCAGCGTCTGCTCGACGGTGATCGCGGCCGGTGCCGATGTCGACGCGGAGACGCTGGCCGCCTGCCGGCACTGGACTAAACCGCTCGCGCGGT
>DDWF01000114.1 GCA_002345845.1 Betaproteobacteria bacterium UBA2293 | reverse complement strand
GCGCCGTTGGGGCCGATGATGCAGCGCAGTTCGCCGGCGTTGATGGCGAGCGTCAGGTTGTTCAGGGCCTTGAAGCCGTCGAAGCTGACGGTGATGTCTTCGAGGTAGAGCGCGACGCCGTGCGACAGGTCGAGTTCGCCGGTGACGACGTGGCCGAGCTGGGTGGCGCTGTCGCCGCCGTCCGGCTGATCGATGAGGGCTACTTGGGCGTTCATGCCTGGGCTCCTTGTTTCTTGCTGATGATTTTCTTCCACAGGCCGACCAGGCCCTGCGGCAGCAGCAGCGTGACGACGATGAACAGCAGGCCGAGGAAGAACAACCAGTATTCGGGGAAGGACACGGTGAACCAGCTCTTCGCCAGATTGACGGCAAAAGCGCCGATGACCGGGCCGATCAGCGTGCCGCGCCCGCCGACGGCAACCCAGATGGCGATTTCGATGGAGTTGGCCGGGCTCATTTCGGACGGATTGATGATGCCGACCTGCGGTACGTAGAGCGCGCCGGCGATGCCGCACAGTACGGCGGAAATCACCCAGATCGTCAGCTTGTACCAGAGCGGGTTGTAGCCGATGAACATGACGCGGCTCTCGGCGTCGCGGATCGCCGTCAGCACGCGGCCGAACTTGGATTTGACCAGCCAGGCAGAAAAGACCAGCGTTGCGGCGAGCGCGATGGCGGTCAGGGCGAACAGCACCAGCCGGGTTTCCGGTGCGGTGATCGGCACGTCGAGCACGCGCTTGAAGTCGGTGAAGCCGTTGTTGCCGCCGAAGCCGGTTTCGTTGCGGAAGAACAGCAACATCGCGGCGTAGGTCAGCGCCTGGGTGATGATCGAGAAATAGACGCCCTTGATCCGCGAGCGGAAGGCGAAGTAGCCGAAGACGAAGGCGACCACCGCCGGCACCGCCATGACCAGGAAGGCGGCCCAGCCGAAGCTGTCGCTGCCGAGCCAGAACCAGGGCAGTTCCTTCCAGTCGAGGAACACCATGAAGTCGGGCAGATCGCTCTGGTAGCTGCCGTCGCGGCCGATCTGGCGCATCAGGTACATGCCGAAGGCGTAGCCGCCAAGCGCGAAGAACAGCCCGTGGCCGAGCGAGAGGATGCCGCCGTAGCCCCAGATCAGGTCCATGGCCACGGCCACCAGCGCGTAGCACATGATCTTGCCGATCAGCGTGATGGCGTAGGCCGAGACGTGGAAGGCGCTGTCCGGCGGCACTGCCAGGTTGAGCACGGGAACGACGATCAGCGCCAGGGCGAGGAAGACGCCGAGTGCGATCCAGGCCTTGCGGTTGAGCGCGGCGAAGACACGCAGCGTCAGCGGCACGCGGCCGGTGGCGGGCAGGGGAAGCACGGAAGAAGTGGCAGACATGCGTCGCTCCTTACTGGTCGGCAAAGCGGCCCTTGAGGGCAAAGATGCCCTGCGGACGCTTCTGGATGAAGATGATGATGGCGACGAGGATGGCGATCTTGGCGATCACCGCACCGGCCCAGCCTTCGAGCAGCTTGCTGAAGATGCCCAGGCCGAGCGCCCCCCAGACCGCGCCGGCGAGTTGTCCGACACCGCCGACGACGACGACCATGAAGGAATCGACGATGTAGCCCTGGCCCATGTCCGGGCCGACGTTCGAAATCTGCGACAGCGCCACGCCGCCGAGCCCGGCGATACCGGCGCCCAGCGCAAAGGCCATGGTGTCGATGCGCGAAGTCGGCACGCCGACGCAGCCGGCCATCGGGCGGTTCTGAGTGACGGCGCGAACGAACATGCCGAGCCGGGTCTTGTTCATCAGCACCCAGACCAGGAACAGCACAAACAGCGCGAAGCCGATGATGATCACGCGGTTCCACGGCAGGATCAGGTTGGGCAGCAGTTCGACACCGCCGGACATCCAGCTTGGATTGGAGACTTCGACGTTCTGCGCGCCGAAGATCACGCGTGCCGACTGGATCAGCACCAGCGACAGGCCCCAGGTGGCGAGCAGGGTTTCCAGCGTGCGCCCGTACAGCCAGCGGATCACCGTGCGCTCCATCAGCACGCCGACGGCGGCGGCGGTGAAGAAGGCGACGGGGATGGCTGCCGGCAGGTACCAGTCGATCCAGTCCGGCAGGTAGCTGCGGAACAGGCTCTGCATCACGTAGGCGGTGTAGGCGCCGACCATCAGCAGTTCGCCGTGCGCCATGTTGATGATGCCCATGACGCCGTAGGTGATGGCCAGGCCGAGTGCGGCGAGCAGCAGGATGGAGCCGAGCGACAGGCCGGAGAAGATGCCGGCCAGTGTTTCGCCCCAGGCGAGGCGGCGTTCAATCTCCTTGAGCGCGGTGACGGCGGCGTTGCGCACGCCATCGTCGGCTTCCGTCGCCTTGTCGGTCAGCGGCAGCAGCAGGCTCTTGACCGCCGGCGAGGCGGTTTCCGCCAGCGCCTTGACGGCGGCCAGACGTATCGCCGGGTCGGCATGCTGCAGGGTGGCCTGGGCATGCGCCAGTGACAGCAGCGCCTTGATCTGCGCGTCGCTTTCCTGGGCCTTGGCGCGGTCGAGAATTTCCGCCATCTCGGCGCCGACATTGCTCTGCAGTTCGCGGGCGGCGGCCAGACGTACGGCGCTGTCCGGATCGAACAGTTTGAGCGCCGCCAGGGCGTTGGCCAGTTCGCCGCGCAGGCGGTTGTTGACGGTGATCGATTCGGCATCGTCCGGCATTTCGGCCGTTTCGCCGCTGAGCGCGTCACGCGCCGTCTCGCCGTCGAAGATGAAGACTTTTTCGCCAGCCAGGAACAGGCTGCCCTCGGCCATCGCCTGGAGGATGCGGGTGGCTTCCGGATCGGCCGTCTGCGCCAGGTTCTGGATGGCGGTGATCTTGTCGGTGTTGTCCTCGGCAGCCAGCTGCCGGACCAAGGCCGGATGGGGAGCGGCCGCGGCGCCGAAACCAGCGGCGCAGAGCAGGAGAGTGAGCAATATTTTTTTCATGAGGATTCCGTCCGCAATTGGTGCAGTGCAGCGACAGGTTATTGGGCGCCATCCCGGGGCGGAATACGCTGAATTGCGTAGTGCGCCAAACGCTGAACTGGCGGGCCTTGGCGCGTTCCTGCGCGGGGCTTTCCGGACTTTTTCGCCAAACCTGTAATAAATCGCCGGCGCCAACGACTAATCCCCTGAGTCGATCTGATGATGGCTCGTTGCATCCCAACCACCCACGGAGAAAACATCATGAAAAAGCAAAATCTCGTTTCCCTCGCTGTCGGCTCTGCCTTTGCCGCCGTCGTCCTGAGTCCGGTCGCCAACGCTGCCGATAACCCGTTCGCTGCCAAGCAACTCACGGCCGGCTATCAGTTGGCACAGGCCGACAAAAAGACGGACGGCAAATGCGGCGAGGCCAAGTGCGGTGCCGATAAAGCCAAGGCGGCCGACAAGAAGACTGATGGCAAATGTGGCGAAGCCAAGTGCGGTGCCGACAAGGCCAAAGCGGCGGACAAGAAGGCCGATGGCAAGTGCGGCGAAGCCAAGTGCGGGGCGAAGAAGTAAGCTGAAAGCACACCGGGGGGCGGCCGCCAGATTGCGCTGTCGCCCCGTTGTCCATGACCGGAGAGTCCTCATGCCCGCATCCCTGATGCCCGCTCGCTTGCCTAGCGGCGCCGGCCTCGGCTTTCGCCGCGAACTGATCACCGAGTTGCAGGCCGGCGTGCCGGCCGGCATCGATTTTTTTGAACTGGCACCGGAAAACTGGGCCGGCATGGGTGGCCGTTCGGGGCGCGAACTGCGTGCCTTCACCGAGCGCCATCCTTTCGTCTGTCACGGCCTGTCGCTGTCGCTGGGCGGTCCGGCGCCGCTCGACATGACCCTGCTGCGGCGCATCCGCCAGTTCATGGACGAGCACGGCATGGCGCTGTACACCGAGCATCTGTCCTGGTGTGCCGACGACAGCCATCTCTACGAGCTGCTGCCGATTCCGTTCAGCGCCGAGGCCGTGCGCTGGACGGCCGGGCGCATCCGCCAGGCGCAGGACATCCTCGGCCGGCGCATCGGCATCGAAAACGCCTCCTACTACCTGGCGCCGCCCGGTGCCGAGATGAGCGAGAGCGAATTCATCTCGGCCATCGTTGCCGAGGCCGACTGCCTGCTGCACCTCGATGTGAACAACATCTATGTGAACAGCTGCAACTTCGGCTTCGATCCGCTGAATTTCCTGCACGCCCTGCCGCTGGAACGCACCTGTTATGTCCACGTCGCCGGCCATTACGTCGAGCCGGACGGCCTGCTGGTCGACACGCACGGGGCGGCGGTCATCGATCCGGTATGGACGCTGCTCGCCGCCGCCTACGAGCGTATCGGCGGTGAGGTGCCGACCTGCCTGGAGCGTGATTTCAATATCCCCGACCTGACGCAACTGGCCGCCGAAGTCGGCCAGATCGCCCGCCTGCAGGCCGCCGCGCCGCAGCGGCAAAGGCAGGTGGCGTGATGCAGCCGGCGTTCCAGGAATTTCAGCGCGCCTTCGCCCGCCATCTGCGCGACCCGCATCATGTCGCCCGCCCGGCCGGGCTGCCGGAACGGCGCACGGCCGTCTATCGCGAGCTGGTCTTCAACAACCTGTGCGGCTTTGTCGACCGCTGCTTTCCGGTCTGTCGCAGCCTCCTTGGCGAGGCACGCTGGCGCCGGTTGTGCCGGACCTTCGTTCGCGACTGGCCGCTGCATACGCCGTGGTTCCGCGAAATCCCGCGCGAATTCGTCCGCTATCTGGGCGAAGCCCGGATCGCCCAGCCATTGCCGGCCTGGTTCGCCGAACTGGCGCATTACGAATGGGCCGAGCTGGCGGTGGATGTGATCGACACGCCGATGCCGGCCGCCGATCCGGCGGGTGACCTGATGGCCCGGCCGGTGGTCGTCAATCCGGCGCTGATGCACCTTGCCTGCGCCTGGCCGGTGCAGCGCATCGGCCCCGATTACCGGCCGCGCAAACCACAGCCGACGCACCTGCTGGTTTACCGGACAGCTGAGGGCGAAGTGCGCTTTTGCGAAACCAACCCGGTCACCGCCCGCCTGCTGGCCTTGCTGGCCGACGGATCAACCAGTGGCCGTGAAGCCATCGCCCGTCTGGCCGATGAGCTGCAACACCCCGACCTTGAACGCCTGCAGGATTTCGGCCGTCAGCTGCTGGCCGATCTGCGGGAGCAGGGCGTCATTCTCGGAGTCAGCCCATGAACCATGCACTGAACCGGCTGTTTTCCGGCCTCGACCTGCTCGGCCTGTGGCTGGGCCTGCTCAGCCTGCGCCTCCTGCTCGGCTGGGATTATTTCGAAGCCGGCCTGGAGAAATTCCGCGGCGAGAACTGGTTCGCCGACATCGTCGACCGCTTTCCCTTCCCGTTCAATGTCGTGCCGGCGGAAATCAGCTGGCAGATGGCTACCTGGTTCGAGCTGCTCGGTGGCGTGGCGCTGGTCCTCGGCCTGGCGACGCGCTTCATCTCCGTGTCGCTGATCGTCCTGACGGTGGTCGCCATCGCCAGCGTGCACTGGCCGGAATCGTGGTCCAGCCTCAGCCAGTTGCTGCAAGGCTACGTGTTCACCGACCAGGGACAGGGCAACTTCAAGCTGCCGGTGCTGTTCATCGGCATGCTGCTGCCGCTGGTGTTGCTCGGCCCCGGCCGGCTATCGCTCGATGCCTGGCTGCGCCGAAAGCTTCTCGGAACGGCCGACGTGCCCGTGGTGGATCAGCCCGGTTTTTTCAGCAGATCAACGCGCTGCGGCGGATAGAAGGTAGCGCCGGCCGGCGTTAGGTGCGCCTCGAAGCGGCGGCGCACCGCTTCGTACAGCTCCGGCGACAGGCGGTGGTCGGCGTGGGTGACCCGGATCATCCGCTGGTCGAACTGCTCGAAGTTGTCGAAATGGCTGCGCGTCGAAAAGAACAGCTGGCGTTCCAGCTGCAACAGCCCGCTGTCGACGGCCCGGCCGACGGCGGCGAAGGCAGCTTCGCGCACCGTCTTTTCGTCGTTGAACAGGCGCATCACCTCGTTGAATTCGCCGGCGAAGACCGGCTCGGAAATCCACGCCAGGCCGCCCGGACGCAGCACGCGGGCGATTTCACTCAATGCCTGGTCCATCAGCTCGACCGGCACGTGATGCAGCGACTTGAACATGATGACGATATCGATGCTGGCATCCGGCTCGGGAATCGCCTCGGCGCCGGCCTGGTGGAAATGCACGTTGGGCAGGTCGGTGATTTGCAGGTTCTTGGCGTGCTGGATGCGGTCAACTTCCAGCGCCACCACCTCGCGCACCCGACCACTCTGCGCCAGCGTCCGCGTTTTCTCGGCCTTGCCGCAGCCCAGTTCGAGCACCCGGGCGCCATCCAGCGGTAGTTCGCCGAGCATCAGCTGGACTTCGTTGACGACGGTAGTCTGGGTTGGGTGGGATATTTTCATGGCAGCAGGGCAAGTTGAGAAAAACGCGAATATTAACAGATTCTGATATACGCTCCGGCCTTCAGTGGCGGAAGTCTTCGGCGCTCAGGCCGTGGCGGGCCAGCTTGTCGTACAGCGTCTTTTTCGGCACCTGCAGCAATTCGGCGGCGCGGGCGACCTGGCCGTCGCACTGACTCAGGGCGCCTTCGATGATGCGTTTCTCGGCGGCATCGACCTGTGCCGTCAGCGTCGGGCCGGGTGCCTCCTCGGCGCTTGCCGGCAGCGCATCGGGCAGGCCGAGGGCCCAGCGGTCGGCGATATTCTTCAGTTCGCGCACATTGCCCGGCCAGTCGTGGGCCAGCCAGCGGCCGAGGTCGGTCGGTGTCCAGGCGGCCGGCGGGCGCTGGTAGCGTTCGGCGGCCTGCTGCAGGAAGGCCGCCAGCAGTAGCGGGATGTCCTCGCGGCGCTGGCGTAGCGGCGGCAGGTCGATGCTGACGACGTTGAGCCGGTAGTAGAGGT
>DDWF01000200.1 GCA_002345845.1 Betaproteobacteria bacterium UBA2293 | reverse complement strand
CCGAATTCGTTGTTGGTGCCGTAGGTGATGTCGGCGGCGTAAGCAGCCTGCTTGGCCTCATGGTCCATCTGCGACAGATTGATGCCGACGCTCAACCCGAGGAAACGGTGCAGGCGCCCCATCCACTCGGCGTCACGGCTGGCCAGATAGTCGTTTACCGTGATTACATGCACCCCCTTGCCGGAGATGGCATTGAGGTAGGCCGGCAGCGTGCCGACCAGGGTCTTGCCTTCGCCGGTGCGCATTTCGGCGATCTTGCCGTAGTGCAGGACCATGCCGCCGATCAGCTGGACATCGAAATGGCGCATGCCAAGCTCGCGCTTGCCAGCCTCGCGGACGACGGCGAAGGCTTCCGGCAACAGGTCGTCGAGCGATTCGCCATTGGCGTGTCGCTGGCGGAATTCCTCCGTCTTGGCCCGCAGCTGTTCGTCGGTCAGCGCCTGCAGCGTCGGTTCCAGCGCATTGATGCGCTTGACGGTCTGGGCATATTGCTTGATCAGCCGGTCGTTGCGGCTGCCGAAAATTTTCTTGAGTAGGCCGGAAATCATTGCGATCTAAAGTGGTGGCGCAGGGCGCGGCAAAGCGCGGATTCTAGCATGCCGCCCCGATACGACGAGGGCAACCTGGATCAAGGATTCGCGCCGGAGAGTCAGCGCCGGCGGAGCTGTGCGAACTCGCTGCCGCGCTTGAGGAACAAGGCCGGATTCTGCGCCACACCCAGCATGCGCACCTCGAAATGGAGGTGCGGCCCGGTCGACCGGCCGGTACTGCCGACCGCACCAATCGCGTCGCCGCGCTTGACCAGTCGCCCAGCTGCCACATCCAGACGGGACATGTGGGCATAGCGCGAGGTCAGCCCATCGCCATGATCGATATCGATCATATTGCCAAATTCCGAGTGGTATTCGGCAACCACCACGACACCGTCGGCAGCCGCCACGATCGGCGTGCCCACCGGGGCGACGAAGTCGATGCCTTCGTGACGGGCACGCAGACCGGCGATCGGATCGATGCGGGTACCGAAGGGACTGCCGAAATAGGCGTTCTTCACCGGTAGCGTGGTCGGCAGCAGGCGATCCTTGACGCGCCTTTCGAGCAACTGGAATTCCAGTTCCAGCAGGGCGTCCGCCCGATCGTCGATGGCTGCCGCCAGCCGCTCGATCTCCTGCTGCAGCTCCCCGGCGGACATCTGTTCAGGAAGGAACGGACCACCCTGGCCACCTTTTTCGAGCGCTTTTTCCGGCGATTTGGCCGGTTTTTCACCGGCCAGCCCGGACACCCGCTGACCGAGGCTATCGAGCTGCAGCACTTTGCCCTGCAATTCACCGAGGCGGGTGGCCATCAATTGCAGGTTGTTGCTGACGTAATCCTGAATGCGCCTTGACTCCTGCTGCTGCAGGGAAAGGACCAGATTTTCGACAATTGGCAAGCGCCAATGAACCGAGAGCCAGGAAAAGAGAACCGAGGTCGACAGGACCAAGGCAAAAAATACGGCCAGCACCAGCAGCACGTGCCGGGGCATAATGGTGATCGTTCGTGCCGCGCTCAAGTGGCGCGAAACCAGAATAATCTGCACGGAACCTCCTCAATGTACAAAGGGCCAGAGCAATATCTCGACAGCGATGCCGCCGGTGCCCGCCTGATGGCCCATGCACGACTGTTGCTCAAGCTTTCACGCCGCTTCGAGGCGCTGGCCCCGGTGGGCCTGCGCCACGCTGCGCACGTGGCGAATTACAAGTCGGGGACTGTCGTTATCCACACCGACAACGGTGCGGTCGCCGCCAAATTGCGCCAGCTAAGCCAGCGGCTGTGCGACGAGTTATCCAAGGGAGGGACGGAGTGTAGCCTCATGCTGGTAAAAGTACAACCCCGCGATTTACCTTTCCGATCAATCAGTTCGACGTACAAACCGCTATCCACCAAGGCTGTTGACACCCTGCAAGCGACCGCAGCAGGGCTCCCCGACGGGCCGCTGAAGGGCGCTTTGGTGAGGTTGCTGGAACGCGCGGCTAAACGGGAATGATGGCCAGGCGCTCGACGACCATCAGGGCAAAGACGATCAGCGCGAAGACGACGCCCCAGCGCAGCAGGCGCCAGGATACGGAGAGGTAGTAGCGATTGCCGGTCAGGGCGTAGATCAGGAACCCGGCGCCGATGGTGATGACCAGGATGACTGCCAGCAGGCGCAGCAGCCACATGCCGTTCAGGCCGCCTGGGTGAGCCAGCGGGTGACGCCGGCGGGCGCATGCGCCGCATTATCGAAACTGACCAGCTCCCAGGCTTCCTGGTGATTGAGCAATTCGCGGGCGAGCAGGTTGTTCAGTGCATGGCCACCCTTGTGCGACGAGTAGGCGGCGAGTAGCGGGTGACCGAGCAGATAGAGATCGCCGACAGCGTCGAGGATCTTGTGTTTGACGAATTCGTCGCCGTAGCGCAGACCATCCTGATTGAGGACGCGGAATTCGTCGAGGACGATGGCGTTTTCCAGACCACCACCGAGTGCCAGGCCGTTCTCGCGCAGGTATTCGACCTCCTGCATGAAGCCGAAGGTACGGGCACGGGCGACTTCGCGAGTATAGGAGTGTTCGGCGAAGTCGATTTCGGCCTTCTGCGCCGACTTGTCGATGGCCGGATGATTGAAGACGATGGAGAAAGACAGCTTGTAGCCGTCGTAGGGCTCGAAGCGCGCCCACTTGTCGCCGTCGCGGACTTCGACCGGACGGGTGACGCGGATGAATTTCTTGGCGGCGCCCTGCTCCTCGATGCCGGCAGACTGGATGAGGAAGACGAAGGGCGAGGCGGAGCCGTCGAGGATGGGCACTTCCGGTGCATCCAGATCGACCCAGGCGTTGTCGATGCCGAGCCCGGCAAAGGCTGACATCAGGTGTTCGATGGTGCCGACCTTGACTCCGTCCTTTTCCAGGCAGGAGCACATACGGGTGTCGCCGACGAGGAAAGCGGCTGCGGGAATATCCACCGGTTCTGGTAGATCGACGCGACGGAAGACGATGCCGGTATCCGGAGCGGCCGGGCGCAGGGTCATGTTGACCTTGAAACCACCGTGCAGGCCAACGCCGGAGGCGCGGATGACTGTCTTCAACGTGCGTTGCTTGAGCATGCTAAGTACTTGAATGGTTTGGGAAGGCGCCGCATTGTAGCACAACGCGACGCCACCCTTTTTCAGAGAGAGTTACTGACGGATCAGTCCGCCTGCTTGCGCAGGAAGGCCGGGATGTCGTAACGATCGACACCGCTGTTGGCTAGGGCCTCGACGGTGACGTTGCGCTTGCGGACGACGGCCGGGACATCGGCGATCTGGTTGTAATCGATGGCCGCACCGCTGCTGAAGCCAACGGCATCGCTGGTGCCGGTGGCGACCGCCTGGACCATCGGCGTGTTGATCACTTCGAAGCTCTGCCGCTTGGCCGCCGCCTGGCCGAGGCCGGTAGCAACCACGGTGACGCGCAGGGCATCGCCCATCAGATCGTCGTAGACCGCGCCAAAGATGATGTGGGCGTCGTCGGCGGCAAAGGCCTTGACGGTGTTCATCACTTCGTTGACTTCCTTCATCTTCAGCCCGCCCTTGGCGGCCGTAATGTTGACCAGCACGCCCTTGGCGCCGGACAGGTTGACCCCTTCGAGCAGCGGCGAGGCAACAGCCTGCTCGGCAGCGATGCGGGCGCGGTCGACGCCGGCAGCAGCGGCGGAGCCCATCATGGCACGGCCCATTTCGCCCATAACCGTGCGCACGTCTTCGAAGTCGACGTTGACCAGGCCCGGGTAGGTAATGATTTCGGCAATGCCGCCGACAGCGTTCTTCAGCACGTCATCGGCCGCCTTGAAGCAATCGTCGACATCGGCATCGTCGCCCATGACTTCCATCAACTTGTCGTTGAGGATGACGATCAGCGAATCGACATGCTTGGAGAATTCGGCGATACCGGCTTCGGCCGACTTCATGCGCTTGCCGCCCTCAAAACTGAACGGCTTGGTGACCACGCCGACGGTCAGGATGCCCATCTCGCGGGCGATCTCGGCGACCACCGGAGCGGCACCGGTACCCGTGCCACCACCCATGCCGGCGGTGATGAAGGCCATGTGGGCCCCTTCCAGGCTGGCGCGAATCTCATCGCGATGCGCCATGGCGGCTTCCTGGCCCTTTTCCGGCTTGGCGCCGGCACCGAGGCCGCTCTTGCCGAGCGACAGCTTGCTCGACGCCGCATTGCGGCCGAGCGCCTGGGCATCGGTGTTGGCGGCGATGAACTCGACGCCGTTTACGCCTTCGCGAATCATGTGCTCGATGGCATTACCACCGGCACCGCCGACGCCGAACACCTTGATGATGGTGCCGGTTTCCTCGTCCTTCTCGATAATTTCAAACATGACTACCTCCTCTGAAAAAACGGTTCAAATGCAATTCAAAAATTCTTGGCAAACCACGACTTCATGCCCTGGAAAACATCGATGAAGCCCTGCTTTTCCTGGATCTTCTGGCCCCGCTTGCGCTGCGCCTGCGCTTCCAGCAGCAGGCCGTAAGCGGTGGAGAAGCGCGGGCTCTGGACGACATCAGCCAGGCTGCCGACATATTTCGGGTTGCCCAGGCGCACCGGCATATGAAAGATTTCCTCGCCCAGCTCGACCATGCCCGGCATGACGCTGGCGCCACCGGTGAGGACGATGCCGGACGACAGCACTTCCTCGAAGCCGGCCCGGCGCAGCTCGTTCTGGATCAACTCGTAGAGTTCTTCGACGCGCGGCTGAATGACGTCGGCCAGTGCCTTGCGCGACAGCTTGCGGCTCGGCCGGTCATCGACACCGGCGACATCGAGATTGGCGCTGGCGTCGGCCAGTTGCGACAGGGCGCAGCCGTACTTGCACTTGATGTCCTCGGCTTCGCGCGTCGGCGTGCGCAGGGCCATGGCGATGTCGTTGGTGACCTGGTCGCCGGCGATGGGGATCACCGAGGTGTGACGAATGGCGCCCTGGGTCCACACCGCCAGATCGGTGGTGCCACCGCCGATGTCGATCAGGCAGACGCCGAGATCCTTCTCGTCCTCAGAGAGGACAGCGTAACTGGAGGCCAGCGGCTGCAGCACCAGGTCATTGACTTCCAGGCCACAGCGGCGGACGCATTTGACGATGTTCTGGGCGGCCGAGACGGCGCCGGTGACGATGTGGGTCTTCACTTCCAGGCGCATGCCGCTCATGCCGATCGGTTCGCGGATGCCGTCCTGGCCGTCGATGACGAATTCCTGCGTCAGGATGTGCAGGATTTCCTGGTCGGCCGGGATCGGCATCGCCTTGGCCGTCTCGATGACGCGCTCGATGTCAGCCTGGGTGACTTCCTTGTCCTTGATCGCCACCATGCCGTTCGAGTTGAAGCTCTTGATATGGCTGCCGGCGATGCCAGTGTAGACGTCGCGCACCTTGCAGTCGGCCATCAGCTCGACTTCCTGGATGACCCGGCTGATGGTGTGCACGGTCTCCTCGATATTGACCACGACGCCCTTCTTCAGGCCGCGCGAATCCTGCGAGCCCATGCCGATCACATTGAGATGGCCTTCGCCGTCCAGCTCGGCGACCAGCGCAACGATCTTCGACGTACCGATGTCGAGTCCGACAATCATGTCCTTGTTTTCCCTGCTCATCTTTCTAGTTTCCCTTCCCCTCGCCCGCGACCCGTATCGCGAAACCATTCGGATAGCGTAAATCGACCATTTGCGGACGCTTCGCCTGAGCGGCGACCGTTTCCGGATAGACCTCGATAAAGCGCTGCAGACGCACGCCCAGCGGCGCCTTTGGCTGCTCGCGACCGAGGTTCAACAACATGCCGTCGGCCAGCTTCAACTGCCAGGCCAGACGCGGCGACAGCAGCAACTGCACCGGCCGCTCGCCAACCTTGGCGAATACCCCGACCCATTCGGCGTAGCGCGCCAGCACTTCCGAGGCGGTCCCCGACGGACCGTAAAGCAAGGGCAGCGTCCCCGCCCGCTCGCCCGGCAACAGGGCCGCGAACACTTCGCCATGACTGTTGACCAGTTCGCTGCGCCCCTCGCCCCAGCGCGCCACCGCCTGATGTTCCTCGACCTTGATCTCCAGCCGCGCCGGCCAGATGCGCCGCACTTCCACCTTGCGTACCCAGGGCAGGCGCTCCAGCGAGCCGCGCACTGCCTCCAGATTGACGCTGAAGAAATTCCCGGTGAGCACCGGCGGCAGCACCCGCTCGATTTCCTGACGCCGCGTCTCGACCAGCGGCGCGACGAAATCGACGCGCACCACCGGCAAGGCCTGCACGCGCACCAGCCACACCGTCCCGGCGGCCAGCACGGCCGCACTGGCGGCCAGCATCAGCAGGTCGGCGAGGGCGTTGAGCAGCTGCGGTTTGTGCCACATTCATCGTCTCAGTCGTTGGCAGCCAGTTCGAGCACACGCCGAACCAGGGCCGGATAGTCCATGCCGGCAACGCGGGCGGCCATCGGCACCAGCGAATGGTCGGTCATGCCCGGCGCCGTGTTCACTTCCAGGTAGTAGTGCTTGCCGTCTTCGTCCATCAGGAAATCGACCCGGCCCCAGCCGCGGCCGCCGAG
The DNA here is from genome assembly GCA_002345845.1 of Betaproteobacteria bacterium UBA2293. Next base: position 1,834 of record DDWF01000200.1, on the reverse strand, counting down.
CAGGCGGAAGGCTTCCAGCGCGCCCTGGCGGATTTCCAGCTCCTTGGCTGGCGGCAGACCGCAGGGACACAAGTAGCGGGTGTCGTCGCGGTTGTACTTGGCCTCGTAGTCGTACCACTCGGTGGCCGGCTCGATCTTGATGATCGGCAATGCCTCGTCGCCGACGATGCCGACGGTGTATTCGCCGCCCATGATGCCCTTCTCGGCAATCACCAGCGGATCGTGGCGGGCCTTCTCGGCATAGGCCAGATGCAGCGTGTCGGGTGTCTTGACCTTGCTGATGCCGATCGACGAGCCCTCGTGCGCCGGCTTGACGAACAGCGGCAGGCCGAGCGCCGCCTCAACATCGGCGAAATCTGAATCGGCGGTGAGTAGCGCGTATTCGGGAATTGGCAGACCGCCGGCCTGCCACAGCAGCTTGGTGCGGAACTTGTCCATGCCCAGCGCCGAAGCCATGACGCCGGAGCCGGTGTAGGGAATGTGCATCAGCTCCAGGGCGCCCTGGATGGTGCCGTCCTCGCCGTGGCGGCCATGCAGCGCGACGAAGGCGCGGTCGTAGCCCTTCAGCGCGTCGAGCGGCTGCGTCGCCGGATCGAAGGGATGAGCATCGATGCCCTGCCCCTGCAACGCAGCGAGGACACGCCCGCCACTGTTGAGAGAAACCTCGCGCTCGGCGGAGGTTCCACCGAATAGCACCGCGACTTTGCCGAAACCGCTCATTTCAACTCCACCAGTTTTCCGGGCACCGCGCCGATCGACCCGGCGCCCATGCACAACACCACGTCGCCATCGCGGGCGACTTCCATGATCGTTTGCGGCAGCGCCGCGATGTCCTCGACGAAGACCGGCTCGACCTTGCCGCCGACACGCAGGGCGCGGGCCAGCGAACGGCCATCGGCAGCGACGATCGGGGCCTCGCCGGCGGCATAGACCTCGGCCAGGCACAGGGCATCGACGGTGCTCAGCACCTTGACGAAATCCTCGAAGCAGTCGCGGGTGCGCGTGTAGCGGTGCGGCTGGAAGGCCAGCAGCAGGCGGCGGCCGGGGAAGGCGCCACGGGCGGCGGCCAGGGTAGCGGCCATTTCCACCGGGTGATGGCCGTAATCGTCGACCAGCGTGAACGTGCCGCCAGCCGGCAAGGCCACTTCGCCGTAACGCTGGAAGCGCCGGCCGACGCCGCTGAACTCGGCCAGCGCCTTGACGATGGCGGCATCGGCGACGCCGACTTCGGTGGCGACGGCGATCGCCGCCAGGGCATTGAGCACGTTATGCAGGCCCGGGGTGTTCAGGGTGATCGCCAGACGGCTGGTCGTGCCATTGACGCGCACGCAGTCGAAGCGCATCTGGCCAGCGTCGGCGACGACGTTCTCGGCGTAGAAGTTGCAGCCCGGCGTCAAGCCGTAGGTGACGATCTGCTTGCTGACCTGCGGCATGATCGCGCAGACATTCGGGTCATCGGCGCAGAGGACGGCGACGCCGTAAAACGGCAAGCGATTGAGGAATTCGACGAAAGCGCCCTTGAGGCGCTCGAAATCGTGGCCGTAGGTTTCCATGTGGTCGGCGTCGATATTGGTGACCACCGAGACCACCGGCGACAGGAACAGGAAGGAGGCATCCGACTCGTCGGCCTCGGCCACCAGGAAGTCGCCGCTGCCGAGCCGGGCATTGGCGCCAGCGGCATTCAGCCGGCCGCCGATGACGAAGGTCGGATCGATACCGCCTTCGGCCAGGATACTGGCGACCAGGCTGGTCGTCGTCGTCTTGCCATGGGTGCCAGCGATGGCGATACCGTGCTTGAGGCGCATCAGCTCGGCCAGCATCTGGGCGCGCGGCA
>DDWF01000021.1:16705-16999 GCA_002345845.1 Betaproteobacteria bacterium UBA2293 | reverse complement strand
TGTTCGGCTACGAAAAGGGCGCTTTCACCGGTGCCCAGCAGGCGCAGGCCGGCAAGTTCGAACAGGCCGAAGGCGGCACCCTGCTGCTCGATGAAGTCACCGAAATGCCGATGGGCCTGCAGGCCAAGCTGCTGCGCGTGTTGCAGGAGCGGGAAGTCGAGCGGGTTGGCGGCAAGAAGCCCGTGCAGCTCAATATCCGCATCGTCGCCACCTCCAATCGCGATATGGCCGAAGCCGTCGCCAAGGGTATCTTCCGCGAAGATCTCTACTACCGGCTCAACGTCTTCCCGGTGG